>NZ_JNIV01000016.1 GCF_000701405.1 Deinococcus marmoris DSM 12784
ATGGCGGAAAAATGACGCTGTGGTACGCACGGAGGCGCTTTGTGCGCCTCCGTCATGTCTGGGCCGATGGTGGTTATCTGGGCAAGCTGGTCACCTGGACGCTGGAAACACTGGGCTGGACATTGGAAATCATCAAACGCAGTGACAGGGCCACAGGGTTTCAGGTGCTGCCCCGTCGCTGGGTGGTGGAACGCTCATTGGCGTGGTTGACGCGCTCACGTCGGCTGAGCCGGGACTATGAAGGCCGCTGCCATACTTCCGCTTCCTGGTGCTATCTCGCCAACATTCGCCTGATGCTCCGTCGCCTCGACCCATCCGTCGAACCTTTATAAACACGCTCTAACCCTTACCCTGTAGGACATGACTCCAACTGATCTGAGCGCCCACATCGAACGCGGCCTGTCTGACCTGCGTGATCTGGTGGCAATGCAGAGCGTCTCCGCGCAGGGCCGCATGTTGCCCGAGACGGCGGACGCCGTGACCGCCCTGCTGGAGGCGGAGGGCTTCAGCGTGGCCCGCTACCCCGGTCAGGTGGCCCCGGTGCTGGTGGCCGAGGCCGGGGACGGCCCGTTCACCCTGCTGATCTACAACCACTATGACGTGCAGCCCGAAGACCCGCTGAATCTGTGGGACACGCTGCCCTTCGAGTTGACCGAGCGCGACGGACGCCTGTACGGGCGCGGCGCATCCGACGACAAGGGCGAGTTCACCTCCCGGCTGGCGGGGCTGCGGGCGCTGCGGGAACGGCACGGCGGCCAGATTCCCCTCAAGGTCAAGTGGCTGCTGGAGGGCGAGGAAGAGGTGGGCAGCCCCAGCCTGGAAGCCTTCGTGCAAGACCACGCCGCCGAATTGAAGGCTGACGGCGTGTGGTGGGAATTCGGCAGCGTGACCCCCGAGGGGCGGCCCATCCTGTACGCGGGCCTCAAGGGGATCGTGTGCCTGGAACTGCGCTGCCGGGTGGCGGCCAGTGACCTGCACAGCAGCACCGGGGCGGTGGTGGACAACCCGCTGTGGCGGCTGGCGAAGGCCGTGGCCAGCCTGCGCGACGAGACCGGGCGCGTGACCATTCCCGGTTTCCACGACGATGTGCGCGAAACCTCCGAGGCGGACCGCGCCGCCATCGCCAGCATTCCCGGCCAGGGCGAGTCTCTGTACGACGCCTACGAGGTCACGCGCCGCCTGGGAGAGCCGGAAGAGTTCAACGCCCGTACCAATCTGATGCCCGTGCTGAACGTTAACGGCTTTCACGGCGGCTACGGCGACGGCGGCAGCAAGACCGTGCTGCCCGCCGAGGGCTTTGTCAAGATCGACTTCCGTCTGGTGCCGGACCAGCACCCCGATAAGATCGTGGAACTGCTGCGTGTCCATCTGGACGCCCAGAACTTGCAGGATGTAGAAATCGTGGAGCTGGAAAGCCACCAGCACCCGGCCCGCAGTGACCTTAGTAATCCCTTTGTGCAGACTGCTGTGCGCGTGGCCCGCGAGGTCTACGGCCAGGACGCCATCCTGCACCCCAGCAGCGGCGGCAGCGGCCCGATGTACCCTTTCATGCAACATGTCGGTGCGCCTGTGGTGGCGCTGGGCATCGGCAACGTGGCAGGCCGCGTCCACGCCCCCAACGAAAACGTGTTGCGCCGCGACTTTGAAACCGGGGTGCGCTACGCGCTGGAATTGATGGAGGCGCTGGCAAGCAAGGCCAGAAACTGAAATAGCGAAATAGCTATGTGAAACAGCTTTTATCCCCTCTCCACTTGTGGGAGAGGGAGGGAGCCGCGTGGCGGCGGAAGGGTGAGGGGGCCACCGGGCGAGCCTCACTTTCGACAAGTCGCCAACACTTTCCCTCTCGCCCGTTCCACTCCCCACACTCTGCCCACCCCGTATGCCTCATGCTGGGAGCAATGAGCGGACGGGCATGGAACTGACGGTTTTGGGCAGCACGGGCAGCATCGGCACGCAGGCGCTGGATGTGGCGCGCGAGCGTGGCTACACGGTGACGGCGCTGGCGGCAGGACGCAACCTGGAACTGCTGGCTAAACAGGTGAAAGAGTTTCGTCCAACACTGGTCAGCGTTGATCCAGCCGTCTACGGCGAGGCAAAAAAACTGCTGCCCGACGTACATCTGACAGCCGATGTCAGCGAGGTGGCCGCCCTGAACACCGACGTGGTGGTCAACGCCATGAGCGGCCTGATCGGACTGGCCCCCACCCGCGCCGCGCTCCAGGCCGGACAGGCGGTGGCGCTGGCGACCAAGGAGGCGATGGTCACGGCGGCGGGCCTGATCTGGGAGGCGGCGGCAGCGGGCGGCGGGCGCGTGGTCCCGGTGGATTCCGAACACACGGGCGTCTTCCAGTGCCTGACCGGCGAGAACATGGCGGACGTGGCGGAAGTGATCCTGACCGCCTCCGGTGGCCCCTTCCGCGACGGCCCCGCCGATCTGGGCGGCGTGACGCCCGCGCAGGCCCTGAAGCATCCCTCGTGGAGCATGGGGCCGAAGGTGACCATCGACAGCGCCACGCTGATGAATAAGGGGCTGGAGGTCATGGAGTGCGCCAGTCTGTATGGCCTGCCGCTGTCGCAGGTGGGCGTGGTGGTCCACCCGCAGAGCCTGATCCACGCGGCGGTGCGCTTCCGCGACGGCAGCCTCAAGGCGCAGTTCGGCCCCACCGACATGCGTTTGCCGATTGCCTACGCCATCGACGCCGCGCCTGGCGGAATGCAGCGCCCCGGCGACGTGCGCGGCGCGCGGCGGGGGCCGGAAGTGGCCGGGCATCTCGGCTGGCCCATGCGCGGCACCTGGGAATTCCGCGAGCCGGATTTTGACCGCTTCCCCTGCCTGGGTCTGGCCTACCGCGCGGGCGAGGTGGGCGGGTTGCAGCCTGTCGCCCTGAACGCGGCAGACGAGGTGGCCGTGGAAGCCTTCCTGGCCGGGCAACTGACCTTTACGGGCATTCCCAGATTGCTGGAGCGTGTGCTGGACGAAACCCCCGCTGGAACCCTGGGCTGGGACTCGCTGGCGCAAACCGATGCCTGGGCGCGCGTGCGGGCCTGGGAACTGGTGGGGGTGAGGGCATGAGCTTTATTCAAAGCATCTCTGCCGCGCTGACCCCGCTGGGCCTGATCTGGACGCTCTTGATTATCAGCATTGCCACCTTTCTGCACGAGCTGGCGCACTACGCGCTGGCCCGCTGGCAGGGCGTGCGGGTCAATTCGTTTTCCATCGGCATGGGACCCATCGTGTTCCGGCGGCTGTGGCGCGGCACCGAGTGGCGGCTCTCGCTGCTGCCCATCGGCGGCTACGTGGAAATCGACGGCATGGCCCCCGAGGAGGTCCGGGGCAACGAGGGCGAGGTCAGTTACCGTCAGGCCAGCAAGGGCTTCGCGGCGCTGCCCGCTCTGGGCAAGATCGCCGTGCTGTTCGCCGGGCCACTGATGAACCTGCTGCTCGCCATCGGCCTGATGACGCTGACCTTTTCCTCGCAGGGCATTCCGGCTCCCGACCGGGCGCGTATCGAGTCCGTGCAGCCGGATTCCCGCGCGCAGACGCTAGGCCTCCAGACCGGGGACGTGATTACCGCGATTGACGGGCAGGACATCCCCGACACCGTGCAGGTGGACGGAAAGACTGTGACCGGTTGGGAAAACCTGCGCAACGTGCTGGGCACGCCGGGGCCGCACACCTTCACGCTGGAGCGGGCCGGAGAAGCCCGGAATGTCACCTTCGACTGGACGCCCACCGTGGACGGTAAACGGCAACTGCTGGGCATCGGCTACGGCCCGGACATCGTGTCAGCGGGTGTGGGGACGGCCTTCCAGACCTCGCTGACCACCACGGTGGAGGCTGTTCCGCAGGTCCTCAAAGCCTTCGGCAACCTGTTCGGACGTTTCCTGACCCTGAATTTCTCGCAGGATGAGAACGTGACTGGCCCCATCGGCACTACCGAGATCGTCAGCCGCGCCGCCACCGTCGGCCCCTGGGCGCTGGTTCAGATCGCCACCCTGCTCAATCTGTCGCTGGCCTTTTTCAACCTGATCCCGATTCCGGGGCTGGACGGCGGGCGCATCCTGCTGGTGCTGGTGGGTGTGGTGCGCCGCCGCCCGCTGAGCTTCTCGCAGGAACAGGCCATCAACGTGGCGGGCTTCGCCTTCGTGATCCTGCTGATGACCTTCGTGGTGGTGCGCGACGTGAGCCGCTTTTTCTAAAGCCAGGAAGCTGCGCCCTGAGAGGGAAAATCCTATTCACTCACGCGCCATGTCCAGAGGCTGTGTTAAAACAGTCTTCATGATTGCAAAAGTGAAGATGATGCTGGCCCTGGGTCTGGCGACGGCGGGACTGGCCACCCTGGGCACGGCAGGGGCGGCGGACGTGCGGCTGGGCCTGAACAGCAGCGCGGGCCTGGGTTGTCAGATCGTGGGCGGGCGCGTGGGCTTTCAGGAGGGCCGTTTCGGCCTGTACGGCCAGGGGGCCTACTGCACCAGCAATGTGGCGGGCAAGTCGGGCACCGGGTCCTTCGGCGGACTGGTGACGGGCGATCTGTTCACCTTCGGCAACGTGACCACCTACGCCCTGATCGGTGCGGAGATCCAGGGGAGTAATACCGCCATTCAGGGCGGCCTGGGCCTGCGCTACGGCATCGCCCTGCTGCCGGTAGAAGGCTACGTGGAAGTGGGCGCGCAGCGCATCAGCACGGCGCTACAACCCATCATCGGGCCGCGTCTGTCAGTGGGCATCAACTACCGCATCAATGTCGTCAATCTCCAGGGCCAGATTCCCGCCCCCCTGAAGTTCGAGGAAGGCGAGACCACCCAGTACGCTGGCAGCGCCCCCGCCGAGTGCAAGCTGACCCCCGAGCAGGACATCGCCAGTGCGCGCGGCGCGGCCCGCTCGGCGGCGGACGAGGGGCTGGGTGCGGCGGCAGGTGCCTACGGCGCGGCCTACTCGGGCGTGTCCTACAAGGTGGAAGTCACCAGCGTGGGCATCAATGGCAACGTGGGCAGTGCGGGCGGCAAGGTGACCATCACCGCCACGCAGAACAGCAACGGTGAGAAGGTCAGCGGCACCTATGGCGGCACCATCAAACTGGTGCGTTCCGGCTGCGGCTGGCAGGCCACCGGGTTCACCCGCAGCGGCGAGTAGCCCTGCTCACCTGGAAATCTGACCGCTGAGACCCCGCGCTTGTTCGTGGATGTTCAGTGGTCAGATTTTTGTGGCTTTACCGGCCTTTCGAGTGATATTCCGCATTCGGAATGAAGCCCAGCGCGCTGCTGACCCGGTTGGTCATGTTGAACATGCCGATCACCTGCACGGCTTCCAGAATCTGGGCGTCGTCTAAACCCACACCGCGCAGAGGGTTCAGGTCCGATTCCATCATCTCGGCGGGGTGCAGGGTCAGTTTCTCAGCGAAGGCGCACAGGGCGGCCTCACGCGCAACCAGGTCGGCGTGCCGCCAGTTGACGGCCACCGTGTCCGCCTTCTGCGCCTCCATGCCGTATTCGCGCAGCGCCGCGCCGTGCGAGACCGCGCAGTACACGCAGCGGTTGAGGCCGCTGACGACCACGGCCATCATCTCGCGCTCGATGTTGCTCAGATGCCCCGGCTTGTTGACCAGCAGATTGAAGTAGTTCCACCACGCCAGGAACTGCTCGCCGTTCAGCGCCTGCGCCCGGAAGACGTTGGGAACGAAGCCCAGATTCGCCTCCGCCTTGCTCCACAGTTTGCGGACGCCCTCATGCGCGCCCTCTTCGGTGGGCACGGCCAGCCAGGAAATTTTATTCATGTGGCTTACAGCGTAACGCCCAGCGGTATTAAACAACCGGTGGCCTCTGAGGCCCGGTGACGTGAAATGATCGCGCCAGTGACCGTTCTCGCCCCAGATGTCCGTATCCATACCCTGTACGCCAATGTTTATCTGCTGAGCAGTCCGGCGGGCCGCCTGCTGGTGGACGCCGGGGCATGGCCCTACGCCGCCCGTCTTGACCGGATTCTGCGCGATTTTGCCCCCGACGCCGTGCTGCTGACCCACGCGCATGTGGACCATTCTGGCGGTGCGTACAGGGCCGCCCGGCGCGGCATTCCGCTGCTGGCGCACCCACTGGAGCATCCTCATCTGATTGGCGAGATTCATGATCTGCCGTATCCGGCGGGCCGCCCGGAGATTGGACGAATGGTGTCTCGGGTGCATCCCAAAGTCTCCGCCGACGCCCTGCAAGCGGTCCACCCCGGCGAAACGGTGCTGGGCTGGGAAGTCGTGTCCCTGCCTGGCCACACCCCCGGCCAGATCGGCGTGCTGATGGACGGCGTGCTGGTGGCCGCCGACGCGGTGATCGGCGCGAAGGACGGTGCCCACCTGCCCAAAGCCGCCTACAACGCCGATCACGCCCAGGCCCAGCAAACCCTGCAACGCATGGCCGAGATGGACCTTCGCGCCGTGCTGCCCGGTCACGGCGGCCCGCTGACGCCGGGGCAGGTGCGGAAGCGGGCGGGGCGGCGGGAAGGCTGAAGCTGCGGAATTCGTCTGAACTGTCATCCACAGCCCAGCGCCACCCACTACACTTCTGCCCATGCCCCCCCAGCCGCCCACCCTGCCCATTGCCGAGGTCATCCCGGCGGTGCGCGCGGCCCTGGAGGCGCACCCGCTGGTGGTGGTCCAGGCCCCGCCCGGCGCGGGCAAGAGTACGGCGCTGCCGCTGGAACTGCTGAACGAACCCTGGCTGGCCGGACAATCGGTGATCATGCTCCAGCCCCGGCGGGTGGCGGCGCGGGCGGTGGCCTCAAGGCTGGCCGAGGGCCTGGGCCAGGGGGTGGGCGAAACCGTGGGCTACCGCGTGCGCTTCGAGTCCCGCGTGTCCAAGCAGACCCGCCTGGAAGTCGTCACCGAGGGCATCCTGACCCGCCGCCTCCAGCGTGACCCGGAACTGGCCGGGGTGGGGCTGGTCATTCTGGACGAGTTCCACGAACGCAGCCTGAACGCCGATCTGGCCCTGGCCCTGCTGCGCGAGGTTCAGGGGGCGTTGCGCGACGATCTGCGCGTGCTGGTCATGAGTGCCACCCTGGACCCGGACCTTCCTGCCCGCCTGGGTGCGCCGCTGGTGGAAAGCGTGGGCCGCGCGTACCCGGTGGAGGTCCGTTACCTGCCGACAGACCCGGTGGGCCGTGTGGAAGACGCCGTGGCCCGCAAGGTGCGGCAGGCTCTGGCCGAGGACGAGGGCGACATCCTGGCCTTCCTCCCCGGCGTGCGCGAGATTCGCGGGGCTGCCGCGCAACTGGCCGATACGGGGGCGCTGGTGCTGCCCCTCTACGGCGATCTGAGCGTCAAGGAACAGCGCCGCGCCCTCCTCCCCGATCCTGATGGGCGGCGCAAGGTGGTGCTGGCCACCAGCATTGCCGAGACCTCACTGACCATCGACGGCGTGCGCGTGGTGGTGGACGGCGGGCAGAGCCGCACCCAGGCGTTTGACCCCGCCACGGGCCTGACCCGCATGGTCACGGGCCGCGTATCCCAGGACAGCGCCACCCAGCGGGCTGGACGTGCGGGCCGCACCGCGCCGGGCGTGGCCCACCGTCTTCGGCCGGAGCGTACCCAGCCACTGCTGCCCCCCGCCCGCCCCCCGGAAGTGCTGGAGGCAGACCTCGCGCCGCTGGTGCTGGAGCTGGCCGCCTGGGGTGCGCCAGACCCAGCCGATCTGGCGTGGCTGGACGCGCCGCCTGCTCCCCGCGTGGAAACCGCCCGCACGTTGCTGCGCGGCCTGAATGCCCTGGACGATACGGGGCGCGTGACCCCGGAAGGCCAGCGGCTGCTGGAGTTTCCCACCCACCCGCGCCTCGCGCATCTGCTGACGGGCGGGGCAGAGGCTGGCCTGGGACCGCTGGCCGCCGATCTGGCCGCGCTGCTGGAGGAACGCGATCCGCTGCCCCCCGGCTCCGGTGCGGACCTGACCGAACGTGTGGAAGCGCTGCGATTGTGGCGGGCTGGGCGTGGCGGCAGGGGAGACGCCGCCGTGCTGGAGCGCATCGAGCGGCTGGCGAAGCAGTGGCGTGGGCTGTTAGACGTGCGCCCCGACAACGCCGAACCCGATCCCTACGATCTGGGCGAACTGATTGCCCTGGCCTATCCCGAACGCCTGGCCCTGCCACGCGAGGTCCTGCCCGGCGGTCTGCGGGGCCGCTTTTTGCTGGCGGGCGGTCAGGGCGTGGCGCTGCCGGAGGGGGACGCTCTGGCCGGAGCAGAGGCGCTGGCTGTGGCCCACCTGGACGCCCGCGCCCTGAATCCCAACAACGCTGAGGGCCGCATCTATCTGGCGGCTCCCCTTGCGCTGTCTGCCCTGGAATCCCGCGCCGCGTGGACGGAAAGCGTCCGCTGGGATAGCCGCACGGGAACCCTGCTCGCCCAGAATGAACGCCGCGTGGGAGCGCTGGTCCTTGAAACCCGCCCCCTGAAGGAATTGCCTGCCGGGCTGCGGACAGAGGCCCTCAGCGGGGCCATCCGCGCCGAGGGGCTGCACCTGCTGACCTTTTCCCGCGAGGCTGCGGGCCTGCGCGCCCGCGTGGAATCGTTGCGCCACTGGCACCCGGAAGGCGACTGGCCCAACCTCTCCGACGCCGCGCTGCTGGACACGCTGGAGGACTGGCTCGGCCCGCATCTGGGCACGGCCCGCACGCGTGAAGACCTGGGACGAATCAACCTCCTGCCTGCACTTCAGGCATTGCTGCCCTGGCCTCTGCCGCAGCAACTCGAAGATCTCGCGCCCACGCACCTGAGCGTGCCCACCGGCAGCCGCATTCGCCTGGAGTACCGCTCAGACGGATCACCGCCCATCCTGGCCGTCAAATTGCAGGAACTGTTCGGGCTGGCCGATACGCCCGCCGTCAACGGGGGCCGCACCCCGGTGCTGCTGCATCTGCTGTCGCCCGCCGGACGGCCCGTGCAGGTCACGCAGGATCTGCGGAGTTTCTGGAATTCGTCGTATTTCGAGGTTCGCAAGGACCTGCGGGGCCGCTACCCCCGGCACCCCTGGCCGGACGATCCCTGGACCCACGCGCCGATGAAGGGGATCAAGCGACGCGGCGTGTGAGCCTCTGGCCGCGCATGATCTCTGCCGTCTATGCCCCGCTGGGCTGGCGTCGGGCGCAGTTTGTGCTGGACCAGATTTGTCCCCACCTGCCATCTGGATGCGTGCTGGACCTGGGTGCGGGCACGGGCCACACGGCGGCGCTGCTGGCTCAGAGGGGTTGGGCTGTGACGATGGCCGATGTCCCGCCGCACATCGGAGCGCTGGGGCAGCGGCTGGTGGCGCAGCCCATCGCCGCGCGGCTGGGCCGTGAATCTGGCGTGCCGCGCGTGCTGTATGACGGTACTCGCCTTTCCTTCGCGGCTGACTCATTTGACTCCGTGCTGCTGGCCTTCGTGTTACACCACTGCCCTGATCCGGTGGCGGTGCTGCGGGAAGCGGCGCGGGTGTCACGGCATGTTCTGGTGCTGGAGGACGGCGATGGCGAGTCCCCACCGGGCCGTCTGAACCGCGTGACCGACGCCCTGATCAATCTGGAATTCGGCCACCCGCACGCCGAACGCTCGCGCCTGGAATGGCTGGGGATGTTTGCCGCCTGTGGCCTGGGTGTGGAATACGAGCAGGGCTTTACCTCCCGTTTCGGTGGTCTGAAGGGCAGGCACCGGCTGTATGTGCTGAATGTCCTGTAATCTGGCCCCCATAGTCGCGCCGTTTTTCTGGCGTGCAGGACCGCCCAATCCAATCGGTTTCAGGCCGCACGAATATTCCCAATTCGGTCTGCGTGCCGATGTCTCTCACAAGGAACTCCCATGACCGATAAACGCATTGTCCTTGCCTTCGGCACCCGCCCGGAAGCCACCAAGATGGCCCCCGTTTACGCGGCGCTGGCCGCCCAGCCCGGTTTACAGCCCCTGATCCTGTCTACCGGGCAGCAGCGCGAGATGCTCGACGGCGCGCTGAATGTGTTTGGCCTGACCCCGGACCGTGACCTGAACGTGATGACCGAGCGCCAGACCCTCGCGGACCTGACCGCCCGCATCGTGCCGCAGGCCGGGCGCGTGCTGCGCGAGATGGAGGCCGATCTGGTGCTGGTCCACGGCGATACCTCCACGTCGTTCTGCGTGGCCCTGTCCGCCTTCTACGAGGGCATTCCGGTGGGCCATGTCGAGGCGGGCCTGCGAAGCGGCGACTTGCAGGAACCTTTCCCGGAGGAGGCCAACCGCCGCCTGACCGGCGTGCTGAGTGCGCTGGACTTCTCGCCCACTTCCGGCAGCAAGGCCAACCTGACCCGTGAGGGCAAGCCCGAAGTGGGCATCTTCGTGACCGGGCAGACCGCCGTGGACGCCGTGCGCGAGGTGGCCGGGCGCGTGCCGCTGCGCCCCGAATGGCAGGCCCGCGTGGATGCGGGGCAGCCGCTGGTGACCGTGACCATGCACCGCCGTGAGAACCAGCCCATGATGCGCGAGATGGCGCAGGCGCTGGCCCGCGTTGCCCAGGCACACCCGGATCACCATTTCATCTACCCGGTCCACCTCTCGCCCGCCGTGCAGGAGGCCGTGCGCCCGGTGCTGGAAGGCGTGAGTAACTTCGAGCTGACCGCGCCGCTGGATTACAGCGACATGGCCCCCCTCATGGCCGCCTCCGTGCTGCTCGCCACCGACAGCGGCGGTTTGCAGGAGGAAGGTGCGGCGCTGGGCGTGCCGGTGGCGGTTCTCCGCAATGTCACCGAGCGCCCCGAGGGGCTGGAGGCGGGCGTGTTGAAACTGGCGGGCAATGACCCGGCGCAGCTTGAAGCGGTATTGAACGACCTGCTGGACAGCCCCGAGACGTTAAAGGGAATGCGCGAGGCCCGCAATCCCTACGGCGACGGGCAGGCTGCCGGGCGAATCGCGCGGGCCATCGCGTGGCACTTTGATCTGGGCGAGCGCCCTGCGGACTGGAGCTGAACCCAGGCTCCCAGCGCGTATGATGTGCCTGACGTGAGCGCCCCCCCATCCTCGGTTCCCCCGCTGGCCGTCGTCCTCAATCCCAACGCGGGCGGAGGGCTGGCCACGCGCGAGTGGCCGCGTCTGGAAGCCGAGCTGAAGCGGCGCGGCCAGCCTTTCGAGCTGATTCTGGAAGACAGCGGCGAGGACGCTCTGGCCCGCATCCAGGCGCTACCGCCGCGCATTGCCGTGCTGGCGGTGGGCGGGGACGGCACGGTGGGGGCGCTGCTGCCCGCGCTGGTCTCGGTTCCAGGCAGGCCGGGCCGCCCGCTGGCCGTGGTGCCACTGGGAACAGGGAACGACTTCGCGGGGATGCTGGGCCTCAAGACTGGACAGTTTGCCGAGGCGCTGGATCGCCTGACCTTCCAGCCCCGCGACGTGGATGCGCTGGAGGTCCGCATTCTGGAAGGCGACGGCGCGGGCCGCACGCATGTGTTGCTGAACGGCCTGGGCCTGGGTTTCGACGCCGCCGTGACCGCCAACATGGCCCGCGCGCCCAGGCAGTTTCAGGGTTTTGCGCGCTACGCGTGGTCCGCCGTCGCCACGGTCCGCGAGCTGCACCTGTCCGAAGTGCAAATTACGCTGGATGGGCAACCCTTCTATAGCGGCCCCAGCCCCATCGTGGCGGTCATGAATGGCACCCGCTACGGCGGCGGCTTTCAGATCAGCCCGAGGTCCAGCCCACGCGATGGCCTGCTGGACGTGGTGGCGGGCGGTCCGATGAACCGTTTTCAACTGGTCAAGCTGATGCTGCGCGTGTTGAGCGGCACCCATCTGGACCAGCCCCAGGTCCACACGGCGCAGGGGCGCGAAGCCGTCATTCGCTGGAACGCGGCCACGCCTCTGCACCTGGACGGCGACTTGCACGGGCAGGTCACGGCGATCAAGGTGCGGGTCTTGGAGGGCGTGGTGAAATTGCTGAACGGGTAAGGCGTGAGGCCCCTACGCAATCCGGGGCGTGTTCTCCAGCGCTCCGGCTCAGTTTTTAAGATTCAGGGCCGCATCCGCGTCAGCATTCGGGGAAACGGAATCGCCTCGCGGATGTGGTCCAGGCCGCAGATCCAGGCGATCACGCGCTCCAGACCCATGCCGTAGCCCGCGTGCGGCACGCTGCCCACCCGCCGCAGGTCCAGATACCAGTCGAAGGCGTCTAGTGGCAGCCCCTGCTCCTCAATCCGCGACTTCAGCCATGCATAGTCGTGGATGCGCTCGCTTCCGCCGATGATCTCGCCGTAGCCCTCGGGGGCGATCACGTCGTCGCACAGGGCCACGCGCGGGTCTTCGGGGTCTGGCTGCATGTAGAACGCCTTGATGGCCGCCGGGTACTTCTCGATGATCACGGGGCGGTCAAAGTGGTGGCCCAGGATCGTCTCGTGCGGCGCACCCAGATCGTCGCCCCATTCGACGGGCTGCACATCGTCCTGCACGTTGGGCGGTAAATCCTTGGCGTCAATATGCTGCTTCACAATCTCCAGCGCCTCGGTGTAGGTGATGCGCGGATAGTTGCCTTCGGCGGCTCCGGCCAGTTTGGCGGTGTCGCGGCCCAGCAGTTCCAGCTCCGGTGCGCACTCGTCCAGCGCTCGGCGCACGATGAAACTGAGCATCCTCTCCTGCAAATCCAGGTTCTCGCGGTGGCTGCTGGGGGCCACCTCCGGCTCGATCATCCAGAATTCCAGCAGATGGCGGCGCGTCTTGCTCTTTTCGGCGCGGAACGTGGGGCCGGAGGTATAGACCTTGCCGAAGGCGAACGCCCCAGCCTCTGCGTGAAGCTGCCCGGTCTGCGACAGGTACGCCTTGTCCTCGCCGAACAGGTCAATCTCGAACAGTTCGGTGGTGTCCTCGGCGGCGTTGGGCGTGAAGAACGGCGCATCGAAGCGGATGAAGCCCTCGCCGTGGAAAAAGTCCACGATGGCGCGCTGCACGCAGTCGCGCACCCGCATCACGGCCCAGGGGCGGCGGTGCCGCAGCCACAGGTGGCGGTGATCCATCAGGAACTCGATGCCGTGTTCCTTGGGGGTGATGACGTACTCGGCGTGGTTCTCGGAGATGGGCGTGATCTCGCGCACGCTCAGTTCCACGCCCCCTGGCGCACGCTCATCGGCGCGGACTTCTCCAGTCACGGTCACCGCCTGTTCCTGGGTCAGCCGTTTGGCGGTCTCGAAAACGTCTTCGGACACGTCGCCCTTGAACACCGTGGCCTGCACGAAGCCGCTGCCGTCGCGCAGTTTCAGGAATTGCAGTTTGCCCTTGCCGCTCTTGTCGGTCAGCCACGCGTGGAGGGTCACGCTCTGGCCGATATGGTCTTTGAGGTCACGAATGCTGGATGTTGGAGCCATGCGCGGAATTATGGCAGAGGCGGGAGCGGCGGCGTGGATGGTCCGATGTTTTTTCTCTCTGTGTCCTGAAAAGAGAGGAGCCGTCCAACGCGTATCTGAGGCTCTGCCCTCTACCCGTAAACTGGAATCTGATCGGTAAAACGCCCGTCCAGCAGGTGCAGCGCCCGGTCCGCGTACCCGGCCAGACGTTCGTCGTGGGTGACCAGCAGCACGCCTGCACCTTCCTCACGGGCCAGGGCCACCAGCAGGGCGGCCACCGTGGTGGCGTTGGCGCGGTCCAGACTGCCCGTCGGCTCGTCAGCCAGCACCACTGCTGGGCCAGAAGCCAGCGCGCGGGCCACCGCAACCCGCTGACGCTCGCCGCCGCTGAGAACCTCGGGCATACTCTTTTCGCGCCCGGACAGCCCGACGCGGGCCAGCAGGGCGCGGGCGCGGGCCGTGTCGCCCTGCCCGGCCAGACGGCAGGGAATCATCACGTTGTCCAGCACGTTCAGGTCTTCGAGCAGGTAATGGTGCTGGAAGACCAGACCCACCCGCCCGGCCCGCCGCTGCGCCCGCGCCTGGGTGTCCAGGGTGTCGGCCCTTTCCCCGGCCCACCAGACCTCGCCGGAATCCGGCACATCCAGCCCGCCCAGCAGGTGCAGCAGCGTACTCTTGCCGCTGCCCGATGGCCCGGTCACGGCCACCACCTCCCCTGCCTGCACACGCAGGGAAACGCCGTGCAGCACAGTCAGCTCGCCAAAACTCTGGCGAACCTCGCGGGCTTCCAGAGCTGGAATAGTTGGAGAAGAGGCGGGGACGGTCACGCGGCGCATCTTATCCTGACCGTTCCTGTGCCCAGTCCCACTCTGCTGTGCCTAGTTCCACTCTGCCGAGGCGATATGCTTTCCACATGGTCACCGTCGTCTCCCATCCCCTGATTCAACACAAGCTCTCGCTGATGCGCGACACCGGCACCGGGGTCAAGGAATTCCGCGAACTAGCCGCCGAAATCAGCATGTTGCTGGCCTACGAGGCCATGCGCGATCTGGAACTGGCCCCCCAGACCCTGACCACACCGCTGGAAACGGGTCAGTTCCCGATGCTGAGCGGCAAGAAGCTGGCGCTGGTGGCCATTCTGCGCGCCGGGCTGATCATGACCGACGCCATCGTGGCGCTGGTTCCGGCGGCCAAGGTGGGCCACCTGGGCATGTACCGCGATCCGCAGACCCTCAAGCCCGTGGCGTACTACAACAAACTGCCCGCTGACATCGCCGAGCGCCGGGTCTTTCTGACCGATCCGATGCTGGCCACAGGCGGCAGTGCCAGCGCCGCCATCGACAGCCTCAAGGAAGCCGGGGCGCAGAGCATCAAGCTGATGTGCATCCTGTCGGCCCCCGAGGGCATTGCCGTGATCGAGCGCGATCACCCGGATGTGGAGATCGTGACCGCCGCTGTCGATTCGCACCTGAACGACCACGGCTACATCGTGCCGGGGCTGGGGGATGCAGGGGACCGGATCTACGGCACCAAGTAGGCCGTCTCCACCTTTCGGCTAACCCCCTGGCACGGCGAAACCCTTAGACTCGGGGCACTTTATGGATTCACTTTCTGCCTTCGCCCAGCAACTGGGCATCGCTGACCTGTTCGGACGGGGTTTTTTCAGCGTTCTCGTCACCTTTCTGACCGCCTGGCTGTTTACCTGGCTGTTCATTCCCCGCCTGCGTGAATTTGCCGTGCAGGTCGGCTGGGCCGATCAACCCAACGCACGGCGGCTGAACACCGAGCCGCTGCCCAACGCCGGGGGACTGGCGATTTTCGCGGGCTTTATCGTCAGTGTGATCGTGGCCTGGGCGCTGCGGCCCATCGTGGTAGAGATCGTCAATATTCAGGTGCTGGCGATTCTGCTGGGCGCGTCGCTGCTGGTGCTGGTGGGTTTTATTGACGATCAGTTCGGGTTGTCGCCGCTGTCGCGGCTGCTGGTGCAGGTGCTGGCCGCCGTGCTGCTGATCGTCAACGGCCTGAAGATCGACTTCAACGCCATTCCCTTTCTGCCGCTTGTCCCGGACGTCATCAACGCTCCACTCAGCATCTTTCTGACCATTCTGTGGATCGTGGGCCTGACCAACGCGGTCAACCTGATGGACGGCGTGGACGGCGTGGTGGGCGGGGTGGGTTTCGTGGTCAGCACGGTGCTGCTGGCGACGGCGGCGCAGTTTCCAGACCGGGCCGCCGCCGTGGTGCTGCTGGCGGGTCTATCCGGCGCGGCGCTGGGATATCTGCGCCACAACTTCAACCCCAGCCGGATCATCATGGGCGACGCTGGGGCTTACCTGTTCGGCTACACGCTGGCCGCCGTCAGCCTGCTGGGCACGCTGAAATTTAGCGCGGGGGCCAGTCTGCTCGTTCCCCTGATCGTGCTGGCGCTGCCGGTGCTGGACACGACTCAGGTGGTCATCGGGCGGCTGGCGCGCGGCATCCGCAATCCGCTGGGGCACCCGGACAAGACCCACATCCACCACCGCGTGCTGGCCCGCACCGCCAGCGCGCGCCGCACCGCTGTGATCCTGTGGGGCGTGGCGCTGGCCTGCGGGATGGTGGGTATGGCCTTGCAGGGCGTGGACTGGCGGGTGACCGTGGTGACGGGTGTGCTGATCGCCGCGTGCCTGTGGTTCGTGGCCCACCGCCGCGTGCGTGCCCAGAACATTGAGGACCGGAGCAGCGAAACGGCGCGCTAAAGTAGTTGTCATAAAAAGACCATTGTTATGACCGAGTGAAACGAGTCACTTTTATCGATCAGGACGCAGAATGAAGTCACAGGAAGTCTCTCGTTCCGGTGACGTAATTCGGAGAACTGCACTGGGCGTTATTTTCCACAGCAACCCGATATCGGCGTGGCAATGCAGGCAACGGAAGAGGAGCATTTCAATTTCCAGAGAAGTGCAGAGTGGAAAGAAGAAGCTGATCCGGGCACCAGCGGGCTGTAGGAATTGCTTTTCTTCGCCGCCCGCGTGACCGCTATGCTGCTCCCCATGCCCGCAACCCTGTCCACCCAGAGTGCCTCAGAAGTCACCGCGTTCTACGATGCCCACCGCACCGTCCGCCAGTACGTGACCGCTCCCGACGGCTCCCCGCTGCCGCTGCCCGCAGACCACCTGGAAGCCATCCTGCACGCCGCCCAGCGTGCGCCCACCGACGCCACCGCGCAACTGTATTCCCTCGTGCGCCTCACCCGCCCGGAGGTCCGCGCCCAGATGGTCACCCTGACCACCAACGCGCACATTGCCACCGCTTCTGAAGCGTTCGTGGTCTGCGCCGACGTGCGGCGGGTGGCGCGGGTGCTGGAGGTGACCGGGCAGACGCCGGGGCACTGGCCCGCCATCGCAGTGCATTTCGGCATCGGGGACGCGGTCATGGCCGGAACCAACCTGCTGACCGCCGCCGAGATGCTGGGCTACCAGGGCTGCTGGATCGGCGGCGTCATGAACGGACTGGACGGCATTATCGATCTGCTGGAGCTGCCGCCCGGCGTGCTGCCCTTCGCCGCGCTGACCATCGGCCAGTCCGCCGAGGACACGCCCCGCCGTCCCCGCGTGCCGCGCCCGCTGGTGATCCATACCGACACCTACCACGCGGGCACCGACGAGGACATCCGCGACGCTGTGGACGTCATGAATCCCATCGCGTCCAGAAACGGTCAGCCCGGCGACTGGGCCAGACTCATGGGGGCCTATTTTGCCGTGGGCGGCGGCATGGAGGGCCGTGAACCCCGGCTGGTGGCGGCCCTCAAACGCCAGGGCATGTGGTCTGGTGAGGCTTCTCTGGATTGACGGAAGAGGCGGGGCGCGTCGTCCGGTGAAGGCGGCATGTCACTTTTTGTGCGGTGCCAATCCGAAAGGAGCAGCATCTCGCCGCCGATTTGATGCGAAATGACCGCCCCGGTACAGCCGGAATGCGAGGCCCACACCCCTCCCTCTGTCCTTTCCGGCCTATCATCGGCACAGATGTCTGATCCCGTCCAGTCCGCCAGCAAACCTCCTGTTCAGCCCACTGCCGATCCCGCCGCCCTGCCCGATCTGGGTGACGTGATCCGCGCTGGGGAGTGGCGGCGGGCGTTGGCCGTCTCGCGCATCAAACAGGCAGAACCCGAGATTCAGGAGGCGCTGGAGGCGGTCTTCCGCTTTCAGGAAACGGTGCGGGCGCGGCGCTATCCCTCGGCGCGGCGGGCGCTGGCCGATTACCGCGAGGCGCTGGCCGGGAAAGCCGACGCCGCCGAGCTGAGCGTGCTGCGCCGTGCCGCCGATCCAGACGCGCTGGGTGCGGCGCTGGACGCCCTGAGTGCCCATCTCAAGGAGCCGGACCCGCAGGTGCTGGCCGCCGGGCTGGCCCCTGCGCTGGCCCAGCCGCTGACCCGCGCCGAGGCGCTGAACATTCAGGGCGTGCTGCTGGCCTTGCAGGAGGAAAGCGCCGGGGCCAGAACCCACTTTGAGGAGGCGCTGGAGGCCGACGCCGGGCATTACCGCGCGCTGACTAATCTGGGCAATCTGGATATCGAGAACGGCGATTATGCCGGGGCCGAGGTCAAATACCGTGAGGTGATCCGCCTGAATCCTGACTACGACGGCGGCTGGCACAACCTGGGTGTGGCGCTGCGCCGACAGGGCAAGATGGCCGAGGCGGTGCGCTCGATCCGGCGCGGCCAGCGGCTGGGCATGAAGCGCTCCAAGGAGGACACCGACGCCGAGGTCAAGGCGCAGTTCGCGGGCAATCCGCTGTTCAAGGGCCTGCGCTGGGTGCTGATCGCTGTGGTGATCCTAGTGCTGTTCCTGGCCCTGCGCGGTGCGGTGACGTAGAGAACTTCCCCATGTCAATGGGCACAGGCGCTGTCTTCTGATGAATCTCTAGAACAGTGACGGGGCGAGTGCGCTATAAGCGGGCATGAGCGAATTTATCCTGAGTCCAGAGGGCGCGCGGCGGGTGGATGCCCGCCTGGAGCGTGCCGGGCTGCTGGATCTGGCGATGGAGGAGGCCGGGCGAGCGGTGGCCGACGCCTTGCAAGCCTCCTTTCCAGACGGTCCGGTGCTGCTTCTGGCCGGGGGCGGGGCCAATGGGGGAGACGCCCTGGTGGCCGCCCGTCATCTGCTGGCGCTGGGCCGGACGGTGCGTGTGCTGGCCCAGCCCAGTAAGCATCCCCTGACCCGTCTGAACCGCCGACGCCTGCGGGCCGTGGGCGGCGAGGTCCAGCCCCTGAATCCGGCCTCACTGCGCCGCGCCTCCGTAGTCTCCGGGGTGCTGGTGGACGGCCTGCTGGGAACGGGATTTGTGCCGCCGTTGCGCCCGGCTCTGGCAGAGCTGATTGAAGCGCTGAACGCTGCCCATGACGCGGGTTTGCCAGTCTTGTCCATCGATCTCCCCAGTGGCCTGGACGCCTCCTGTGCGGACGCGGCAGGCCTGAGCGTGCGCGCCGACATGACGGTGACATTCATGGGATTCAAGACGGCCTCGCTGTTTGGCGAGGCAGCCACGCGCTCAGGCCGGGTCACGCTGGCCCCGCTGCGGGTGCCGCGCGACTGGGTGCGTGAGGAAGCCCTTGGCAGTCGCCCTGATGATCTGGACGTGGCCACGCTGCTGCCCGTGCGAACGGCGGGCGCACATAAGGGGACGGCGGGGCGGGTCTGGATCGTGGGCGGCCACCTCGGCACGGTGGGGGCGGCGGCGCTGGCCGGGCTGGGTGCGCTGCGGGCCGGGGCGGGACTGGTCACGGTGCATTCGCTGGCCGATGTGCCGCTGGTTACCCCTGAACTGATGGTCAGGCAACACACGAACTGGGATCAAGCCCTGCCCGAACTGCGCGACTCTGGCCTGCCCGATGCTGTGGCGCTGGGCATGGGCCTGGGGCCGCAGGCCGTGCAGGTGGCCCGCGAGGTGCTGGCCTGGGGCATCCCCACCGTGCTGGACGCCGACGCCCTGCATCCCGAACTGGCAGGTCACGGCCACCCGCAATGTCTGTGGACCCCGCACCCCGGCGAGGCGGCGCGGCTGCTGGGGCTGGGCACTCCAGAGGTCACGCGCGATCCGCTGGCGGCGGCGCGGCGCTTGCAGGAATTGCTGGGCGGCACGGTGATTCTCAAGGGTGGTCCCAGCGTCGTCGCCTCAGCCCACGCCCTGAGCGTGTCGCGCGGCGGCCATCCCGGCATGGCCTCGGCGGGGATGGGAGACACGCTGGCGGGTGTTCTGGCGGCGCTGCTGGGCCAGGGTCTGAGCGCCGCCGACGCCGGGGTGGCCGGAGTCCGGCTGCACGCCCGCGCGGGTGAACGGGCCGCCAGAGTGCGTGGCTACGGTCTGATCGCCAGCGACGTCTCTGATGAGCTGGGGGCCGCGTGGCTGGACCTGAAGCAGTCGTAGGAAGCACTTTGATGAAGCTTCCCCCAGGCTCCCAGGTGCGAGAGCCGTAAGAAAGACAGTGCTAACTTGTTCACATTGATGCAGGGACTTCTCGAGGACCTACCACTGCTGGGCATTCTGGAACTGATCCACACCACGCGCCAGACGGGCGTGCTGGACGTCCAGGCCGAGGTGCCGTATACCGTGACCTTCGTTTCCGGCGAGATCATCTCGGGCGGCATCCTGGACTGGATGGGGCTGGACGCGCTGTACGCCAGCCCGCTACTGCCGGAAAGCGGCACCTTTGACTTCACGCACCGTCCGGTGGCGGGGCAGCCGCTGGGACCCTACGGCCACCTGACCACCGACTGGGCGCGTGTCAGCGACGAGTGGGAAAAGGTCTGCGAGGCCATCATCAGCCCCAGCCGCTGCTTTCAGGGCGACCTGTTTCCTTTCAGCGGCCAGAACGGCAGTTCGGTGCGCGGCGCGGCCCGCGAGCTGGATATTCCGGTGTTCCAGGCGGCGCAGATGGTGGTGGGCGCGCTGAAACAGGGACGGCTGTGGCCGCTGGACCGCTACGAGTGGTACCGGCTGCGGCTCCAGCCTGCCGGGCCGCGCGCCAAAGTTCATCCCGTGGCCCGCCACCTGAACGGCAAGCGCACGCTGGGAGAGGCCACCGGGGCGGGTCTGCCCCAGCACGACGTGCGCGATTACCTGCTGAGCGAGTTGCGTCTGGGCCTGCGGTTTCCCGGCAGCGGCTGGGTGCTGCGCGATCTGGTCTGGGAGCAGAAATATGGGCAGGTCGCTGTATCCGCTCCGGCCCAGCATCCCCTGCCGCGCTGAACAGATGCTTTTTCGCTGGCAAGGCGTGAGGGTTGCCACCTAAATCGTCATTGAAATCCAATTTGGAGCCTTTATCAAGTGGGTGGCGTGATGCGGAAGCATTTCCACGCAGCGAGCGAAACCTTCACGCTTTGATCGGGCTGATACTTCACTGCCTGTTATGCGCCATTCCCAGAGAAAAACTCAGGCCCCCGGCAGCCTGAGCAGGCCCTCCAGTGCGGCGTAGGCGTCTGGGCGGGCCAGGAAGACCAGTTCGTCGTCGGTGGTCAGGCGCATTTCCGGGTGGGGCAGCCGCACCGTGCCGTCGCGGACAAGACCCACCACCTCTACCCCGGGCGGTAGGCTCAGCAGTTTCAGGCGTGCGCCGCGCCAGCCTGGCGGCACCACCCGGCGGTACAGTTCGCGCTCACCAGAGGGCACAGAAGACAGATCGGGCAGTGCCTCGGCAGATGGCGTGGAAAGCCCGTCATACGGAACAGCGGGCGCGTCCTGGGCCGTTTCCGGGGAAGGGTCCACGGCGCGGCGCGGGATAAAGCGCACCGAGTCGGGCAACTGGGCCAGACCGCCGATCAGTCCCGGCCCACCCTGATGCACGCCGCTCTGTGCGCGGGAGGTCACCTGTCCTGGCACCAGCCCGCCCGTGCCGCTCAGGACGTGGGCCAGTCCGGCGGCCAGCAGCGCGCTGGGCAGCAGGGCCTCGCCGCCCCAGGCCACCGCCAGCAGCGTGGCCGCCAGCGGCACGTTCAGGGTCACGGTCAGGTAGGCCACCAGCCCGATCAATGTGGACAGCGCCGGGTCCACGCCCAGCAGGCTGCCCAGCCCCGCGCCGATCAGCCCGCCCACCCCCACCGAGGGCAGCACGCCGCCGCCGAAAGCCAACCGTGCCCCCAGCGCCAGCAGCAGCCAGCGCCACGCGCCTGCCACGCCGCCGCCCGCACCCACAAAATCCGACACGCCCAGTTGCACCCAGCCGCTGCCGTCGCCCAGCACGGCGGGGGTGCCGTAAAAGGCGACAGCGGCAGTCAGCAGCCCGAACAGCCCGCCCAGCAGCGGGCGCAGTTTGCCACTGGCCCAGCTTTCGGGAACGGCGCGCACGGCCAGCAAGGAGAGCCACCCGGCCAGCGTGGCGGCCAGCGCCACCCCCAGCAGCGCTGGAAGCTGGGCTGAAGACGGCACCCCCAGCATCGGCACGCTCAATAGCGGCGTGAAGCCAAAGGCCAGTCCGTACACCGCTGTTCCCGCCACGGCGGCCAGCACGCAGGGCATGACCACCTCGAACTCGAACTCGAAGCGGCGGTACAGCACTTCGGCGATCAAGACGGCGGCAGCCAGTGGCGCATGCAGCACGGCCCCCAGCGCCGCCGCCGCCCCGGCCAGGGTCAGCGTGCGGACCTCCACGGCGTCCAGCCGCGTGAAGCGCCCCAGCAGCCGCGCGCCCAGTTGCCCGGTGATGGTAAAGGCCGAATCCCGGCCCACCAGCAGGCCCGTTCCGTAGGCCAGGACCGTGGCCAGCAGCGTGCGGAACTGGATCAGCGGCGCAGCCCACTGCCCGCGCGCGTGGTAACCGCGCACCAGTTGCCCCAGCGCGTCTCCCGCCGCCGCAGGCACCAGCCAGGCGTACAGCGCCCCCACCACCGGTAGCGCCAGCAGGCCCCACGGCAGCGCGTCGCCAAAAGCCATCAATAGGCCGCCCTCGCCGGGGGTGCCGGGCGGCGCGTACCCGATGACAAGCGCGCCCAAACGCAGCACCGCTTCCAGCAGCAAGCGCAGCAGAATGCTCAGGCCGCCCACCAGCGCACCCACCAGCACGCTGAGGACCACCACCCGCCCCGTTTCCAGACGGGTCAGCACGGCGCGGGGAAAGGGTGAACGCATACGTGGCCCATGCTAGAGCAAAGTGGCCGTGGGCGCTCCTGCTGGTGTTTTCCAGAGCGGTCACGGAGAGCCTCTCATTTTAGGATCGCCTAAAACTTCATGGTCTCTCAGGTTTGTGAAAGCGGCGCGTAAGCTGAAGCCAAGTTTTTCCGATGGGAGTGCGCGCGCCGTGCGTGACCTCCAGCTTCGGCTTGCAAGGAGCAACCCTGTTATGGCTTACCAAGTTCCCCCCCTGCCCTACGCTTACGACGCCCTGGCCCCCCACATCGACACCCGCACCATGGAAATCCACCACGACAAGCACCATCAGGCGTACGTGGACAACGCCAACAAGGCGCTGGAAGGCACCGAGTTCGCCGATATGCCCGTC
Source organism: Deinococcus marmoris DSM 12784 (assembly GCF_000701405.1). Taxonomy (GTDB): domain Bacteria; phylum Deinococcota; class Deinococci; order Deinococcales; family Deinococcaceae; genus Deinococcus; species Deinococcus marmoris. Next base: position 22,779 of record NZ_JNIV01000016.1, read on the forward strand.
GAGGAACTGATCACCAAACTGGACAGCGTGCCCGCCGACAAGAAGACGGCGCTGCGCAACAATGCGGGCGGCCACGCCAACCACAGCCTGTTCTGGAGCGTGATGGGACCGCAGGGCAGCACGCAACCCGACGGCGAACTGATGACCGCCATTGAGGGTGCCTTCGGTTCTTTTGAAGACTTCAAGAAGAAGTTTGAAGACGCCGCCAAGACCCGCTTCGGCAGTGGCTGGGCATGGCTGGTCGTGCAGGGCGGCAAGCTGGCCGTGGTCAGCACCGCCAACCAGGACAGCCCCCTGATGGGCGAGGCGATCTCCGGCACCAGCGGTACCCCGGTCCTGGGTGTGGACGTGTGGGAACACGCCTATTACCTCAACTACCAGAACAAGCGTCCCGACTACCTGGAAGCGTTCTGGAACGTCGTCAACTGGGATGAAGTCGCCAGGCGCTACGCCGCCGCGAAGTAAGCATCTTTCATTGAAAATGCCCCCTGGCCGACTCTGGCTGGGGGGCATTTCGTGATGATGAGCTTCCGATCTACAACGGCGGTGGGGAGCATGGTCAGGGATGTGGAGGAGGCTCTCGTTCACTCTCCGAGCGCGCTGGTCCGAAGCCATGCACTTTAGTGCAAGTCTTTCAGACATGCGCCGTCACAGCACACCGAAAGGCTGAACGGTAAGGAGAAAAACGGTGGCGTCTCAGCAGCAAATTGAGCCAATTGAGTGCCGCCCCGGAAGGTCAACCACTGTGGCGTTGACGGCGACTTTCAGTCGCTCCCAAACCCCTGCACTTTCAGTGCAGGGTCGTTTAGTAAAAGCCGAAGATCGGCGTCAGCACGCATAAGAGTCAGTTGGCAGCCAGTTCCATGCCAACGGAACTGAATCTCCAGACTGCCCGCAGATTTCCCCCTGTCTGTGCGAATGCATGAGGCGGCGCGGGTGGATGTGCGAGCCGCCGCCGACACCTGGGGCTTTCCGTGGTTGGAAGATAGGCGCATCTGACCAAAAAAAGCCCTCTCCGCAGGGGAGAGGGTTGGGTGAGGGGTCTTCAAGCTCAGTCGATGCTGGCCCGCCAGCGCCACTCGCTCGCGCGCTTCATGACGTGGGCGATGCCGCCCGTGATCGCCAACTTCTGGTTCCACGGCAGCTTCATCCAGCCCACGGCCATTAACCCGCCAAGGCTCACGAACTCACCCAGGGTGGTGGGTTCGTAGGTCTCAATTTCCTCGCCCCTCGCCAGACGCATCAGGTTCTTGCCCGTCAGACGGCCCTGTTGCCCGGCGTGCTGGGCGGTGGTGGGGACGGGTTTGCCTTCCTGATTCAGTGCCAGACCCATATCACCGATCACGAACACTTCGGGGTAGCCCCTGGCGCGCAGCTTGTCGTCCACGGCCACGCGCCCGCCAGGGCCTTTCTCCAGCTTCTCGCCCTTCAGGATGTCGCGGGCCTGAATGCCGCCGGTCCAGATGATTTTGCCTGCCGGAATGATCTTCTGCTCGCCGTCGGGGGTCTGCACGGTCACGGTCTCGGCGGTGGCCTGCATCAGGCGGTGGCCGGTCATGACATGGATGCCGTACTCCTCCAGCGTGCGCTGGGCCTTGCCGCGCAGGGCGTCGTCCAGCACGGGCAGGATCTTGGGTCCAGCTTCCACCAGATAGATGTTCATGGGAGGCAGGCCGCGCGCCTTGCTCAGCAGTTCGGCGCGCTGGGCCAGTTCGGTGACCAGTTCCACGCCGGTCAGGCCCGCGCCGCCCACCACGATGTCGCGCACGCCCTTGAATTCACCGCTGTAAGCCCGGTTGACGAAGTTGAAGATGTCGTCGGCGTCGCTGAGCTGCTTCAGCTCGCTGGCGTTCTCGGCCAGACCGGGGATGCGGTAGAAGTTGGTCACGCTGCCCAGGCCCACCACCAGGGTGTCATAGGTCAGCACGCGCCCGTCTTTCAGGGTGACCTCGCGCTCGTCGAGATTGACCCCCTCCACGCTGGCCTGCTCCAACTCCACGCCGGTGCCGCGCAGCAGCGGGGCCAGCGGCAGGGTCACGCGCGTGTTGTGTGCGGCGGCCTCGTGCAGACGGGTTTCAAAGGTATGGAAAGCGTTCTGCTCGACCAGCAGGGATTCCAGACCAGCGTAGGGCTTCATTTTGGTGGCGACGGCCAGACCTGCATAGCCAGCACCGAGGATCAGGGTTTTCATCGTCATGCTCCTGTGAACGAATTCACGAGTTGAAGTACTGGCCAGTAAACCAGCGTTGAGCAATTGTACACCGTCTCTGAGACAGAGCTGTACCCCGGGCAACCGTTGTCTGACCATCTGGCCTGAACTGCACGGCCCTGTCCAGCAGCCAGGGCCATGCAGGTGGGCGCTGGAGTACAGCGCGGCCCCCGCGTTGTGTGCTTGAATATGAACGGTCAGACAATCCAGACAAGACGCCACCGGCTGGCGTCCGCCCATTTTTATCCGGCATCTTCACTCACCTGAGCCAGCTTCGGCAGGAGGCACCCATGAACGTGACCGTCAACGTCAACGGCAAACCCTACACCCGTGATGTGGAACCCAGGACGCTCCTCGTCCATTTTCTGCGCGAGGACCTGCTGCTGACCGGCACGCACGTCGGCTGCGACACCAGTCAGTGCGGGGCCTGCACCGTGCATATCGGCGGCGAGGCGGTCAAGAGCTGCACCGTGCTGGCTGTCCAGGCCGATGGACTGGACGTGAAGACCATCGAGGGCATGGGCACGCCCGGCGACTTGCATCCCCTCCAGACCGGCTTCTGGGAAAAACATGGCCTGCAATGCGGCTACTGCACCCCCGGCATGATCATGGCCAGCGCGGAACTGCTCAAGCACAACGCCAACCCCAGCGAGGAAGAGATTCGCTACCACCTGGAAGGCAACTACTGCCGCTGCACCGGCTACCACAACATCGTTAAGGCCGTGCAGCACGCCGCCGAGATCATGGCGCAGGGTGAGCAGGCGGGACAGGCAGCGGACGACTAGAGGGTTGATGGTCAATGGTTGATGGGTGATGGAAAAAGCCCAAGCAGTCAACGGTCTTCAGCTTTTCATCAACCATCTACCTTCAACCATCAACATTCTCGGAGGGAAACAAGATGACCAGCAACTCAGGCGAATCCAGAACCGACAAGTATTTCGGACAGGCCCTCAAGCGCAAGGAAGACCCGCGTTTCATTACTGGCGCGGGCAATTACACCGACGACATCGTGTTGCCGGGGATGCTGCACGCCGCGATGGTCCGCAGCCCGTACCCGCACGCCAAGATCAATGGGATCAACAAGGACAGCGTTCTGGGGATGCCCGGCGTGGAAGCAGTACTGACCGGACAGGACATCGTGGACGCAGGCATCGGCAGCATTCCGGTGGGCTGGCTGCTCCCGGAACTCAAGACGCCCGCGCACCCGGCGATTGCGCTGACGGAAGCCAACCATGTGGGCGACATCGTGGCGGTCATCGTGGCCGAGACCCGTGCGCTGGCCGAAGACGCCGCCGCCATGCTGGAAGTGGATTACGAGCCGCTTCCGTCCGTGGCTTTTGCTGGAGCAGCCATTGCCGAGGGTGCGCCCGTCGTTCACGATGACGTGCCGGGCAACGTGGCCTTCAACTGGGAAATCGGGGACGCCACCGCTGTTCAGGAGCAGTTCAACGTCGCCCATAAGACGGTCAAGCTCAAGCTCAAGAACCAGCGGCTGATCCCCAACGCCATCGAGCCGCGTGCCTCGCTGGCGCAGTTCACCCCGGCCAGCGGCGAGTATCTGCTGTACACCACCTCGCAGAACCCGCACATTCACCGCCTGATTCTGGCGGCGTTCGTCATGAACATCCCCGAACACAAACTGCGCGTGATCAGCCCGGACGTGGGCGGGGGCTTCGGCAGCAAGATCTTCCAGTATCAGGAAGAGGTCATCATGCTGCTGGCCGCCCGTCTGATGGGCCGCCCAGTCAAGTGGACGGCGCGGCGCAGTGAGGCGTTCGTCAGCGACATGCAGGGCCGCGATCACGAGACGGAAACCGAGATGGCCGTGGACAAGGACGGCAAGATGCTGGCCTTCCGCGTCAATACGCTGGCGAACCTGGGCGCGTACCAGACGCTGTTTGCGCCTGCCGTGCCGACGTACCTGTACGGCACCCTCTGCAACGGCGTGTACAAGCTGCCCGCCGTCCACGTCAAGGTGCAGGGCGTCATGACCAACACCGTGCCAGTGGACGCCTACCGTGGCGCGGGCCGCCCGGAGGCCACCTACGCCGTGGAGCGCACTGTGGACGCGATGGCCCACGCCATTGGCGAGGACCCTGCCGAGTTCCGCCGCAAGAATTTCATCCAGCCCGAGGATTTCCCGTACCAGACGCCTGTTGCTCTGGTCTACGACAGCGGCAATTACGAACCCGCGCTGGACATGGCCCTCAACATGATGAAGTACCAGGAGTTGCGTGCCGAGCAGGAACGCATGAAGGGCAGCAACAAGATTCTGGGCGTCAGCGTGATCAGTTACGTGGAAGCCTGCGGCCTCGCGCCGTCCGCCCTGGTAGGCCAGTTGGGCGCGCAGGCCGGGCAGTGGGAAAGCAGTCTGGTGCGCGTGTATCCCACAGGCAAGGTGGAATTGTTCACCGGCTCGCACAGCCATGGGCAGGGCCACGAAACGGCCTTCCCGCAGATTGCCGCCGACGAACTCCAGATTCCGATTGAGGACATTGACCTCGTTCACGGCGATACGGGCCGGATGCCCTACGGCTGGGGAACCTACGGCAGCCGCTCGGCGGCGGTGGGCGGCAGCGCCCTGAAGGTGGCGTTGCAGAAGATCACCGCCAAGGCCAGGAAGATCGCCGCGCACCTGCTGGAAGCTTCCGAGGAAGACGTGGAACACGAAGGGGGCGTCTTCCGCATCAAGGGTGCGCCGGACAAGTCCAAGACCTTCTTTGACGTGGCCCTCATGGCGCATCTCGCGCACAGCCTGCCCGACGGCATGGAGCCGGGGCTGGAGGCCACCGCCTTCTACGATCCCAAGAACTTCGTGTACCCGTTTGGCACGCACATCGCCGTGGTGGAAATCGACACCGACACGGGCAAGGTGGACCTGCGCAACTACGGCTGCGTGGACGACTGCGGTCCTTTGATCAACCCCCTGATCGTGGAGGGGCAGGTCCACGGCGGCATCGCCCAGGGCGCAGGTCAGGCGCTGTGGGAGGAAGGCGCTTACGACGAGGAAGGCAACCTGCTGGCCGCGTCCTACATGGAATACACCATGCCGCGCTCTGATGATCTGCCGATGTTCCAGATCGACCACACCGTGACCCCCAGCCCGCACAACCCGCTGGGCGTCAAGGGCATTGGCGAGTCGGGAACGATCGCTGGCAGCTCTGCTGTTGCCAACGCCGTGCTGGACGCCCTGTGGGTGGAGTGCGGCATTGAACACATGGACATGCCCTACACCGCCGAGAAGGTCTGGAAAGCTATTCGGGCCTCGCGTGCGGGGATGGGACAGGCAGCGGACGATTGAAGTGGTTGATGGTCAATGGTAGATGGGAAAAGATTGACCCTCTGCCGTTTTCCATCAACCATCAACTTTCAACCATCAACCTTCCCGGAGGGAATATGTATCCAGCCAATTTCGACTATCAGAAAGCCGCCAGCGTCGATGACGCTATCAAAGCCATGTCCGACAACCCGGAGCTGAAAATCATTGCCGGGGGGCATTCGCTGCTGCCCGCCATGAAACTCCGGCTGGCCCAGCCGCCCGCGCTGCTGGATATCTTCAATCTTGAAGAGTTGAAGGGCATCAAGGAGGACGGCGATTTCTACGTGGTGGGCGCGATGGTCACCCATGCGGACGTGATGCGGAGCAAAATCCCTCTCTTTCCCGAAGTGGCGGGCTGGGTGGGTGACCCGATGGTGCGGAACCGTGGGACCATCGGCGGGTCACTGGCGCACGCCGATCCCAGCGCGGATTACCCGGCGGCAGCGTTGGCAACGGGCGCGGAATTTGTCATTCGCGGCATGGGCGGCGAGCGCACGGTGGGCGCGGACGAGATGTTCCTGGGGATGTTCGAGAGTGCCGTGGAAGCGGGCGAACTCCTGACCCACATCCGTATCCCTAAAGGCATCAGCTCAAGCGTGTACGAGAAATACCGCCATCCGGCCAGCCACTACGCCATCGTGGGTGTGGCGATGGCCCGCCATGCCGACGGCCAGATTCGCGCGGCCTACACCGGGGCGGCAGAGAAGGCGGCGCGTCTGCCCAAGCTGGAAGAACGCCTGAACGCCGGGCAGGACGCTGGAACCGGGCTGGTGGAGGGCGCAGACATGCTGGGAGACCGCTTTGCCAGCGCCGAGTTCCGCGCGCATCTGGTGGACGTGCTGTCGGACCGGGCCGCCAAACGCCTGGGCTGAGGGGCATTTTCCTTCCCACAGAAATCATGTCCTGAGCAACACGGCAAACCTCATGTTCCCCTTTCCGCCGTGAAAGGGGACTTTTTTTGCCTGTTTTGCAGGGCAGCGCCCCCTCCTTTTGGCCCTCTCCCGTTATGTTGGGTCCACGGAGGTGGCCCATGCAATTACAGGTCAACGGAAAGACGCGGCAGGTCCAGCGCGAGGACGAACTGCTGCTGTGGGTGCTGCGCGACGAGCTGGGCCTGACTGGCACGCATTACGGCTGCGGCATCGGCATTTGCGGCAGTTGCACCGTGCTGGTGGACGGACAGGTGACGCGCAGTTGCCTGACCCCTGTGGCGAGCGTGGCTGGAAAGGCCGTGACCACCCTGGAAGGGCTGGCGAAGACTGGGCGAGGCGGCGCGGTGACGCTGCACCCCGTTCAGCAGGCGTTCGTGGAAAATCCGTTGCAGTGTGGGTGGTGCCTGCCAGGACACGTGATGTCGGCGGTGGCGCTGCTCAATGCCAATCCTGCGCCCACGCCTGAGCAGATCGACGACAGCGCGGGCATCAACCTGTGCCGCTGCGGGGGCTACAACAACGTGCGGAAGGCCGTGGCGCGGGCGGCAGAATTGAAGCGGGGCGGTTTGTGAGTACCCTCAAACCCAATAAGGTCCTTCGCAAAAAGGTCACGCGCCGCCGGGTGCTGATCGGGCTGGGCACCACGGCGGGCGTGCTGGTGGTGGGTGTGCCGCTGGCGCTCAACGCGGGCCGCCCGGCGCTGGTGGAGTATGTCGTGGAAAACGGCACCGGGCCGCAGGAAGCGCCCTTCAATCCAGACCTGTGGTTCGAGGTCACGGCCAGCGGCATCACCTTCTACGTCCCCAAGATGGAGATGGGCCAGGGCATCCACACCGCGCTGGCGCAGATCGCCGCCGAGGAACTGGAGGTCAAGCCTGAGCAACTCACGGTGAAACAGGCCGATACGGCGCGTGGATACGCGGGCGGGACCATGTTCACCTTCGGCTCCAACTCGGTCAATGCGCTGTACACGCCGCTGCGTGAGGCCGCCGCCACGTTGCGCGAACTGCTGCGCGAGGAAGCGGCGCGGCAACTGGGTGTGCCAGCCAAAAACCTGACGGCGGCGGGCGGGCAGTTTTTCATCGCGGGGCGGCGCGACACCCTGAGCTACGGCAAAGTCGTGGAGGGCAAGCAGGGCGAGTGGACGCTGCCCGACAAGCCCGCCCGTCTCAAGGCCCGCAAGGATTTCAAGCGCATTGGCAAGGCCATGCTGCGTGTGGATTTTCGGGACAAGGTGATGGGCCTCAGCTCCTACGGTTACGACGCGCGGGTGGACGGGATGCTGTACGGCGCGGTGGCCCGCCCACCCCGCTACGGTGCGACGCTGGCAGCGGCCTCGGCGGGAGGGGCGTCCGCTCAGCCCGGCGTGAGCAAAGTGGTCATCGACTTGAAGGCCAACTTCGCGGGCGTGGTGGCCGACAGCCGCACCCGCGCACGCAACGCCGTGAAGAAACTCGATCTGCGCTGGGAGGGCGGCACAAACGTCAATCAGGCTGAGATCGACGCGCAGGTCAGGGCTGGGGCGGGCGTCGTGGTGCGCCGCCGGGGCAATGTCGGCGCGGCGCTGAAACAGGGCACGCGCATCGAGGCCGAGTACAGCACGCCGCTGGCCGCGCACGCGCATCTGGAACCGCTGGCGGCTCTTGCTCAGGTGGCACCGGGAACGGACGGCAAAATTGAGGTCTGGACCGCCACCCAGTACCCGCAGAAGGTCATGGACGACATTCGCGCCGCACTCGGCAAGGACCGCGAGATTCTGCTGCATCCCACGCAACTGGGCGGCGGCTTCGGGCGCAAGGCGGGGCAGACCGCCGCCGTGGAGGCCGCGCGTCTCTCGGCGGCAACCGGAAAGCCGGTGCATGTCGGCTGGACCCGCGAGGAGGATTTGCAACAGGCGTTTTTCCGTCCGCCATCACACCACATCCTGCGCGGCAGCGTGAGCAGCGAGGGGCGCATTCTGGGCGTGGAACAGTTCACGGCCAGCGGCGACATCATCTGGCCCGCCAGCATGCCGGAATTTGTCAAGGACACCATCGGCTTCGATCCAGGCGGCATCCTGGGCCTGTTCATGCCCTACGACATCCCGGCCTACCACGTCACCAATCGGCGCGAGGCGCTGCCCGTCCCCACGGGCTTCTGGCGCGGGCTGGGCGTGTTTCCCAACACGTTTGCGGTGGAAAGTTTTGCCGACGAACTGGCGCACGCGGCGAAAATGGACCCCCTGGACTTCCGCTTAAAGAATCTGCCGGACACCGAGGACGGCCAGCGGCTGCGCGCCGTGCTGGAGCAGGTGGCCATCCGCTCGGGTTGGCGCACGCCACCCCCCGCAGGTCGGGCGCGCGGCATTGCCTGCGGTCTGGACGTGAACACTGCCAGCGCGCAGGTGGCCGAGGTTTCGGTGGAGAACGGTCAGATTCGCGTCCATCGCATGAGCGTGGCCGTCGATCCAGGCATGGTCATCAACCCGCAGGGCGCGAAGATGCAGGCCGAGGGTTCGGTGGTCATGGGTCTCAGCTCCACCCTGCATGAAGTATTGACCGTCAAAGGCGGCATGATCGAGTCAGCCAACTTCGACACTTACCCGCTGCTGACCCTGCGCGAGACGCCGCAGATCGATGTGGACCTGCTGGAAAGCGGCGACACGCCCTACGGCATGGGCGAACCGGTCATCGGCCCGGTGGGCGCGGCGGTGGCGAACGCGGTGTTCGCGCTGACCGGCCAGCGGCTCCGCGATCTCCCCCTGCGGCTCTGAATCCAGTCCGGCCTATTCCTCCAGCAGCCGTTCTTCCAAAAGATAGTGCAGGCGGGTCTGGGAGTTGTCCTGGCTGCCGTACACGCTCCGCAGCAGTTCGCCGCCGGGGGCGAAGGCCAGCCAGTGGGGCGTGCCCTCGGTCTGCCACGCGCGGGCCAGATCGCCGGATACGTCCAGAGCGACGGGAAACGGCAGCTTGGCAAAGTCGCGGGCAAACTTGACCAGTGTCGGTTCGACATCTTCACGCGGGAGGGGGCGGTGGCCGTGGCTGGTGTGAACGGCCAGCAGGTTCACGCGTTCACCGAACTCGGCGTGCAGCCTCTTTAAAAAGGGGATGCCGCGCGACACGCAGCCCGCGCATTCCAGGTTGAAGGTCATCAACAAACCGGGGCGCGTCCAGTCGGCGGGCGGCGGAAGAGGTTCGCCGTAAATAAAGTCAGCGCGGGCAGGCCAGTCCATGCAAAAGAGGCTAGCGCGCCGGACCTGCGCCGTATTCTGTCCCCATGAAACGCGCCCTTCTGCTTGCCGTGGCTCTCGCCGCCTCCACCTTATCTGCCGCCGGGGCCACCACCGTCGCGGAGGTCAAGAAAAAAGGCGTGCTGGTGCTGGGCACCGATCCCACCTTCGCTCCGTTCGAGTTCAAGGACAAGACCGGGCAGATCACCGGCTTCGATGTCGATATCGCGCGGGCGGTAGCGAAAGACTTGGGCGTCAAGCTCCAGATTCAGGCGGTGGGCTTTGGGGCATTGATGCCGCAGTCGGTCACGTCCGGGCGGGTGGACATGGCCATGAGCGCCATCACCATCACCGCCGAGCGGGCCAAAGTGGTGGCCTTCAGCAACCCGTATTACCGCAGTGCCCAGGTCTTTATCGTCAAGGGCGGCAACCCAGGCAAGTTCACCTGGCCCGCCGACGTCAAGGGCACCGTCATAGGGGTGCAGGCCAACACCACTGGGCAGTATGTGGCCGACGACACGCTGAAGCCCAGGGGAGCGGCGCTGAAGGTCTACGACGACTTTGCGGCGGGGCTGGCCGACATCCGGGCCGGGCGGATCGCGGCCCTGATCGGCGACGCGCCCACCGTGACCGACCTGCAAAAGCGCCTGCCTGGGCAGTTTCAGCAGGCAGGCAAGGATCTGGCCGCCGAGGACTACGGCATGGTGTTTGCCAAAAACAGCGATCTGGCCGCCGCCGCCAACAAGACGCTGGCCCGAATGAAAGCCAGCGGCGAGTACCAGAAACTGCTGGACAGGTGGATCGTCCAGAAGTAGGGGTTTTCAGGCGTCTGTAGGCAGAGGAGAGCGTCGTTCAGATTTTTCAGCATCGCCCCAATTGAAGCCTTCGCTGGGCAGCGTCATCGGGCTGTCTAGCTCTGAATTGAACGCGTCCTCTGCTCAGTACAAAAAATCTGGAATCCTTCTGAGCGCAGACCGCGCGGAGAAGGATTCCAGACCCTATGGCCGTTGGTTTCTGGTTGAGAATCAGTTCAGGCGGACGCTGTTGGTCAGGTTGCGGATCACGGCTTCGTTGCGCGAGTAGTCCTTGACATTTCCGGCAATGGTGACCACCAGCATGCGGCCCCCGGCACTGGTGACCATCAGCTCACGGCGCAGGTCGTCGGCCTGACTGGGCGTGGTGAAGACGAACTGCGCCCATGGCGAGCCGCCCATCTGCACCAGACTGGCCTTGAGGGTTTTGACATTGGGCACCTGCGCGCGGATCACGGCGGGAAACTGGGCCACCAGCTTTTCCACCTCGTTGGAGGCCAGTTTGCTGGTCCGCCACTCGAAGGCCACACTGACCTTGCGGTCCTCGGTCATGAAGACGGCGCTCGGGCGTCCTGCCGCTGAGGGAAAGGCGGCACGGATCCCAGCCTGATTCAGCGTCAGGAGTTTGGCGTTGGGTTCCACTGAAAGCGGCAGGCTGTCCAGCTTTACCGGCACAGCCTGGGCCTGGCCTGGAGTTAACAGACCCACCAGCAGGGTCACGGTCAGAAGAGGACGGATCATTTCGTCGTCAACCCTAACCTCCCCGCCCCAGGAGCTTATGAGTCGGCTGTGAGGAACGTGCGGCGGCTCATCAACAGTCAATCATTTTCGGCAATTTGAAGGGCTGTTCGCCGTCTTGAGGGGCGTACATTTCGGGCCGATCTGCTCCGTTTCCATATTTTCGCTCAAGCTTCCGGGCAGGAGGGGCGCGAAATCCGTTCCGTTGTCTGGCGCGTCTGTCACTGCCTCTCAGTGTGGGCGGCTGGCCGTTTCTGGTCTGTCGCTGGGCGATTCGTGTGTAGGTGGCGCGGCAGCGGACAGCCAACCGTCGTGGCGGGCCAGGATCAGGCTGAAGCCCGGCCCACGTGTCACGGTCAGGTCTTGCAGATTCAGTGCCGGATGCCCGGGCAGCAGCGCCGTCCACTGCCCACGGAAATCGCGGCGCAGGGTCACGGCCCGCGCGCCGAAGTGCAGGGTCAGCGGGGGATCGTCGCGCAGTTCCACGCACAGGGCGGTGCCGTCTTCGGGCAGGTCCACCCGGCTGTGACGCAGGGCGCTGGGTGGGGTTTCCAGGTGATGCGCGGCCACCATGAGTGCGGCGGCCAGATGCCCGGTCAGGGGGCCATTCAGGCCCAGGGGCTGCGCTGCGTCGTGGATGGCCTGCTGGATGCCCGGAGTGCTTCTCTGGGCCAGCAGTCCGCACAGGATCTCGGCCCCCTTGCGGGCGAAGTTGTGCAGTGCGTCCGGGGCAGCCCCGGCATAGCGGGCCGCGCTGCTGGCCGACACCGAGTCCGCATCGACCCGGCCCACGCGCAGCAGTTGAGCGGCGGCGCGGGTCAGGCGCAGCGCCGCGTAGTCATTGGCGGGGTCCAGCAGCAGCGCGATCACGCGGCCCAGTGAGGTCAGCCGGGTCAGGTCTTCCTGCGGCCCGCTCTGGGCGCGCAGCAGCAGATACGAGCCGCTCACGAACGCCCGCAGTCGGGTCTGCGGCAGCTCCAGCGTCAGGCAGCGTTCGGTGGCCTCGGCGTGGGGCCGCAGCAGCGCGATCTGTTCCCCGGCCTGAAGCTGCCACTGCGTGCCCAGCGACTGCCAGCGGAAGTCGGTGCCGCGCCAGTGGGTGCCCTCGCCGCCGGGAAGCCGGATCATCAGTTCGCTGGCGGCGTCGTCAGGAGTGTCCAGAGCGGTGCCCGGCTGGGCGGCGTACAGCACGCTGTGCTGGGGAACGCCGCCCAGGGTGGTCTGCGGGCCACTGTTCAGCAGCGGCTCCAGGCTGTGTGCCAGCGCCCGCGCGGCCTCACGGATGGCCGGACGCTCACGCGGGTCCCTGGGGGCCGGATGCAGGGTTCGCAGCGCCTGGATCAGCGTGTCCCTGGCCTGCGGGGCCAGCGGCTCGCGCCCGGCGGCCTCCACCCTGGCCTGCAAGACGTCCTCATCCGGGTGGCGCGGAAAGGGCACCTCGTGAACCTGCGAGAGGGCCAGTTCCAGCCGCCCGCGTCCATCCGCTTGCACCAGCAGGGCGACGACGGCCTCGGTCAGCACCTGCAAGACCTGGGGATTGTCCAGATCGGTCAGGGGATCGCGCACGGCAGGCACCGGGAAAGACACCTGCCCGGCCAGCCCCGCCTGTCCGGCCCGCTCGGCATTTTCCAGCGCGGTGTACAGCACCCGCAGAGTCAGCAGGCTGGGTTCGCGTTGCCAGATGGGCAAGTAAGCGCGCAGGGTGGCGTGGGCCGCGTCCCCCCAGGCCAGCAGATGCAGCTCCTGCCACGCCCGCGACTCGGCGGACTCGCCCCCCAGCGGAGCGTCCCACAGGGTGGGCGGCGGCGGCACGGTGGCAGGCTCGGGCTGCTGTAGGGGCCGGGCCGATTTGCGGTGGGCCAGGTATTCCCGGTCCGCTTCCAGCAGTCTTCGGTGCAGGGCCGCCTCCAGCGGAGCGCCCAGCAGTTCCTCCCGCAGGTCCGCCAGCGAGCGCCGCCCGCCGCGCGGCACCCTGCCCTGAAGGGTATCGGCCACCCGGTACTCGTACAGTTCCACCAGTTCGGCCCAGCGTTCCCCGCCCGCCCCTGAACGGGTCACGGCCTCGCCAGCTTGTGGGCTGTGCCCCGGAGAATTGCGTGTCATACGCCGGTCCAGAGGGTTCGGCTCCCGGCTGTGGCCCCGGCGCAAAGAGCATGTGCAACGGCTTCCCGCATCTTGCCCCTACTATGCACCGAAGGGTCATACAAAATACTGTCCGGGTTGTGGGTCAACTTCCGGCCCTGCCCTGTGGCCCAGGCAGGTCCGAAGGGTTTCTTGAGTTGGGGAGACAACACACCTTCTCCTCGCGGTGCGGGGTGGCACGGTGGGGCATGGCTGACATCGACCTCTCCATCCCCAAAAAAGTTCAGAGCAACGCCAGAAAAGCGCTGGAACTGCGCGACGAACACGGCTTCGGCGGCACCGAGGTCGGCGAACACATGGCCGATCAACTTGCAGGAGGCGGTCAATTGACCGAGGACGAGGTGCGCCACGTTTCCCAGTATTTCCCGCGCCACGCCGGGGACAATCTGGACGAGACTGGTCAGGGCAATGAGAAGCCTTCGCGTGGGTACATCGCGTGGATGCTGTGGGGCGGAGATGAAGGTAGAAAGTGGAGCGAGGGCGTGGTAAAAAAGCTGGACGAGCGGGATGAGAAGGCGAAGAACGGCTGAGCAGGGCGAAAAACAAGCGGGGGCTGGAGCGTTCGATTCGCCCCAGCCCCCACTATGTTTCATGGTCAGTTCTTCTCGGCCTCGTCGTCGAAATATTCAAAGCGGAAGCTGCCGATTTCCACAGTGTCGCCCTCGCGCGCCCCGGCCCGCCGCAGGGCGGCATACAGCCCCTGGCGCTTGAACACCCCACCCAGGTACTCGGCGGCGTCTTCCATGTAGCGCGTGAAACGTGCGATACGTGCCTCGAATCCCCCGCCCTGAACTTCCCACACACGCTCGTTCTCGCCCGTGGTCACGATGCCCACGCCTCTGGCGGGTGCGTCTTCGCGGAAGGTCACGGTCAGTCCTTCCTCGCGCACCTCGTCGGACTCGATTTCCAGGGCGTTCTTCTGCGCCCACAGTTCGCGGTCTGGCATCATCTGGAACAGCGTTTCGCGCAGCATATCCAGCCCGTTGCCTTCCTTTGCACTCACGCGCAGCACGGGCAGGCCAAATTCGGCCAGCTCGTCTTCCACCATCACGCTCAGGTCTTCGTCAACCAGTTCCACCTTGTTCAGGGCGATCAGGGCGATGTTTTCCAGCAGGACGGCGTCATAGGCGCGCAGCTCAGCCTGAAGCTGGCGCAGTTCCTCCACCGGGTTGCGGGTCACGTCCAGCACGTACACAAGCACGCGCGTGCGGCTGATGTGGCGCAGGAATTCCAGTCCCAGCCCCTTGCCCTCGCTGGCCCCCTCGATGATGCCGGGAATGTCGGCCAGCGTGAAGCGCTCCTCGATCTGGGTGCCGTGTTCATCGCGCCGGTCCACCACACCCAGAATGGGCGAGAGGGTGGTGAACGGGTACTCGGCAATGGCCGGATTGGCCCGCGAGAGGGCCGCCAGCAGGCTGCTTTTGCCCGCGTTGGGATAGCCCACCAGCCCCACGTCCGCGATCAGGCGCAGTTCCAGGCGCACCCGGCGCTTTTGCCCCGGCGTGCCCAGCTCGGCAAAGCGGGGGGCCTGCCGCGTGCTGCTGGCAAAGGTGCTGTTGCCGCGTCCGCCGTAGCCACCGCGTGCAATCACCTTTTCCTGGCCCACGCGGATCAGATCGGCGATGACCTTGCCGCTGTCCTCGTCGAAGGCGGTGGTGCCCACGGGCACATCGATGTAGATGTCTTCGCCGTCGCTGCCCTGCCGCAACCGGCCCTCGCCGTACGCGCCGTTGGAACCCTTGAACTTGCGGCGGCCCAGCAATCGTTCCAGCGACTCCACGCCCTCGATGGCCCGCAGGATGATGCTGCCCCCGCGTCCGCCGTGGCCGCCGTCCGGCCCGCCCTTTTCCATGTATTTGGCCCGGTGGAAACTCATCGCGCCGTCGCCACCATTGCCCGCATTGACCTCAATATTCAGTACATCCCGAAACGCCACAACCCAACTCCTTTGCACGGTTTCAAACCCGGTAAAAACCGGTCTGACCGTCTATCCGCAGCCCTCAGCGCCCTCATGCCCGCATCTGGTGCGGACGCGGCGCTGGGACCGCAACATCAAAGCAGAGCTTATCAGGCGGCAGGGAGATGGGGGGGAGGGTGCAGGACAATTGGGCGAGTGGGATGAATGGGTGGCTGCCACGGCTTAACCCCTCTGCTCCGCAGCTTTGCAAGTCCGCCCCTCCGGGGCATCTCCCCTTAGAAGGGAGGCAAGGAGATGGCGTGTGGCACGACAAATCGCGCCTCTTTGCTCCCTTTGAGGGGAGCTGGCAGCGAAGCTGACTGGCTGGCACAGCTCCGCAGGAGAGGGGTTAACCGTGGCAGCCACCCATTCATCCCAGCCGTCATTTACGCCAACCCCTGACGACATTTAGAGTCCCTTTCCCGCCCTAGTTCCAACCCGCCCTGACCTGATAGAATATCCCGTTTCAGAGCGGAGGAGAGGCTATCCCTTACGCATTAGACAGAATCTTGAGCGGCCTGATTTGACGTGCTGGCCGCGCTTTTCTTAAAAGTCAAGGAGCGATCCTCTTGCAAAATAACTTAGTGGTGCGCGGCGCGAAGGAACACAACCTTAAAGACATCACCGTGGAGCTGCCACGCGATCAATTTATCGTGATCACCGGCGTGTCGGGCAGCGGTAAAAGCACGCTGGCCTTCGACACCATCTACGCCGAGGGCCAGCGCCGCTATGTGGAAAGCCTGTCGGCCTACGCGCGGCAGTTCCTGGGCCTGATGGAAAAGCCGGACGTGGAGAGCATAACGGGTCTGTCTCCGGCCATCTCCATCGATCAGCGCACCACCAGCCACAACCCGCGCAGCACGGTGGGCACCGTCACCGAGATTCATGATTACCTGCGTCTGCTGTACGCCCGCGTCGGCACGCCGTACTGCCCGGTCTGCGGGCGCAAAATTGAGAAACAGAGTCCCAGCGAGATCACGGACCGCCTGATCACCGAATTTGCCGACAAGCGCGCCATCCTGCTGGCCCCGGTGGTGCGTGGGCGCAAGGGCGAGTACCGCAAGCTGTTCGGCGATCTGCGGCGCGAGGGCTATGCCCGTGTGCGGGTGGACGGCACCCTCTACGAGCTGGACGAGGCCGAGAAACTGAAGCTGGAAAAGTTCGAGAAGCATGACGTGGACGTGGTGATTGACCGCGTGACCCTGCGCGAGACGGACCGCAGCCGCATTGCCGAGAGCGTGGAGCTGGGATTACGCCGGGGCGAGAGCCTGCTGCGCGTGCTGATGCCCGATGGGGGCGAGGGCGGCGAGGCCCACGAGGAGCTGTACTCCGAGAAGTTTGCCTGCCCCGAACATGGCAGCGTGCTGGAGGAGCTGGAGCCGCGTTCCTTCTCCTTCAACTCGCCCTACGGCGCGTGCGGCGATTGCGCGGGCCTGGGCACCAAGAACGAATTCTCGGCAGATCTGGTCATTGATGACAAGCTGAGCATCGCAGAGGGCGCGATCCTGCCCTGGAGCAAGAAGGGTACGGGCGGCGGCGTGTACTACTGGGACAAGTTGCAGGCGCTGGCCGAGCATCTGGACTTCAGCCTCAAAACGCCGTGGCGTGAGCTGCCCGCCACCGCTCAAAAAGCCATTCTGCAAGGCCCCGGCCAGCCGTTCGAGGTGGTTTACAAGCGCGGTGGCAAGGAAACCATGCGCTTCATGACTGAATTCGAGGGTGTGATCGTCAATCTGGAGCGCCGCTACGCCGATACCGAGTCGGAGTTCATGCGCGAGAAGCTCGAAGAACTGATGGAACTCAGCCCCTGCCCCACCTGCGGCGGCACGCGCTACAAGCCCGAGATTCTGGCGGTGAGGGTGGGTGGCCTGAACATCGCGCAGGTGGGCGGCATGAGCGTGCTGGAGGCGGACGCCTACTTCGGGCAGTTGCAGGACGGCGAACTCAATCACGACGCCATCGCCCCATACCTGAAGGGCCATGTGGGCGGCACCGCCCGCGCCCACGCGCCCCGGCAATACGAATACGTGCAGAACGCCTTTGGCGCAGCAGTGTCCGTCCCTGTGCTGAAGGCCATCCGCACCCGCCTGAAATTCATGGTGGACGTGGGGCTGGACTACCTGTCGCTGGACCGCACCGCCAACACACTTTCGGGCGGCGAGGCGCAGCGCATCCGCCTTGCCACGCAGGTCGGGTCTGGCCTGACCGGGGTGCTGTACGTGCTGGACGAACCCAGCATCGGGCTGCATCCCAAGGACAACGGGCGTTTGATCGGAACCCTCAAGAACCTGCGCGATCTGGGGAACACGCTGCTGGTGGTAGAACACGATGAGGACACCATGATGGAGGCCGACTATCTGGTGGACATGGGGCCGGGGGCAGGGGTCCACGGCGGCGAGGTGGTGGCCGTGGGCACGCCGCAGGAGGTCAGGGACAACCCCAACAGCCTGACCGGCAAATACCTGCGCGGCGAGCTGAAAATTGACGTGCCGGAGAAGCGGCGGCGCGGCAACGGCAAGAAGCTGAACATCTATGGGGCACGCGAACACAACCTGTTGAACGTGGACGCCGAGATTCCGCTGGGCATCATGACCGTCGTCACTGGCCCATCTGGCAGCGGCAAAAGCACCCTGATCCACGACATCCTGCACGCCACGCTGGCCCGCGAACTGAACGGCGCGAAGACCACTCCCGGCAAATATGACCGCATCGAGGGCATGGACCATCTGGACAAGGTCATCGAGATTGACCAGTCCCCGATTGGCCGCACACCGCGCAGCAACCCGGCCACCTACACCGGGGTCTTCACCGAAATCCGTGACCTGTTCACCCGCACCAACGAGGCGCGGCGGCGCGGGTATCTGGCCGGGCGGTTTTCCTTCAACGTCAAGGGCGGGCGCTGCGAACACTGCAAGGGCGACGGCGTCATGAAGATCGAGATGAACTTCCTGCCCGACATCTACGTGCCGTGCGAGGTCTGCAAGGGGGCGCGTTACAACCGCGAGACGCTGGAGGTCAAGTACAACCACAAGACCATCAGCGACATTCTGGACATGACCGTGGAGGACGCGCACGGCTTCTTCGAGGCGATTCCAAATATCGAGCGCAAGATGCAGCTTCTGCTGGACGTGGGCCTGGGCTACATGCGAATCGGGCAGCCCAGCACCACGCTGTCGGGCGGTGAGGCGCAGCGCATCAAACTGGCCTCCGAGCTGAGCAAAAGGGCGACGGGCAAGACCATCTACATCCTGGACGAACCCACCACCGGGCTGCACTTCGAGGACGTCCGCAAGCTGATGGAAGTGCTGGACCGGCTGGTGGAGGGCGGCAACACGCTGGTGATCATCGAACACAATCTGGACGTGATGAAGCGCGCCGATCACATCATCGATCTGGGGCCGGAAGGCGGCGTGCGCGGCGGCACCATCGTTGCCACCGGAACGCCGGAGGAACTGGCCGCGCATCCCACCAGCTACACGGGTGAATACCTCAGCCGGGTGCCGGGAATCGTGGCGGCGAAGCCGAAGAAAGAGGAGCGTGAACTGGTCCTCGCGGCCCCCGCGCGCAAGCCGCGTGCCAAGCCCCGTGATAAGAAGGGGGCAGCATGACCAAACCGCCCGCGCCCGAGCAGTCTGATCCGCACCCTGAAGCTGTCCAGCCGACGGGGGGGCAGGCGGCGTCTGAAGTCACCTCCTCGGCGGCGGCAGACGTGGACCGGACGGTGGTGGCGCGGCCCCCTGCGGACGCTGCGGTCAACCTGTCGAAACCTTCCGGCGGGGAAGCGGACGTGGGACGCCCGTCGCCCGCCCGCGCCGCGCCGCCGCTGACCCCCCTGCCCAGCCGGACCGAGGAGGAGCGCCCGCACCGCGCCCGCTTTCTGACCTTCCTGCGGCTGCTGGGCGGCTGGGCGGTGCTGGGCGTGCTGGCCTACGCCATGTGGACCCCCGGTGAGTGGCAGAACAGCCTGCTGGTGTGGGTCTTCCTGGTGATCCTGGCCGACGAGTTCGGCGGGTGGTTCGGCTACCTGGGGCTGCTGCTGGGTGGACTGGGCTACTTCAGCCCCTCGGTTCCCCCGGCGCAGTGGCTGATCATTCTGCCGCTGGTGGGCGGCGCGCTGATGGCCTTGCTGCTGGTCAAGCATTCCGGGGGGGTGCTGGTGTTGCCCTTTGCCGGGCTGCTGTTCGCCGGAACGCTGCTGGCGGTGGCCCGCTTCGGTCCCAAGTTCGATCCCACCCTGAAACTGCCCTCCAACGACACGTTCCTGCGCTCGGCCCTGATCGCCATGCTGGCGGGGCTGGCCTTTAGCCTCGTGCGTCAACTGATCGGGCTGTGGCTGCGGCGGCGGCAAGGTGGGCGCGCGGGTGTTCCCGCCTGATCCTCCCCCTGCATTCCCCCTGCATTGAAGGACATGCGCCCGGACACGCCTCATTTCCGGGCGCTAAACTTTGGGCCATATGACCAGACTTCAGGGAAACAACCCCAACCGAATCATCCTGGTGGTCGGCACGCTGATCGCCGCCGCACTGATTGCCCTCGCCCTTTTTGCCGTCCGCGACAAGCCGGCTGCTGGCGCGGGCCTCAGCGGCGACTTCAAGCTGGAGGGCGTGCCGTTTATCGGGCAGGCAGATGCGCCCGTCAGTATTGTCACCATCGAGGATTTCAAGTGCCCGGTGTGCAAGCAGTTCACCGAGAACATCGAGCCGGAGCTGAAGACCAAGTACGTGGATACCGGCAAGGCCAGAATGTACACCCTGATCTGGCCCTTCCTGGCCGAGAACGCCCGCCTGCCCACCGACGACAGCAAGCTGGCCGGGCAGGCCGCCCTGTGCGTCTTTGACGACGGTGGCAGCGCCGCCTTCGAGTCGTTCAAGAACATCGTCTTCCGCGCGCAGGGCGATGAATCCACCGTGTGGGCCACAAAGACCCGTCTCAAGGAACTGGCGAGCAACGTCGAGGGCATCGACCAGACCAAGTTCGCCGGTTGCCTGGACACCGACGCCACCGCCGCCCGCGTGGACGCCATGGAAAAGCAGGCGGTGGACGCAGGCGTGAACTCGACGCCCACCGTTTTCGTGAACGGCAAGCAGGTCCTCGCGGCCAGCGGTCAGGGCAGCTACTCGCCCGACGACATCGGCAAGGCCGTTGACGCCGCGCAGCAGTAAACCCGCATGATGACCCGCGACAACCGTCTGTATCTGGCCTGGCTGGTGGCCCTGGCCGCCACGCTGGGCAGCCTGTACTTCAGCGAGGTCCAGGGCTTCCGCCCCTGCGTGCTGTGCTGGTATCAGCGCATCGCCATGTATCCGCTGGCGGTCATTCTGGGCATCGCAGCGCTGGGCAGTGACCTGAAGGTTCGCCGCTACGTGCTGCCCCTGGCGGCGGTGGGCTGGGGGGTCGCCCTGATCCAGAACCTGGAAGACTGGAACGTCATTCCCACCCTCAAGGCGTGCAGCGCCCTGGTGGACCCCACCGTGGTGCCGTGCAACACCCCCTGGCCCATCTGGGGCGCGGGCGCACTGTCTGGCCTGAACACGGTCCTGACCATTCCTACCCTGAGCCTGATCGCCTTTACCCTGATCATCGGGCTGCTGAGCTGGCGCAGAAGCTGAGTCCGTATATCCTTCCTGAGCCACCGCGCATTTGTTGCCCGGTGGCTTTTTTCAGAGGTCATCCATGAACACTTTCACCATTCAGCCCGCCACCGCCGAAACCCTGCCCGATCTCGTCGCCCTGATGGCTGACCGGGAGGAAGCAGCCAGACGCCTGAACTTCATGCGCGAACGCCTCTCGGGGGGCCAGCTCAAGCTGGAGCAGACGCTGATCCTGCGCTCGGAGCGGGGGGTGGAGGGCCACGCGGTGATCAATGCCGTGCCGCAGATTCCAGTCTTTCCAAACCTCCGGGCCGATGCGCCGGAGGAGGCGATCATCGCACTGGCCCAGGCGATCCGGGCGCAAGCTGGACCCGAACAGCGGCTCCTTCTCGACGATAATCTTGCCCCGCTCCTTGCTGCGCCGTTCGAGGCTGCCGGGTGGGTACTGAACAGTCGGCACGTGATGTATGAAACCGACCTACGCGCCCGCTCCTATCCGCTGGACCCGCAGGCGCAGACCGTGGACGCGGATCAACCCGACATCCGCGAAGCGCTGGACCAGCTTGGTCAGCCGGACCTTGACCCCTCAGAGGACTGGACGCTGATCACGCTGCCTGACAAATATGGGTTGCCCGCCGCTCTGGGCGCAGTCGGCCCCGGCGGACGCCCGGACACCGCCAGCATCAACCTGATCGGCGTGCTGTCGCCGTCTCGTGGACAGGGCCTGGGCACACGCCTGCACGGGCATCTGCTGGCGCTGGCGGCGCGGCAATTCGCCAGCCATGCTGGCGGTACGGAAGCGGACAATGGGGCCATGCGGCGCATTTTCGACAAGCACGGCTCACGGCTGGTGGCGACGCAGATGTATTTCGTGCAGGGCAGTCAGGGCTGAACGGCCCAGCACAAAAAAGCCCTCTCCACGCGGAAGAGGGCTGGCGGGTCAGGATTTCAGCTCAGCCCCGGACCACTTCCAGAATCTTGTCGCCGTACTTCTTCATGCGCTCCGGCCCCATGCCCTTGACGGCTTTCAGGTCCGCGTCGGTATAGGGCACGCGGCGGGCGATCTCGGCCAGGGTGGCGTTGCTGGCGATGATGAAGCGGCTGATCTCCTGGCGCTTGGCCTCGGCGTTGCGCCACTCGCGCAGGCGGGCGTAGACGGCGGCCTGCTCGTCGCTGAGGTTGGCGGCGGGGTCTTCCTTGGCGGCGGGCAGATCGGGGGGCAGGATCACGGGCGCGGCGTCGGGCATGTCCTGCGGTTCCTGCCGGGACTGGCGCTGCCGCCCATTGCCGCGCCGCGTGGACTGATCCTGTGGGACTGGGGCCGGGGCTTCGGGCGCGGCGGTGTCCTGCGGGGCACTCTCCGGCGCGTCGTGGTCTTCTGGTGCGGGCGTGCGCTCCGGCTGGCGGCGCACGTCGGGAATGCCGGCGTCCAGCGGCGTGAAATCCGGGCCAGAGCTGACCGGCGTGGGCAGGCGCACGGGGGCACGCTCCCGGTCACTGTAGACGATTTCCGGCTCCCAGCTTTCCTCGATCTGCTCAGGGGAAGCCTGTGGGGCAGCAAAGTCAGGGGCGTCGGGGGCAGCGGCGGGGGCCTCGAAGGTGAAGCGTTCGGGGGCCTGGGGCTGACTGGGGGCGCTGGGTTGACTGAGTGTGCTGGGCTGACTGGGCGTGCTGGGTTGGTTGGGTGTGCTGGGCCGCTCACCACGCTGCGGGCGGTCTCCCTGGCGGAACTCCTGGCGCGAGCTGCCCCGGTCTTCGTCGTTCCGCCCCTCCTGGGGCGGCTTGAAATCGCGCCGTTCGTATCGCTCACGGCGGTTTTCGCCCCGGCCCTGGCGTGGTTCGCTGTCCTGGCGCGTCTGTTCCTGAGCCTGTATTTGAGGTTGCGCGCTTTGAGATTGCGCGCTTTGAGGTTGTGCGGGCGCATTGGCCTGCGTCCGCTCTTCGCGTCCGCTCTGTTCTGACATCCCATACAGCAGCGCCAGCGCCATTTCCACATCCTCCAGGCCAGGAGTCAGGATCACCCCGGCGGGGACGCTGCGGGCGGCAGCCTGCACACCACCGGGCGGCTGGGCGGTGTCGGGGGCGGCATCCGGGGCCAGCAGCAGGGCGGTGGGGCCAGCGCCCTGGGCCGCGCCTCCCAGTCGGTCTGCCAGGGTGGACACGGTGCGGGCCGCGCGGGCCAGCCGCAGGGGCAGGGTGGCCACGTCGCGCAGGGCCAGCGCCACGCTCAGCTCGCTGGGGGGATCGGTCACGGGGTCCGGGGCTGCGTCCGCGCCGAACAGCACGGCCAGCGACACGTCGCCGTGGCCGGTCAGGGTGGCCCCGTCGCGGTACACGATCAACTCTGCGCCCACGCCCAGCCAGCCGCCGCCAGGGGCCAGGGTGGCGTCGGCGATCACGGGCACGCCCGCACGCCGGGCACGTTCGATGTCCCCGGCTTCCGGCTCCAGCAGCCACACGCCCTTCGCGCCGCGCCAGTCGCCGTCCAGCGGCGCGGCAGCCAGTCCGGCCACGGCCAGGAAGTCACGGTTCAGCCGCAGCCGCGAATCCACGCGCAGGGTGCCCTGGCCCAGATAGGCGGCCAGTTGCTTTGCCAGAGCTGCCTCGCCGGGCAGCAGCAGGCCCCACCCGGCACCCTCCAGCGCCGCCAGCGCTCCGGCGAGGCGGGCGTGTGGATCGCCGCGTTCGGCGTGCAGGCGCACCAACCGGGCATCGGGGCGGGGTTCGGCGCGGGATGGACGTGAATCTGTCATGCGCCCTATTGTGCCGCACGCGCGGCTGTGGGGCTGCATGTCCGCAGGGCCGGGCGGGCCACAACTGGGACCACGGGTGAACTGCGGACCACGCCGCAGACGCCTCCCTACCGCGCCCCGCCTTACAAACGCCCACCTGTCCACGCGCCATGCTGTACGCATACGGAGGTCACGACATGGCGCGAATCACGCGGTACAGCAAGTTTGAAGGTGAGCTGGATCAACTCGATTCCAGCGAGCTGATGCAGATGATCCAGGAAGCATTGCTGGGTCAGGGCATGAACGATCCCTACGACCCGGACCCCAACGCGCGCCCCAGCATGGATGACCTGTTCGACGCCATTCTGGAAGCCCTGGCCGAGCGCAACATGATTCCAGAAGAACAACTGATGGAAGCCATGCAGTCGGCGGATATCCACGACACGGCGCTGGGCCAGCAGATCAAGAACCTGATGGACAAGCTTCAGCAGGACGGCTTTATCCGCAAGGAATTTGAGGATCCCGACGGGCAGGGCGGCGCGGGCCAGGGCGGCGAGGCCACCTTTCAGCTCACGGACAAGAGCATCGACTTCCTGGGCTACAAATCCCTGCGCGATCTGATGGGCGGTCTGGGCCGCAGCAGCGCGGGCGCGCACGACACCCGCGAGTTCGCCAGCAGCGTGGAAATGTCCGGCGAACTCAAGAACTACGAGTTTGGCGACACTCTGAACCTGGACACCACCGCCACCCTGGGCAACGTGCTGAGCAAGGGCATCGAGAACATGGAGGAGTCCGATCTGGTGATCCGCCAGGCTGAATACAACTCCTCGGCGGCCACAGTGGTGCTGCTGGACTGCTCTCACTCCATGATCCTGTACGGCGAGGACCGTTTCACCCCCGCCAAGCAGGTGGCGCTGGCGCTGGCCCACCTGATCCGCACGCAGTACCCCAGCGATACCGTGAAGTTCGTGCTGTTCCACGACAGCGCCGAGGAAGTGCCGATTTCCAAGCTGGCGCAGGCGCAGATCGGGCCGTACCACACCAACACGGCGGGCGGACTGCGGCTGGCCCAGCAACTGCTCAAGCGCGAGAACAAGGACATGAAGCAGATCGTGATGATCACCGACGGCAAGCCTTCAGCGCTGACGCTGCCCGACGGGCGCATCTACAAGAACGCTTACGGCCTCGATCCCTACGTCCTGGGCGCAACGCTGCGTGAGGTGGCCAACTGCCGCCGCTCCGGCATTCAGGTCAACACCTTCATGCTGGCCCGCGATCCCGATCTGGTGGGCTTCGTCAAGCGGGTTTCCGAGATGACGCGCGGCAAGGCGTACTTCACCACGCCGCAGAACATCGGCCAGTACGTGCTGATGGATTTCGTGACCAATAAGACCAAACTGGTGAATTAGGGTTTGGAGGGAAGAGGGCGGTGGGCATTCTCGCCTGCCGCCCTCTCTTCCGGTCTATTGGTGTTCTGGTGCTGTCCCCGCTATCCCATCTTCACGAACATTGGCGGCTGGACGCCCACCATTCGGGCCATCATCCAGACCTGGCCCTTGTGGTGGACCTCGTGTGTGGTGACCATGTCCAGCAGGGCGCGGACGGGCATCTCCCGGCCCCCGAAGGCGGGGACGCGGCGGTCCAGATCGGCGTCGTTCATGCCCTCTATGGCGCTGACGGCGGTCTCGTGCGTGTCGCGCAGCCGCTGGCGGGCTTCGTCCAGGCTGGTGCTGGCCGGGGCCGGTGCGCCCATGCCCTCGCCCGCAATCAGGCCCATGAACCGGGTCAGGCTGCCCGACAGGTGATCGGCCAGCCCGATGAAGCTCATCCCACCGTCCCACGCAGCAAACTTGCCCTGATCCTCGGGCAGCATGTCGTAGAGGTCAAGGAGAGCCGAGCGGTTGGCGGTGAACTGGCGTGCGTGGTGGCTGGCCTGTGACATGGGGAGAGCATAGCGCCCAGCCAGTTGTGCCCGGCGTGAGTCTGGAAGGTGCAGGCGAGAACGTCTATTACGTGCGTCCTGCCGTACTGGACAAAAAAAACTCCGCCAGAGACGGAGTTGTGTTGGTGGATCGCCTCGGACTTGAACCGAGAACCCGCTGATTAAAAGTCAGTATATAAAATAAACTGCTTTGAAAAGCACTCTAAGGATGTTGTCCAGCACATCTTTTCTCCACAGGCGGTCAATTCGCTCATCCGGTGAAGCTGACCCGCCGTCACTGGGTTACACATCGGGTTCACCATCTGGGCCGACGCCCTAAGTGGTGCCCAGGGCATAGTCAGCGCGAGAAAGGCCAGCACTGGTTGGCCGCCTTCAGCATCGGCAGAGCCACACAACCCACCTGTGGAGCCTTTTTTGCTGTCCCACACAGTCAATAATGGTCATGGTCAGCAAACAGGATGTCTGCAACGCCGCCTCGCCAGTCCGTCTAGCTGGCGAACCCGTCCGAACCGATCCGTTCCAATCGGTACTTTATGCCTCCACACCCTCACCATGACGCGTAGGACGCGCGTCTGGACTTCTTGAAGGGGAAACACCATGACCAAATATGACGCGTTCCTTGCCGCCCTGCTGGGGTTCAGTCCCAGCTACGGCGTTTATACCTTGACCCTGTTCAACCTGTTCTATAAGAGCGTTGACGGTCAGCGCAGCCACTTCCTGCCCGAGAAAGAGCCAAGCTTCGGCATGGGCAGTCGGGGCGATCACACCGAACAAGTCAAAGCCCTGCGCCGTCTGGCCTTCCAAGACCTGGGCGAAAAAGCAGCCGACTTTGACAGCCTGTACGCTGTGGCCCGCGCTGAGCTGGTCAGCAACGGGTATTTCACCGAGCATCCAACCTACCCTGACCGTTTCACGCCTACGGCCAAGACCGAGCGCATCGTCCCGACTGTGGGAGAGTTCGCGGCCAAGTATGTTGCCTACCGTGATCAGGGCGCGACGAAGGCTGAGCTGGACGCATTCCAGACCACAGCGGAAGCAATGGCAACGGCCAAGCGTGCAGATTTGCTGGCCGGAACGCAGAAGGGCGGGGCATCGTTCTTCTACAGCAACGCCGAGCAGCTTCCGCTGATGCGCCGCCTGGATGACGACTACAAAACTTACGCCCGTCTGCTGTCGCCCACAGGCTTCCTGGATAACGTGATCTTGAGCGAGGCCCGCTAATGGCAAGGGTCAAGCTCTTCAACAGCATGTCGCTTGAGCAGAAGCGGGAATACCCTGCACACTCCGGCCCGGTCCTTCTGGCCCAATTCCTCAACGCGCTGACGTGTGGTGACCTGTCCACACCAGAGCAAGCAGCGGCGCTGGTGGAACGGTGCCTCAGTTACGAGATGGGCACGCACACGAAAGTGATGGAATCATCTGCACCACGCTTGGCGCTGCCGTCTGTCGGCACCCACTGGCAAGCCCAACGCAGTCTGGAGCTGAAGGACGCCGATGCTGTGCTGGAACCAATCTGGGTAATCGCCAACACTCGAATCGACGGACTCCAGTACGCGCAGGCGCACAAGGAACTGGCGAGCAACGGGTGGCTGGAAGTGTCGGACACTGAAGAGACGCCTCAGTATTTCGTGACCCAACGGGCGCATGACTTCATGGACGTGCTCTTCGCTGTGGTGCGGATCACTCGAGCCTATGTGGACGCCTACGACGATCCTGAAGCGAACAACCTGAACGGTCTCGCTCTCAAGATCAAGGCGGAAGCAGCAATCATGTGCGAGATCATGACCAAGAATCGAGGGGCAATGAAGCGGAGTGTCACCGGGCTGAACGTCACGCTCAACACCCACATCGGTCAGTTGCCGATCTGGAACCATAACGACATTGATCAGCACGCTCGCCGGACAGCGCAGAACTTCGGCCAGCGAAGCACGGCGATTTAAGGAGAGCCATGACGCGGAAAGCCAGTCACAAAATCTGGCGGCGCGAGTTTCCTGTAGATGTGGCCCTGGAAGTTCTCCAGGGTCATTTTCAATTGGACGTTGCCGCTCTCGCCTTCCTCATCCAGCAGACGGACCAGACTCCACAGGTGGTAGTGGCCGCCAGGACTCTCGGCCTTCCGCTGTACTCCAGCCTCGGCGCTGGTGTGGTGGATCAACTGCGGGCCGCACATCTGATGGATAGCAGCACTGAACTTACCCCGCGTGGGCAGCGGTACGCCTTCGAGGTGGGCGAGCTGGCGACGTTGCTGAGTTGCTGTCTGGACGATTTCTACCTGAAGTCCGCCCAGATGGACGAGTTGCGAACCCTGAGGAAACTCCTGCAACCGGGGGTTGACATTCATGAGGTTCTTTGGAGGAACAGGCAAACACTATCCATCGTGTCCGGGTCTGCCTGGGCTGACAGGTTGCAGCCTCCTGAGCTGGATCTGGGTTGGTCTGCGATGTTGATGGTGAGATTCATCTAAGAATCTAGTGAAATAGTGAGCTGAACACTTTCAAGGGTCTACCGTGTTTTTCCATAGGCCCTTCTTATTCTGTGCATATTGCTTGCTTACGAGCCAGCTATTTGGGTCAGAGCAGGATGATATGGAAGCATAAAGCCAGTTAAGAAGAGCACCACAGAGTCACTCAAAAGCAGCCAACGTCATAGGGACGCAGGCGGTGACGCTCTATTGCTTAATGAGAGGGCTTACATGCACAGATTCGCAAAGGAATCTCAACTCGCTTCAAATGCAGGCACAGACTTGTTCGTAAAGAACGCTATATCTAGGATACCCGAGGCCGTTCTAAGAGATGCGCTCACGCCAATAATTCTTAAGGAGCAAAGTCGGCTTTTCGAGATGAGAGCTAACGGACGTAATGACTCTCACTATGACGATCTTCACGAGTTAAATGAAGGTGTGCAGATTTTGCTCAACCGTCCTGAAAGATATGTCCACAGACGTGGAGAAGGTGCGTATGCCTTTGCCCAAGCACGGAAGGATGATTGGATCGGCACTGACCACAGTTTAGGCTCAAGGGCGTTGACAATCATATCCAGACTCGCCACCTACGCTGTGCAGCTCAATCTGGCACAGAAAGAAATGAAGGGCGGCAGAATAACTGACCCTGAATACCAGGCAATCCATACGTTCATTGAAGGTTGTATGGAAAGCACAATACATGCTATGGAAAAGAACTCCAGCTTTGCTACTGGTCCGCTGTCTGATTACTATGAAGAACTGCGAGGCAGTCACTCGTGTTATGAGCCATTCGACTACTACCGAAATGTGATTTGCCCAGAGGCAAAGACCGCTGTGCCGTTTGGCACTGATGCCTATGGTCAAGCGCGATTTGGGCCATTATTTAGTAGTGACCGCTGATCTGTGTTGTCAGATGCCGCACCGTGTAGGGAGCATAGCTGTTCTGCATATCCCAGCTTCGGCTCGGGTAGAGAATGGAGTGACCAAGAGCAGAAAGCAGGAATGTGAAACTTCTTGCTTCTACATTGCTCGACAGTCTAAGGCGGTACTCTATGGAACAAAAACTGGATGTGGAGAGGGTCAGAAAGAATATGCGCTCTTGGATGGCTCAGACATATCCTGGGCCTAATCAGGTCAAGGAAACGCCGCAGCAGAAGCTAGAGCGAGAGAATGCAGAGTCAGTAAAGCGGCACTCTAGGGATGTCATTCGTCGGCGCGATAAACTGAGAGAGTTTAGGGCAGCTCAGAAAGATCAAGGGGAAGGCGAATGACGCACTATAAACGCGACATTCCAGGTCAGTCCACCTCTCCACACTCCCGACGTGGCTACATGAGCATGACCGAAATTAGGAAACAGATTCCAGTTTCAAACAACAAGCTCAAGCAGCTTTTAGACGACGGCGTTCTGCCTAGCATTCGCAACGGCGCAGCTCGATTAGTTCCGATTTCCGATGTGCTGGCCTACGAAGCTAGGATGCTACGCGAGTCTAGAGAAGGTGTAGGTGGCAAGTTGACTAAAAACTAAAAAAGACATGCTGGTTCCAAGCAGCATGTCTTCTCTCTTCAACTCTCACAACTCAGGTGCAATACGCCTTCCCGTCCGACACTTCAAATCGGTCTGACCATAGTATAACGAACTTCGCTAAGATGTTTGTCGTTAGTCCAAATAAGCTAGAACTACTACGGCGTATTGCACTTGGGATCTAAAAGGAAATCCCAAGATGAATAGTGAACTCACCCCGGCACTTCAGAATGCGCTTCTCGGACGTATCAACCACATGCTGCACACCTATAAGGTTAAGGACTGGCAAGAATTGGGCAACTTGTGCGTGTACGTCCGCGCCACTATGGGACTTCGCCCCACACATCCCATCTGCCTGCGGGGAGAGGCAGCGGCATGTACATTACTAGGATTTATTCTGGAACAGGAACTGGCAGACGTGCTGCCGCTTCAGCGATTGAAAACCAAGCAGGACCAGAATCGGATCAACACGTTCGATGAGATAGTGATGGACCTCAATCGACTGGCACCCGCCTTTGAGGACTTTGGGTTCGGACTCTTAAATGAATCGGAACTGCTCAAAGTTATTGGCACCACGCCTAAAGAGTGGGAGTGGAAAGTATTTGACAAGCCAAATCAAGACTATGAACGGCCACATAGCTTTGAATACCTGAAAGCTTTGGCATAAGCACAAAAAAAACTATTCACTCTCTAGGGTTCACCGCCCTTAGTGAATAGTTTGCTGAATATGTGCTATACACATACGCATTCATTCTACAGCGAATCGAAACTTATACGGAAACATCGTGATGGACTGCTGAGAGCTGACGTAAGCTGTAAACTAGAGAACCACAGTTTAAGGCAAGTCTCAATTTGGACTTGCCTATTACTAATCTATACAGAGTCGGTAAATGCTGATGTCGCCAATAGCGATCTACCCATAATGCACCTCCAAACTGGCGAGTGCCTCTCTAAAACCTATTTTCAGAAGGAGATGAATTTTATTATTGGCGACAAATTATTTAATTTTGGCGTTGACTTGTCGCCAATTAAAATGACCTACTCTCAGCAGAAAGTTATATTTGGCAATTTTGGCGACAGTTTCCTAATGAATATCATTTATGGGGTATCCGTCTACATTTCTAAATGCTAAAATCTATATAATAGTAATATATATTACAATATACACCCTGTCATTCCCTCTATTTCTATTTCCCCATTTTTGTCGCCAAAATTGCCAAAAATCAAATTTTAGCAGCGTCTGACGAAAAAGCGAGCTTTCCCCTGTCGCCAATTAGTAGCCAAAATTGCCAATAAGAATTGGTTTAACCTTGAAATACAAAAAATGCGAGATATACATCAAAGTATACTGATTTCATCTTTATATCTGTTCAAAAAACACACGCTTTACTTAATAAAACCAATTAAATGTAGTATACGTCCAAATCGCAATAAAATAAGACCATGAGGTTTTCAAATGAAAACGGCCTCTTGTTGTGGATACTTCGGTAAATAAATGATGTCTGCAAAATAAAAGAATCTCCGCGTTCCGAGGCGCAGAGATTCATTACAAAAAGGAGTGTTTGCTTGCAATGACCACTATAACACAATCTCTTGACAGCCCTCTCTTAGCCATT
The DNA here is from genome assembly GCF_000701405.1 of Deinococcus marmoris DSM 12784. Taxonomy (GTDB): domain Bacteria; phylum Deinococcota; class Deinococci; order Deinococcales; family Deinococcaceae; genus Deinococcus; species Deinococcus marmoris. The sequence goes on from NZ_JNIV01000016.1 coordinate 53,960, forward strand.
GACTTTCAACAGCTCGCACCCATGTCGAACCACCGCCAATGGATTAACTGGAATGCTGTCCAGGGTAAGGATGGCAAGCTACTCAAAATGCCGAGTGCTTTGGACGGTGCGACGGGCAAGTCCCACGCCATCAGTGCTCACGAACCAAAGAACTGGCAGCCGCTGGACACTGTGGTCAGCCTCTACGAGCGCGGCTACTTCACTGGCGTCGGGTACGTCACCACCAAAGACAATGATGTCGTGGGCGGCGATGTGGACGGCTGCGTGAGCAATGGCGTGATTGACCCGCAAGTACTGACCCTGCTCCAGCAGTTCAACACTCGAACCGAGTTCAGCCCTAGCGGGAACGGGGTGCGCTTCTGGTTCACCGTGCAGGACAAAACCGCCCTGCTGCCCTACCTCCAATACAAGCGCATCAAAGTGTCCGGGTCACGCGAGATCGAGATGTACGGCTACGCCCAGTTTTTGACGGTAACCAACAACTTGGTGCCGGGCTTCCCCGAAGCGGTCAACGACGCCACCGACGCCTTGTTAGGGCTATACGCCAACCAGCAGAACAGCCACACGCACGGCATCGTTCAGGAAGTGGACTGGGACGATGTGCCAGAGACACTCAGGAGCGAAGGCGAGGTACTGAAGCTGGCCTCAAAGTCTCAGCAATTTAAGACCCTGCATGAGACTGGACGCCCGGACCTCGCCGGAGTAGGGGTCAACGATCAGGGCGAGGCCGACATGAGCCGCGCCGAATTCTTCTACTTCAGCACCCTCTTGGAGCATGCCGAAGATGACCCGCGCATGGCGCTGGAAATCTATCGCAACAGCGCCCTCTACCGAGAGAAGGCCAGCGAGTGGCGTAACGGCATTCCTTATGACCAGTACAGCGTCTCTCGCACTCTGGCGCGGCGACTCGCAAAACTGGACGGCGTGCCTGCCCTGAATGCGAAGGCGGATGTGAAGGGCCTACCAGATTGGCCTGACCAACCCACACCGCTAGGCCAGGATCAAATTGAGGTCCCACACCTGGCCGCTGACATGCTGCCGCCAGTATTTGCCGCGTATGTCATGGATGAGGCAGAGAGGCTGAACGTGTACCCGGAGAACGTCGCCATGCCGCTCATGACTGCTCTCAGCATCGTCGTCGGCACCCGCCTTGCTATCCGGCCCAAGGCGCTGGACGGGTGGTACGAGCATCCCAACCTGTGGGGATTCGTCGTCGCGCCTCCCGGCTCCCGGAAGACAGACGCCATCAACGTCGGGCTGGCACCCCTCAAAGTGTTGGTGAAGGATGCTGAACGCGCCTATGCCGAGGCGGTAGCCCAGTACGAGCCGATGGCGGACATCTACAAAAGTCGCGTCAAGGCCTATGAAGCCGAGCATAAGAAGGCGGTCAAAAATAAAGACGCCGAGGGGCAAGCCCAGATTGAGGGCGAATGGAGCAAGCTCGCCAATCCCAACCCACCTGTGGAGCGGCGTTACACCACGCAGGATGCAACACCCGAAAAGCTGCTGGACTTGGCGGCAGAGAATCCGCGCGGACTGTTGCTCCACCGCGACGAGCTGAGCGGCATCTTCGACAACCTGACCAAATCGGGCCGCGAGAGTGAACGAACCATGTATCTGGAGGCATGGAGCGGCAAAGAAGGATTCCGGGCAGACCGCATGAGCCGTCAAGCCGCAACCGTCGAAAAGCTTTGCCTCTCCGTTTTCGGCGGCACTCAGTTGGGTGCGCTGACGCCCCACATGCAGAACGTGTACGGCGGTAACAGGTCAGCGGACGGCTTCATGCAGCGGTTTCAGCTAGCCGTGATCAACAAGACTCAGCCGCCGTATCGCAACGATGACCGGAAGCCTGACGCCAGTATCAAAAATCGGGTGACGGAGATTTTTAGCCTCATTGATCAGGCCGCCTTCGTACCTTACGGCGCGTTCGTGGATGACTTGGGCAGCAACCCTTACATGCGGTTTACGCCGGAGGCGCAGCGCGTTTTTCTGGAGTGGATGGAACGAAACGACTCTGTGGCGCGGGCTTTGAACAAGGAAGGCGATGAACCGCTGAGCAGCCACTTTGCGAAATACAACAAGCTGATCCCATCGTTGGCGCTCCTGTTCTACCTCGTTGAACGAGCCAACCAACCTGTCGAGCCAACGACAGCCCCGTATGTGGTGAGCTTGTCCGCCCTCGGCTATGCCCTGAATTGGTACGACTTTCTGACGATCCATGCCCGTGCCATCTACCAGTTAGGCAAATCACGCGCTGTCGATGAAACCAGCATCGCTGCGCGGATTCTTAACCAATTTTACCGAGGAGTCTGGTGGATTCAAGTTGCTAGCGCACAGCGTGACCCGGAGGGGCTACGCTTTCTCTGTCAAAGGAGAAAAGCATGTGCTACCACCGGTTCACGCTGCCCCTACGCTATCAGCTCCAGGCACTTCACCAGGCCCAGCAACCCATCCCCGCCATCGCCGCTCAACTCGGCTTCCACCGCACCACCATCAGGCGCGAACTGGCCCGCGTCTCGCCCTACGACGCTGAACTGGCCCACCACCAGGCCCATGACGAACAGGAGCGTCGCCATCACCTCAGGATTCAGGAGAGCGTCTGGGACGCCATCAATGAGCAATTG
>NZ_JNIV01000017.1 GCF_000701405.1 Deinococcus marmoris DSM 12784
TTGCTGTATCTCTCGCCCTACAGCCCGGATTTCAACCCGATTGAACTGCTGTTCTCCAAACTCAAAGCTCTGGTGCGCGGTGCAGCACCGCGCACCATTTCGGAGGTCATCTCCAGCATTGGGAGGGCACTTCAAGGAATCCAGTCCATGGAAATCCGAGCTTGGTTCAAGCACGCACATCCGAGACTTCTTTTGTGACAAATGCTCTAGTGTTGGGGACAACGAAGGCACACAACAAGAACACCCCCACCCGTTCCCAGGTGGGGGCTTTCGTTTAACCTCTCAGCGATTCAGCTTGAAGCTTCCGCGCTCAGTTAGTGTAGGTCACGTTCTCGTTGACCACACCTGGGCGGGTGTCGTCATAGCTGCGGTCCCCGGTGACGGAGTCGCTGCTGTTGTTGCTCTCACCGTACTTCTCCAGCGTGCGGTCATCGGCCACCTGCATGTCGCGTACGGTCAGCAGACCCGTGCCAGCGGGAATCAGCTTGCCCAGGATGACGTTTTCCTTCAGGCCGATCAGATCATCGACCTGGCCCTTCATGCTGGCCTCAGTCAGGACGTGGGTGGTGTGCTGGAACGACGCCGCGCTCAGCCAGCTCTTGGTGGTCAGGCTGCTCTTGGTGATGCCCAGCAGGACGGGCTTCCAGCTCGACGGCGTGGCGTCCTCGGGCAGGGCGTTGTTGGCCCCGTCCACTTCCCAGCGCTCGACGGTCTGGCCTTCCAGCAGATCGGTGCTGCCACCGTCCACGATTTCCACGTAGCGCAGCATCTGGCGAATGATCACTTCGATGTGCTTGTCGTGGACCTTCACACCTTGACTGCGGTACACGCGCTGCACTTCATCCACCAGATACTTCTGGGCGGACTCGTTGTCCTTGTACTCCAGCAGATCGTGGGGATTGACGGCCCCGCGCGTCAGTTGCTGACCGGCCTCGACGTGCGAGCCGTCCTTGATTTCGGGCAGCAGGCGGGTGGCGCGCGAGACCTTATGCAGCTTGCCGCTGAACTGGGCGTCGTCGGCCTCCACCTTGATCAGGTAGCGCTCGTCTTCCTCGGTGATGTGGATGACGCCAGTGGTATCGGCGATCAGGGCCGGAACCTTGGGCTTGCGAGCCTCGAACAGCTCGATCACGCGGGGCAGACCCATCGTGATGTCACCGCCGCCGCTGCCGGCAACGCCGCCAGTGTGGAAGGTGCGCATGGTGAGCTGCGTGCCGGGTTCACCGATGGATTCGGCGGCCACGACGCCCACGGCCTCGCCCATGCTGACCGGCTTGGCCTGCGACAGATCGTAGCCGTAGCACTTCTGGCACACGCCGCTCTTGACCCGGCAGTTCAGCGGGGTGCGGACGAAGATGTCCAGCAGAATCTTGGCATCCTTGGTAATCGCCTTGACATGCTCCAGCGACAGCATCTCGCCTTCGCGGATGGTGCTGCCGTCGGACAGTTCGATGTCTGCCGTCAGGGTGCGGCCATAGATGCTGGTCTCGATCTCGCTGGCCTTGCGGGCGCGCCACTCGCCGCTACGCTCGTCGGTTGCGCCCAGGCTGATGGTGCTGTAGTCGGTGGTTCCGCAGTCCACGTCGCGCACCACGACTTCATGGGCCACGTCCACCAGTTTGCGGGTCAGGTAGCCGGAGTCGGCGGTGCGCAGAGCCGTATCGGCCCCGCCCTTACGCGCGCCGTGCGTACTGATGAAGTATTCCAGCACGGTCAGGCCCTCGCGGAAGCTGGCCTTGATCGGCACCTCAATCGTCGATCCGTCGGGGCGGGCCATCAGGCCGCGCATACCAGCGAGCTGAGTGATCTGCTGGGCGTTACCACGCGCGCCGGACTGGCTCATGATCCACAGCGGGTTGAACGGGTAGTTCTGGCTGAAGTTGTCGAACATGGCGTTCTTGACCTCATCCTTGGTCTCGTTCCAGAGCTGCACCACCTGCTTGTAGCGCTCCTCGTTGGTCATGAAGCCGAACTCGTAGTTCTGCTCAATTTCCGCGACCTGCTCCTCGGCGCGGGCCAGGATCTCGCCCTTGCTGGGCGGAATCACGACGTCGTCGATGCCGATGGTGATGCCGGAAGAGGTGGACAGCTTGAAGCCGCTGTCCTTGAGGGCGTCCAGCAGTCCAGCGGTGGCCTCGATCCCGAGGTGCTTGAAGCAGGCCATCACCATGTCCTTGAGGTGATCCTTCTCGTACGCGGTGTCCAGGTTGACCAGGGTGTCCACCAACGCGGCCTGGGTACCCAGCGCTTCCTGCACCAGACGGCGGAACATCACGCGTCCGGCGCTGGTCTCGTAGATGGTGCCGTTCAGGCGGATGCGGACGTGATCCTGATAGTCAAGGCCGCCGCGCTCGACGGCCATGATGGCCTCGTCGGGGCTGGAGAAGTTGTACTTCAGGCGGCCCGGGCTGGTGGCCACGCCACGTACCGTGATCGGGCTGTTGAGGCTGACCGTCTCGGCTTCCAGTGCCTGCAAGGCGGCGTTCTCGTCGGTGAAGTCCGTGCCTGCACCCAGGTTGTCGTGCCGGAGCTGGGTCAGCGTGAAGATGCCGAGGATGATGTCGCGGCTGGGCTTGACGTTCGGCTCGCCGTTGGCGGGCGAGAGCAGGTTGTGCGAGGCCAGCATCTGAATGCGGGCTTCGGCCTGCGCCTGGGCGCTCAGCGGGACGTGAATCGCCATCTGGTCACCGTCGAAGTCGGCGTTGAAGGCTTCACAGACGAGGGGGTGAAGCTGGATGGACTGGCCTTCCACCAGGATCGGCTCGAAGGCCTGAATGCCCAGGCGGTGCAGGGTGGGCGCGCGGTTGAGCAGCACGACCTTGTCCTCAATCACCTCTTCCAGTGCGTCCCATACGCTGTCGCGGGTGTCGCGGTAGCGCTCGAGCATCTTGCGGGCCTGCTTGATGTTGGTGACCTCGCCCTTCTCTTCCAGCACTTTAAACAGGAACGGCTTGAACAGTTCCAGGGCCATGCGCTTGGGCACACCGCACTGGTGCAGCTTGAGCTGCGGGCCGACGACGATCACCGAGCGCCCGGAGTAGTCCACGCGCTTGCCCAGCAGGTTCTGGCGGAAGCGCCCCTGCTTGCCGCCCAGCAAATCGGTCAGCGAGCGCAGGCTGCGGTCACTACCGGGGTTGGTCACGGGGCTGCCGCGCCGTCCGTTGTCGATCAGGGCGTCCACGGCTTCCTGCAACATGCGCTTCTCGTTGCGGATGATCATGTCGGGCGCACCCTGGCCGATCAGCTTCTTGAGGCGGTTGTTGCGGTTGATCAGGCGGCGGTAGAGGTCATTCAGATCCGACGTGGCGAAGCGTCCGCCGTCCACCTGCACCATCGGGCGCAGATCGGGTGGCATGACCGGAACGGTGTTGAGGATCATCCACGAGGGGTGGTTGCCGCTGCGCTTGAAGGCGCGCGTGACTTCCAGACGCTTGCGCGACTTGGCCCGCTTGTGGCGCGAGGAGTCCTTCATCGCCTCGTTCAGCTCGGCTTCCAGCACGTCCAGATCGATATCGTCGAGAAGTTCCTTGACGGCCTCGGCGCCCATCTTGGCCTCGAAATCGTAGGACTCGATCACGCGCACCTGCTTGCGGACCAAGTCGATCTCGATGCGGCCCGAGATTTCGGAGCGCAGGTTACCGCCGTCGGCCAGCTCATCGCCGGGTTCCACGCGGTCCCCAATCACCACGAGGGGTTCGTCCTCGTAGGGGTAGACCTTGGCCTTGGACACGATGACACTGGCGGGGGCGTGCAGCGTGATGGTGCCGTTGGCCTCGGCGGTGATTTCCTCGGCGGTGTCGATGGCTCCCACAACGCGCTGACCGGCCTCGACATCGCTGCCGTCGCCGACCAGAACGTGCATGGTGGGGTTGATCGGGTACTCGGCGCGGCGGGTCCAGTGGGCGGTGACGGTGGGGTCACCCTTCTTGGGCAGCTTGACGGCGCTCAGGCGGCTGTCGCGGCTGACGCGCAGGCGCTGGCCGGATTTGGCCGAGGCCAGTTCCGCTCCAGCGTCAATAATCTCGCCGTGTGCCACCGCAACTTCCATGCCCTGCGGCACATAGATGCGGGCCAGGACTTCGCCCAGCGGCGTTTCGACTTCGATGTCCTCGCCATTCTCGTCCTGCTCGGCAGGGGCGGCATCCACGCTTTCGCGGATGACCACCATCACGGAATCCTCGCCCATCTCGCTCAGGAACGCAGTTCCGGCGACGGGGGCGGTGATGCTCACGTCAGCTTCCAGCTCGGCCAGGATTTCCCCGGCGCGGAAGGTTTCCTGATCCACCAGCACGTCGCTCGGCAGGGGCAGGGTGGCTTCCACTTCCTCGCGGTAGGCGATCTCGGCGCGGCGGGGGAAGCGGTACTGGGCCAGACCGTCCATCTTGGCGACCACGTTACCGCCCAGGGTCTGGCCGCGCGTGACGTACTCGCCGTCACCCACGACGGTTTCCTGACCGTTGGGGATGGTGTAGGTTTCCTGCCGCCCGAAGCGCAGTTCGCGGTACTCGTCGTCGGTCAGCAGTTCGCCGCGCTTGAGGGGCCGTCCGTCCTTCTGGGCGTTGCGGGGATCGGTCACCAGGAAGGAGGAAAAGTACAGCACCTTTTCCAGTTGCCCGGCGCTCAGGTCCAGCAGCGTGCCGATCTTGCTGGGGCTGTCCTTGACGTACCAGATGTGCGCGGCAGGCGTCGCCAGATCGATGTGGCCCATGCGGTAACGGCGCACCTTGCTGGACGTGACTTCCACACCGCAGCGCTCGCAGACCTTGCCCTCGTAACGCTGGCGCTTGTACTTGCCGCAGGCGCACTCGTAGTCCTTCTGTGGCCCGAAGATGCGCTCGTCGAACAGGCCCTCGCGCTCGGGCTTCAGGGTGCGGTAATTGATGGTTTCGGGCTTTTCAACCTCGCCAAAACTCCACTCACGGACTTTTTCCGGGCTGGCAATGGCGATACGGACTTTGCTGAAATCTTTCATTGAAACTCCTCTGGAGTTTTGTTAGACCGTTGGACTACCGGACGGTCTAACCGCAAAAGGCTTGAAGTATTGGGCTTTTTGACGGTCAGACCTTTGAATCTGTTGACAGCGCTCAGTTTGACAGCGCTCAGCGCTTGGGCATCATCCCTTCGAAGATGTCCACCGGGCGGTCCCCGGCGTCCAGCACTTCCACGTTCAGGCCCAGCGAGTGGAGTTCCTTGACCAGCACCTTGAAGGATTCGGGGATGGTGCTGCCCGAGACTTCCTCGCCCTTGACGATGCTCTGGTACGCGGCGTCGCGTCCGTCGATGTCGTCGGACTTGATGGTCAGCATTTCCTGGAGGGTGTGCGCCGCGCCGTAAGCTTCGAGCGCCCACACTTCCATCTCGCCGAAGCGCTGGCCGCCGAACTGCGCCTTACCGCCCAGCGGCTGCTGGGTGATCAGGCTGTAGGGGCCGGTGGAGCGGGCGTGCAGCTTGTCTTCCACCATGTGGTAGAGCTTCATGACATACATGGTGCCCACCACGACGGGGCCGCTGATCGGCTCGCCGCTGCGTCCATCGAACAGGATGCTCTTGCCGGTGCGGGCCAGACTCATCTGCGCGGCCTCGTAATCGACGCTGGCCTTGTTGATGACGCCCAGTTTCCCGGCGCGGTCCAGCACTTCCTGCTCGCGCTTGTCCAGCTCGAAGCCGTCGTCCTTGCGGGCCTGCAACCTCTCGGCGGCAGCGACTTCCAGCATTTCCTTGATGGTGGCTTCCGTGACCGAGTCGAACACCGGGGTCTCGAACTTCTGACCCGTCAGGCGCGCGACTTCGCCCAGGTGCGTTTCCAGAATCTGGCCCAGGTTCATGCGCGAGGGCACGCCCAGCGGGTTGAACACCAGATCGACGGGGGTGCCGTCTTCCAGGTAGGGCATGTCCTCGGGGGCCATGATCTTGGACACGACGCCCTTGTTGCCGTGGCGGTTGGCGACCTTATCGCCCACCTGCAACTGACGCTTCTGGGCCACGTACACGCGGACCATCTCGCGCACGCCGGGCTTGAGGTCCACGCCCTCGTCGCCGCGGCGGAAGCGCACGGTCTTGACGACGATGCCGCCCTGACCGGACTGCACGCGCAGCGAGGTGTCCTTCACTTCACGGGCCTTCTCGCCGAAGATCGAGCGCAGCAGACGTTCTTCCGGGGTGGGTTCGGACTCGCCCTTGAACGAGGTCTTGCCCACCAGAATGTCGCCGGGCTTGACTTCAGCACCCACACGCACGATGCCGTCCTCGTCGAGGTCGCGCAGGGCAGCCTCGGACAGACCGGGGATGTCGCGCGTGATCTTCTCTGGCCCCAGCTTGGTATCACGGGCGTCGACCTCGTCCTTCTCGATATGGACGGAGGTGTAGAAGTCCTTGCGGATCAGACCCTCGTTGATGCAGATGGCATCCTCGAAGTTGTAGCCGTCGAAGGGCATGATCGCGATGGTGATGTTCTGTCCCAGCGCCAGGCGGCCCCGGTCACTGGCCGGGCCGTCGGCGATGACCTGTCCGGCCTTGATCTCGTCGCCCAGGCTGACAATCGGGTGCTGATCGAGGTTGGTGCCCTGGTTGCTGCGGGTGAAACGCACCAGCTCAAAGGTACGGACATTGCCTGTGACCATGCCGGCGGCGGCAGAGTCCTCGGCCAGCGTGATCTGGATGGCGCGGGCGTCCACGTAGGTCACGCGGCCCGTCACGTCGCTGACGACGCTGGTACCGGAATCGGTGACGACGCGGCGCTCGACGCCCGTGCCCACGGCGGGGCTGTCGGCGCGCACGAGGGGCACCGCCTGCGACTGCATGTTGGAACCCATGAGGGCGCGGTTGGCGTCGTCGTGCTCCAGGAAGGGAATCAGCGAGGTGTTGATACTGACGATCTGCTTGGGCGACACGTCCATGTAGTCGACTTCGTCGGGCGTGTACCAGAGGGGATCGCCCTTGCGGCGGGCCAGCACGCGCTCGTCGGCAAAGGTGTTGTCGGCGTTCAGCGGACTGTTGGCCTGCGCCACCGTGTACCGGTCCTCGATGTCGGCGGTCATGTACTCCACCGTCTCGCTGACGTTGCCGTCTTTCACGCGGCGGTACGGAGCCTCGATAAAGCCCAGCGGGTTGACCTTGGCATACGAGGCCAGCGAGGAGATCAGGCCGATGTTGGCGCCTTCCGGCGTTTCGATCGGGCAGATGCGCCCGTAGTGCGTGCGGTGAACGTCGCGCACGTCGAAGCCCGCGCGCTCACGCGTCAACCCGCCTGGCCCCAGCGCGGAGATGCGGCGCTTGTGGCGCAAATCCGACAGTGGGTTGGTCTGGTCCTTGAACTGTGACAGTTGGCTGCGTCCGAAGAACTCGCGCATGGCCGCCACGATGGGGCGGTTGTTGACCAGCTTGGTGGGGGTGGCGGCGTCGGGGTTGCCCAGCAGCATGCGCTCACGCACACCACGCGCCATGCGGCCCATGCCCACACGGAGCTGATCGGCCAGCAGTTCGCCCACAGTGCGCACGCGGCGGTTGCCCAGGTGATCGATGTCGTCCTCGCCCACGGGAACGTCGTGCATCTTGCCTTCCGGCCCCATCATGGAGACGGTGGCGTGGCCGTGGTGCAGCGCCATCAGGTAGCGAATGGTGTCCACCAGTCCGGCGTCGCTGAACTTGCCGTCCGCGAAGGTCAGCAGGGTGTACTCCTGACGGTCCAGCCCCAGCTTGCGGTTCATCTTGAAACGGCCCGGCTTGCCCAGATCGTAGCGGCGGGGATCGGCCAGCAGACCGTAGAGGTACTGGGTGGCCTTGTCGCGCTTGGGCGGGTCGCCCGGACGCAACACCGTGAACAGACGCAGCAGGGCCTCATCCGCACCCATGCCTGCACTCTTGTCCTCGGCAGGTTCGGGGTTGGTGTCGAATTCGCTGAACAGCGCCTTCAGGCTCGCGTCGTCATAGCCCAGCACGCGCAGCAGCATCGCCACGGGGAACTTGCGCTTGTTGACCTTCATTTCCATCACGCCGCCCACGACTTCCAGCTCGATCCAGGGACCGCGCTTGGGCATGGGGATGATCGCGCCGGTGTACAGCTTCTTGATGCCCTTGTAGCTGGACGTGAAGTACACGCCGGGGCTGCGGTGGATCTGCGAGATCACCACGCGGTCTGCGCCGTTGATGACGAACGAGCCGTCGCCGGTCATCAGGGGCAGATCGCCCAGGAACACCTGGTCTTCCTTGATCAGACCGCTGTCCTTGTGGATCAGTTGCAGCTTGGCGTACATCGGGGCCTGATAGGTCAGGTCCTTCTCGCGGCACTCCTCGGGGGTGTAAGGCGGGTCACCCAGGCGGTATTCCAGGTAATCCAGCACCAGGCCCGTGCTGCGGCCCTTCTCGGTTTCGTCGATGGGGAAGACTTCCTTGAAGGCGCTCTGGAGACCCACGTTGTCGCGCTTGTCCGGTGCACGGTCCGCCTGCAAAAACGCGCGGAAGGAGTTGACCTGAATCTCGGTCAGGTTGGGAAGCGGGATGACCTCAGTGATCTCGCCGAACCGTTCAATGCGGGACTCTTTACCGATAAAACTCATGCACACCTCGCACGCACCCTGCGGTCTATTGCTCACGGCCTTCTCGGGGCGGAAAAAGACCTTTGTAACCCTTGGTACTGTAGAATCGAACTGCAATCGAGCCTGGGAAAGTGGAGTTGGCGAACGTCAGAAACGGCGCAGTCAGGACTCGCAACCTCCCCGGCTGCGTTCCTGTCATTGGGCGTTAATTTTGAAAACTGGGAATTACCAATTCACTCCTGCCTAACCCATCCTGGTTGGCCACAGGTGAATATATACCGCGTGGGTCAGCGCTGTCAAGAGAGGGCGGTGGCCGATTGCGAAGGCTGGTGGGCGGACCCCTGACACCGTGTTTTGAAAGTCGTCTCGTGCTTAACAGGGGTCGTGCTTAACAGGGGGCGTCTGGATGGCGCTTGCGTTTCCCCCTCCCAGCCTCTCGCGGTGGGAGCTGTACCAGTCCCCCGCAGAGGGGAGAGGAGCAAAAAGTCACCAGTGGTGGGGAGTCAGAAAATCCCAAGACCCTTTCAAAACACGCTCTGAGGTCGCACCTGAAATTCCCAAAAAGTGATCACGATCCTGGCCCACTCTCACGTCCGCAATTTGAGACGCAGGCCCGCCAGCAGGGCGAGGGCCAGCACCGTGATGCCCAGCAGCGACAGCGGAATGGCCGATGGCCCGAAGGTGTCCCGCAGCGTGCCGATCATCGGCGCGGCCAGCACGGGTCCCAGGAAGGCCCCGGCAAACACGAGCGTGGGGGCCTGGCTGCCCGGCAGCACGCGGGTCATCCACACCAGCCCGGTGGTAAAGACCGGGGCCAGGAACAGTCCGGTCAGGGCGTAGGCCAGCACCGCCAGCGACGGCACGGCGGCCAGCGCCAGACTGCCTGCGGCCAGCAGCAACGCCGCCGTGACCAGCCGCGCCGGGGGGACGCGCAGGGCCAGCGGTGCGGAGATCAGCCGCCCCACGGTGAAACTGATCCAGAACAGGGCCGAGAGCTGGGCCGCCGTGCTGGTGGCGAGGCCCAGGGTGGCTTGCAGGTGAGTGACTTCCCAGGCCCCCACTCCACCCTCCACGGCAACGTAAGCCATGAAGAAGAGAATAAAGCCGCCCAGCAGGAGATAAGACGGCTTAACGGAGGCCGGGGCAGGCGAGGCGGCCACTTGGGGCGTGCCAGTCGGCAGCACCAGCAGGGCCAGCAGCAGCGCGGCGGCCAGTGCGCCGCAGACCAGCAGAGGCAACTGAAAGTCCCCGTCCGCCAGACCCACGGCCAGCGGAGCCAGCACCGCACCCACCCCGAAACTGGCGCTGAGCAGGTTGAGCATGGCGGCGCTGCGCTTCCCGTAGCTGCCGGAGATCCAGACGTTGAGGGTCAGGTCCAGCATGCCGAAGCCCACGCCCAGCGTTGCGGCAGCCAGCAGCGCCAGGGCAAAGCCGGGAGCGAAGGCCAGACCCAGACAGCCCACAGCCACCACGGCGGCAGCCGTCAGGGAGCGCACCTGCGGGGATTGCCGCCCGGCCAGCAGCCCGACCAGGATGACGCCGCAAAAGGCCCCCAGGGAATTCGCGCTGAGCAGCCAGGCCACGCCGCTGGCCCGCAGGCCGAACTGCTCTCCCAGTCGGGGCAGGGACGGTCCCAGGATCGGGTAGATCAGGCCCAGCACAAAAAAACCCAGCAGGCCGATGGTGGCTAGGTGCCGGGGTGCAGAAGGTGCCGTGGCGTTCAGGGTCATAAACTCGGTGCAGTAGAGCATGCGCGCCGCAGGCTGGACGACTGCCGACTTGACGGCCCAGGGCACACAAAAAAGGGGAAGGAAGAGGAGGCATTGCTGCCCACTCTCCCTCTCTTTCCTTGCCCTTCGGTGGTTCCGTCCAGTAATTCTGCGCCCAGTGACTCTACTCTCGGCGGCTCTACTCTCAGTGGCTCTGCGCTTCGGTCAGCGTGCCCGAGGGATAGCGCACGCTTTCCACCAGTTCCTGCACCTGGGCGCTGGGGGCCGGGGTCAGGCGGCTGACCGCGAAGGCCACCACGAAGTTGATGATCATGCCCACCGTGCCGATGCCGGTGGTGCTGATGCCTAAGAACAGGTCGGCGGGCGCGCCCGTGCCGCCCAGGCTGGGGGTGAAGTTGATGATGTAGACCAGCGTGAAGCCCAGACCCAGCAGCAGCCCGGCCATCGCGCCCTGCCAGTTCATGCGCTTGTCGAAGATGCCCAGCACCAGCAGCGGGAAAAAGGACGCGGCGGCCAGTCCGAAGGCCAGGGCGACGACCTGCGCCACGAAGCCCGGCGGATTGATGCCGAAATACCCGGCGGCGATGGCGGCCACCCCCACCGTGATCCGCCCGGCCAGCAGCCGCGCGCCCTCGCTGGCATTGGGATTGACCAGCTTGTAATAGATGTCGTGCGCCACGGCCCCGGACACGGTAATCAACAGTCCCGAGGCCGTGGAGAGTGCGGCGGCCAGTCCCCCGGCAGCAACCAGCGCGATCAGGAAGGGGCTGAGGTTGGCGACCTCGGGCGTGGCCAGCACCAGAATATCGTTGTCGATGTACAGCTCGTTGGCGTTGGCCGGATCAGGCTTGGTGAAGTCGTTGCCGCCTGTCGCGGTCTTGAGGAAAGCGGCCCCCGGCCTGTACTGCATCAGGCCGTCGCCGTTCTTGTCGCTGAAGACCACCAGACTGGTCTTTTCCCAGTTCTTGAACCACGCCGGGGCGCTGGCGTAGGGTTTGTTTTCCAGGCTGTCGATCAGGTTGGTCTTGGCGAAGATCGCCAGGGCGGGCACAGTGGTGTACAGGATAGAGATGAAGACGATGGCCCAGATGGCGCTGGTGCGCGCGCCCTGCACGGTGGGCGTGGTGTAAAAGCGCGTGATGACGTGCGGCAGGCCCGCCGTGCCGACCATCAGGGCCATGGTGATGGCAAAGATGTCCAGATTGGTCTTGTTCTGCGCGGTGTAGGCCGGGAAGCCCAGCTCCCGTTGCAGGTTGTCCAGATCGCCCACGATGTTCAGGAAGCCCAGTTGCGGAATCGGGTTGCCGCTGAGTTGCAGGCTGATGGCGGCGGCAGGAATGATGAAGGCCAGGATCAGCACGATGTACTGCGACACCTGCGTCCAAGTGATGCCCTTCATGCCCGACAGGCTGGCGTACACGAAGACCAGGAAGACCCCGATGACCACGCCGGTGGTGATGTCGGTGTTCAGGAAGCGGCTGAAGACCACGCCCACGCCGCGCATCTGCCCGGCCACGTACACGAACGAGATCAGGATGGCGGTGAGCGCGGCCAGCGCCCGCAGCGCCTGCGAGCCGTAGCGGTCCCCCACGAAGTCCGGCACCGTGAATTTGCCGAAACGGCGCAGGAAAGGTGCGATCAGCAGGGCCAGCAACACGTAACCGCCGGTCCAGCCCATCAGGTACACCGAGCCGTCATAGCCGCTGAAGGCGATGATGCCCGTGATCGACAGGAAACTGGCCGCGCTCATCCAGTCGGCGGCAATGGCCATGCCGTTCCACAATGGCGGAATGCCCTGCCCGGCGATATAGAAGCTGCGGGTGTCGCGGACCCGCGTGGCCAGGGCGATGCCGATGTACAAGCTGAAGGTGAGGGCCACCAGAATGTAGGTCCAGACCTGAACCGACATCAGCCGTCCACCCCGGTGGCCCGGTCCAGTGCATTCATGCGGAAGGCGTAGATAGCGATCAGGATGATAAAGACGTAGATCGATCCCTGCTGCGCGATCCAGAAGCCCAGCGGGGCCTGCCCCACCCTGACGGCGTTCAGGTTGTCAGAGAAGATGATGCCCAGCAGATAAGGGACCACGAACCACACGGCCAGCAGAATCAGGGTCAGGGTCAGGTTGCTGCGCCAGTAGCCCAGGCGCTGCTCAGCCGTCAGGCCGCTGTGGGCTGGGCCGGGTGGGGCGGTAGACGTGGAACCGGGCGGCTGGGTCATGTCGTTCTCCTCTTGGGGCAGGGCGGGTTCGGACCTCAGGGATACGGACGGCAACGGGGAATGTTCCCGCACGCTGGGTCAGACGCTCGCCGTCTCCTGCGCAAACGGGCCAGAACCCGACCACCGACGCTTCACCCATCCTTGGTTTTGTCCGTGGCGACACAATACCTGTTTTTTACTAATGTCCCACAGTGTTACTGATCAGGGGACAAATTGCCTGGAGTCAGGTCATTTTCCACAGAAAACCTCATGCTGGCGCGTGTTATCGATACCAGAACAGCAGGAGTGGACCGGGCCACCTGCTAGACTTGAACACCAAATGACATCACAGCCCACCCCCCGTTGGCCATCCCTGCTGCCGCTGTTGCGCTTCTGGCTGGGTCTGAATGTCGTGCTTCTGGCATTCACGTTACTTTCACGGGCTTTGACGCCGGGTGCGGACCCGCTGTCGCCCGGCGGCGTGCTGCTGTGTTTGCTTCTGACCGCGCTGGGCTTCGCGCTGGGCCTGATGTACACCCGCTACTGGCCGCTGCCGGAGGCGTCCTTCCAGCGGCTGGTCCGCATGGCGCTGCTGGCGATTCCGGCGATGGGTCTGGCAATGGCGCTGGGCCTGCTGCTGCGCCCGGACATCTCGGCGCTGGTGCTGGCGCTGGCGGCCTTTCTGGGGGCACAGTGGCGGTTCGGTGAGGTTCAGGCCGCACCTGCTCAGTCTGCACAACGGCAGCCCACGCTCTCTCGCGCCGCTTCCCGGCAGGCGGCCCGCAGCAAGCGCTGACCCCTGCAACTTAAACCGGGTCCAGTCCTGTCCCGGTGACAGTTTCCCGGCCCAGTCGGCACGCAGCGCTACAGTGGACGGCAGCCACAACCCACAGAGCATTGCCCGCCCTGCCGGGCCACGTTCCCGCGTTTTTTTTGCCCCGGAGGTTTTCCCATGACGCACCCCACATCCAGCGATCACATCGACAACGTGCTGCACGAAACCCGCGTGATCCAGCCCCCTGCCGATTTCGCGGCCCAGGCAAAGGTCACGCGCGAGGAATATGACCGCCGCTACCGCCAGAGCCTGGATGACCCGGATGCCTTCTGGAGCGAGGTGGCCGGGGAACTGACGTGGATGAAACCCTGGGATCAGGTGCTGGACTGGCAGGAGCCGCACGCGCGCTGGTTCGTGGGCGGGCAGACCAACCTGGCTTACAACGCGCTGGACCGACAGGTGGAGCGCGGCCTGGGGAACAAGCGCGCCTTTATCTGGGAGGGCGAGGACGGCGAGGTTCGCACCTTCACCTATTCGGAGTTGCTCTCTGAGGTCAAACGGGCCGCCAACGCGCTGCTGGCTCTGGATGTGCAGAGTGGGGACCGCGTGACCCTGTACCTGCCGCTGATCCCGGAGGCCGCGATTGCCATGCTGGCCTGCGCCCGCATCGGCGCGGTGCATAGCGTGGTCTTCGGGGGTTTCAGCGTTTCCGCGCTGGCAGACCGCATCAACGACTGCCAGAGCAAGCTGCTGATCACCGCCGACGCGGGGCTGCGGCGCGGTGGGCTGGTGAACCTGAAAGCCAACGCGGACGACGCTGCCGCAAAGGCCCCCGGCCTGGAACACGTGCTGGTGGTCAACCGCGCGGGCAGCAACCCCCCTATGCAGGAGGGCCGCGACGTGTGGTGGAACGAGGCGCTGGCCGCCGCCTCCGACGAACACGAGGCCGCAGCGCTGGACAGCGAACACCCGCTGTTCGTGCTGTACACCTCCGGCAGCACGGGCAAGCCCAAGGGCGTGCTGCACACCACCGGAGGCTACATGGTCAGCACCTACCTAACCATGGAAACGGTCTTTGACCTGAAAGACGACGACGTATTCTGGTGTACCGCCGACGTGGGCTGGGTGACGGGCCACAGCTACAGCGTGTACGGCCCGCTGCTGAACGGCGCGACGGTGGTGCTGTACGAGGGCGCACCCAACCACCCGGACTGGGGCCGCTTCTGGGACATCGTGCAGAAGCATGGAGTGACCATCCTGTACACCGCGCCCACCGCCATCCGCGCGCTGATGCGCCAGGGCGACGAGATCCCCGGTAGATACGACCTGAGCAGCCTGCGCCTGCTGGGGTCGGTGGGCGAGCCGATCAACCCCGAAGCGTGGATGTGGTACGCCCGCGTGATCGGCGGGGGCCGCTGCCCGGTCATTGATACGTGGTGGCAGACCGAAACCGGCAGCATCATGCTGACCACCCTGCCGGGGGCACACCCCGCCAAACCCGGCAGCGCGGGATTGCCGATGTACGGCATCGAACCCGCCATCATGACCCGCTCGGGGGAGGAACTGGGGCCGGACGACGGCGGCCTGCTGGTCATCAAGCGCCCCTGGCCCAGCATGTTGCGGACGGTCTACGGCGACGACGAGCGCTACCGCAAGAGCTACTGGGGCGAGATTCCGCATGTGTATTTTGCCGGGGACGGTGCACGCCGCGACGCCGACGGTTACATCACCGTGATGGGCCGGGTGGACGACGTGCTGAACGTGTCGGGCCACCGCCTGGGCACGATGGAGATTGAATCCGCATTGGTGGCCCATCCCAGCGTCTCCGAGGCCGCCGTGGTGGGCCGCCCCGACGACATCAAGGGCGAGTGCGTGGTGGCCTTCGTGCTGCCGCAGGGCAATGAGACCATTGATCCCGCCGCCCTGCGCGCCTACGTGACCCGCGAGATCGGCGCGCTGGCCCGCCCGGACGCCATCTACATCGCCGACGCGCTGCCCAAGACCCGCAGCGGCAAGATCATGCGCCGTTTCCTGCGCCAGATCGCGGCGGGCAAGGCCATCGAGGGCGACACCAGCACGCTGGAAGACCCCGGCGTGCTGGAGCGGCTGGCCGAGACGGACGCCGTTTAGCCTGAAGGTGGCTCCCTCCTTCCTGCTGGCCGTGCTGCCACCCCCTGAACTGGAGGCGCGAATCCAGAGCTTCCGCACGGCCCACCACCTGAAGGACGCCGCCGCCGTGCCGCACATCACCGTCAAGGCCCGCAGCGGTCTCCTGCCGGAACTGGACTGGCAGGAAAAATTGCGTGAGGTGGTGGCCCGGCACGCGCCTCTGCCCATCTCTATCGGCGGGCCGCACCTGTTCGGCAACGGCACCGCCCTGTATCTGGAGGCAGCCAGCGCGGAGGCCGTGAGGCTGCATCTGACGCTTCTGGACGCCCTGCGAGAGATGCAACAGTCCACGCGTTTCTTTGGCTACGAGGGGCCGGGGCTTCAGCTTCACCTCTCGCTGGCCCTGAACAGGCGGGGCGTGGAGTTGCCCAGTTTGCTGACGGCGGCGCAGGCCGAATTTGCTGACCTGGAGGGCAAACCGCTGGCCTTCATGGCCCACACCGTCACCCTGATGCGGAAGCCGGGGCCGGGCGGTTTCTATGCGCCGCTGGAGGAGTGGCCACTGCTGGACTGAGGGCCGCGAACGTACCCGGAACCGTTCGTCCCGCCCCACGCGCACAGAAGTGTCCGACAATGGGGTATGCAAGAGACTCCCGTTCAGGAAACGAAAGTGGAGGGCCTGAGCGTGAAGCGCAGGCGACTGAAACCGATGTCCATCGACTGGGGGCCGTTTTTTCTGTATTTCGGCGTATCCGGCACGGACCACACCCGCGCCGAACGCATGGAAAAGCGTTTTGAACTCGAACATTTTGCCAATCTGGTCACACTGACCCTGACGGTCCCGCTTGCCCCCGGCTCTTACCTTCTGCTTGGCCTGCCCGACGAGGCCAACAAGCGCGGCTGGACGGTGGACGCGGGGGGCCGCAGCGCCAGCAGTGCCCTCAGCGACGATGGGCTGGCAGACCTGCGCGCCT
The DNA here is from genome assembly GCF_000701405.1 of Deinococcus marmoris DSM 12784. Lineage (GTDB taxonomy): Bacteria > Deinococcota > Deinococci > Deinococcales > Deinococcaceae > Deinococcus > Deinococcus marmoris. Next base: position 16,322 of record NZ_JNIV01000017.1, read on the forward strand.
GGATGGGCGGGCGGGAACGCCGGGTCCAGGCCGCCGTCCTCGCCCCTCCAGCCTGAGCGGCGCATCCGTACTTCCCCGTACCGACAGGCCCCCCGGCCCTCGGCTAGTGTGAGGTATGAACACTCTGATTCTCGGGGCCACCGGCGGTATCGGCGCAGCAACGGCCCGCGCCCTGGCGGCAGACGGCGCAACTTTAACCCTCAGCGGACGCGACGAGGCCAAACTCTCGGCCCTGGCCGCCGAACTGGGCGCGGCCTCCACTGCCGCCGATCTGGGCTATGAAAGCCACGTCAAGGCGCTATTTGATGGGCTGGAGGGACTGGACACGCTGGTCTACGCGGCGGGAGCGGCCATGCCCGAACCCCTTAAAGACGCGGACCCCGGCAAGGTGCGCGCGGTGTGGAATGCCAACTACTTTGGGGCGCTGTGGGTGCTGAAGCACGGGCTGGGGCGCATGAACAAGGGCGGGCGGGTGTACCTGCTGGGCGCACGCCCGGAGCTGGTCACGGCGCGCGGCTTCTCGCAGTACGCTGCCAGCAAGGCGGCCCTGGCCCGCGCCGCCGAAATTGCCCGCATGGAGGCGCGCGGCGTCACGGTGGCGCTGGTCCTGCCCCCCGCCGTGGACACCGAACTGTGGGCACAGGTGGGCAAGGCCCCCAAGGGTTCCATCTCACCGCAGGAGGTGGCGCAGGCCATCGCCGCAGACCGCGCCGGGGCAGGAGAACTGGAAATTCGCGTCTCAGGCTAAGCGTTTTTCTGGAGCTAAACGCCCTGGCAGGCGGCATCTGGGCGCAGGCTGCTCTACCCTAAGCCGATGTCGCCCACCTTCCTGCGCCCTGCCCGCCTTCCCCCCGGATCACGCATTGCGGCCCTGAGCCTGTCCAGCGGCTTCGTGACCGAGGTGATGGGCCGTTACCGCGCTGGCGTGCGTCAGGTGGCCGATGAGTTTGGCTGGGAGGTGGTGCCCGCACCGAACGCCCTGCGTGGACCAGAGTATCTGTACGCCCACCCGCAGGCCCGTGCCGACGACTTGCACTGGGCGCTGGAGAATCCCGACATAGACGGCCTGCTGAGCATGATCGGCGGCGACGACAGCGTGAGATTGCTGCCCTTCCTGAATCTGGACGTGATCCGTGCCCATCCCAAGCCGTTTCTGGGGTTCAGCGACAGCACGGTCACGCTGCTGGCCTTTCTGCGCGCCGGGGTGGTGGCCTACCACGGCCCCGCCCTGCTGACTGATCTGGCCGAGAACGGCGGGATGCATCCCTTCACCGTGGCTGGCATTCGCCGGGCGCTGGTGGACAAACCCCAGCCCTTTGACCTCTCCCCCGCCCCGGAGTGGACCCAGCATTTCAGCGATTGGGGGGATGAAACCTTGCAGGAGATTCGCCGCCCCTTTGCGCCGGGGGACGGCTGGCAGTGGCTTCAGGGCGGCGCAGCCGCGCAGGGTCACCTGATCGGCGGCTGCCTGGAGGTGCTGGACATGCTGAACGGCACGCCGGGGTGGCCTGCCCCGAGGTTGTGGGAGGGCGCAGTGCTGGCACTGGAAACCAGCGAGGATGTTCCCACACCAAGTCAGGTGGGGTACTGGCTCAGAAACTACGCCGCGCAGGGCCTGCTGACCCGCGCCGCCGGGCTGATGCTGGCCCGCCCCAGGGGCTACACGCCCCAGATGGTGCAGGACCTGTACGGTTGGATCCGCCGCGTGCTGCATGAGGCTGGGCGCGAGGACCTGCCCGTGGTGGCGAACGTGGATTTCGGCCACACCAGCCCGCAGTTGACGCTGCCGCTGGGCGCACAGGTGCGGCTGGACCCGGTGGCGGGGCGGGTCACGGTCCTGTCCTGAAACCCACACGGATTCCGTCTGTTTCCTTCTCGCATCTACGCGGATCGGGCCATTCTTGCAGGCGATCTGATCAGCGTTGGTGTCAGTCTCCCAGCGCCAGCTCTGCCGTCTTCACATTCAAGCCTTCAACAGTTAGGGCCAGACCCAGCATCGCGTACACCGAGGCCGTCCAGCCTGCATCGTCCAGCGTGCGGTAATGGTGCGTCCACTGCCAGCGGCGGTAGGCGTCGGCGGCGCGGGTCATGTGGGCCTCGTCCGCCGTGGCGTCGGCCAGCGGGTTGGTGGGCGGGGCGCTCAGGTGGTGGCGGGTCAGTGCGCCTTCCAGTTCAGACAGGGTCTTCGGCCCCAGCGCAAAGGCCACCGCCCCGCCGGTCAGCAGCCAGCACCGCAAGTCGTCCTCGGCGGGCAGGGCGTACAGGATCAGTTCGTTTCCAGACCAGACTTCGCCTGCCGCTACCAGCCGCACCCCTGGCACGTTGTCGCGCAGGTAGTCGGCCACGGCTGGGGTGGCGTAGGCGTACGCCCCGGCAGTCAGGCGCTGCATGGCGTCCCTGGGGTTGAGGCGAGGCAGGTCCGTTCCGCCGAAAGAGGGAAGGTCCAGCGACACCTGGGCGGGCGGGCGCAGCGCCTGGGCGTGGTATTCCAGCCGGGTCTGCCCACGCCACTCGCTGACCACCAGTCTGGTGGCAAGGTCCCGTTCTCCCGGCGTGGCGTCATGTTCGCCGTATTTGATGCCGCGCAGCGCCCCCACGCGAAATTGCAGACTGTCGCCGCGCTTGCCCACCAGCCGCGTATCGGTCAACCCGTCGCGCACATGCCACAGCGGGGGCAGGTGGCCCTCGCCGAACGGCTCGAAGGTGCTGGCCCCGTCCACCAGTTCCAGCGTCGCGCCCAGCGTGGGCAGCGCCGCGTCCAGCCGCACGCGCGGCACAGGGGCGGGAAACTGCTGCACATAGGCGTGAATACGCTCGCGGAAGGCCCCGAACTGTGCCTCGTCCAGCGAGAAGCCCGCCGCCCCGGTGTGACCGCCGTAGCGCTTGAGCAAATCCCTGCTGTACGTCAGGCCGTTCACCGCGCTAATGCCGGGGGTGCTGCGAACCGAACCCTTGCCCTGGGCCACGATGAACACGGGCTTGTGATAGGTCTCCACCAGCTTGCTGGCCACGATGCCCATCACGCCCGCGTGCCACTCCGGGTGCGTGACCACCAGCGCGGGGTCGCTGGGATCGGCGATTTGCAGCGCCTGCGCGAACATCTCGTCCTGCAATTTGCGCCGCTCCACGTTGCGGATTTCCAGATACTCGGCCAGCCGCGTGGCCTCGTGGCGGCTGGCGGTGGTCAGCAGTTCCAGCGCGACATCCGCCTCGCCCAGCCGCCCGGCAGCGTTGATTCTGGGCGCGAGGACGAACGCCACATCCCGCGCCGTGGGGCGCTGAACCCGCCCGGAATCCAGCAGGGCGCGCAGGCCAGGCAGTTCGGTCTCCCGCAACGCTTCCAGCCCAGCACGCACCAGCGCACGGTTCTCGCCAATCAACGGGGCCACGTCTGCCACGGTGCCCAGCGTCGCCAGGGCGGACAGCGCTCTCGGCTCGTCCAGCCCCAGCTCGGCATGAATGGCCCATAGCAGGTGGTAGGCCACCCCCGCGCCGGTCAGGTTGTGCAGGGCCGGGTCATAGCCGTCAGTCAGGTTGGGGTGAACCACCAGCGCCGCCGGAAAATTATCGCCCGGCGTGTGGTGATCGGTGACAATGACCTCGGTGCCCAGTGCAAGCAGGGCGGCCACCTCGTCCACGTTGCTGACACCGCAGTCCACCGTGACCAGCAGGTCGCAGCTCTCGGCATGCTCGGCCACCTTATCGGGGTGGACGCCATAGCCCTCGTTCAGTCGGTGGGGAATGAAGCCGTGAACATCCGCGCCCAGCGCCCGCAGCCCCAGCACCAGTACGGCGGTGGCGCTGACGCCATCGGCATCATAATCGCCGTGGATGCGGATGCGCTTCTTGCCGCGCACCGCGCCCACGATGCGGCGGGCCGCCTCACGCAGCGCCGGGTTGGGCGTCAGGACCAGCGGTGGGTCCAGCAGCGCCGGGGTCAGGCCGCGCCCATGCAACACCTGCGCCAGCGGCGGCGAGACGCGCCATTGCCGCATGACGGTCAGCAGCTCCTCGCGGCTGGCTGGCGGGGCCAGCAGCCAGCGGGCCGCAGGCACGGCACTTGGGGAAACGGCCTTCATGAAGGCTGCCCCTCGCCTGAAACGGGCGCAGGACTGGTGACCAGAACTGCCGCAGGCATGGCCCCCAGCCGCGCTTGCAGGGTGGCGGTCAGCCGTTCCTCTACCACGCGGCGTTCCCGGCGTTCGCGGCGGCGGCGCACCCGCTCCTGCCAGACCGGGGGCAACAGCAGCAGCGCCGTGTAGGCCGCCCCGATCAGGGCGAACAACGTGACGGTCATGCCCACCGACAGCGACAGCTCGCCCCGTCCGAACGGCAGCGGCAGACGCACCAGCGCCGGGTTCTCCAGCGTGAACAGGGTCAGGTAGGCCAGGACCGCCAGCAGCAGCAGCACCTGAATAAAAGAAATGAGGCGCATGACAGACAGTCTAGCGCCGCCAGAAGAAAGCAATGGGCCGGGCAGGAGCAGGCAGGGCCTCATTTACTCAACTCCACCACACCGAAACATGAAAACAAAAAAACTGACCTCCACAGGGGAGGCCAGCTTCACGAACTTGGTGAGGGGTTTAGAAGTAGAACTTCAGGCCGGCCTTGACCGCGCCGCCGAAGCCACGGGTGGTCTTCGCAGCGGCGGTGCTGCCGTTGTCGAAGTCGGTACCGGTGTTGTCGGTGCGGACGTTGCTCAGACCCGTGCCGAAGCCCTTGTTGGTCAGGTAGTAGCGTCCGTTGCCTTCAACGAAAGCAGCGATGCTGTCGGTGACGCGGAAGTCCACACCCACCAGCGCGTTGACGTAGGTGTCGGTCGCGTTGGTGTTGCCGGTGGCGGTGCGCGACTTGCTGCTGGTCAGACCCAGGCCCGCGCCCACGTAAGGGTTCAGGTTGCCTGCGCTGATGTTGTAGGTCGCGTTCACGTCGGCGTGGATGGCGTTGTAGCCGGGCTGGTACTGGGCCGCCACACGCGCGCCGACCGGGCCGATCACGCTGGTGGAGCCGATCATCGCGCCAGCCGTAACGCACAGGTTGATCTGCTTGCTCTGCTGGAACTTGTTGACGCAGTTGCTGGAGCCGTCCACAAAGTTCGCGCCGCCGCTGATGCCGGCGTACAGCGTCTTGGCGCTGGCCATGCTCATGTCGGTGCTGGGTTCGCCAATCACGACGGTGGTGCCGGGGGTAGGCGTGGCAGGAGTGACGGGCGCAGGGGTGACCGTGGTGGTCGTGCCTGCAACGCCAGCGGCTCCGGCGGGGCCAGCAGGACCGACGGGGCCGGCAGGACCAGCGGGACCGACAGGGCCAGCCGGGATGTTCTGCACGGCGGCTTCCAGCGCGTCGATGCGGGCGGTCAGGGCGGCGGTGTCGGCACCGGCGCTCATGGTGCCCATCTCGTTGATCTTGGCTTCCAGCGCGTCGATGCGGGCCTGCTGGTCAGCGTTCAGCTTTTCCAGGTCGGTCACGCGGCCAGCGATGGCGGCCATCTCGGTGCTGACTTCGGTCATGCCATTGGCCACAGAAGCCATACCTTCCTGATCCATACCGCAGTTGCTCAGCGCGCCGGTCTGGAGGAGACGGTAGAAAATCAGGGCGGCCTGGTAACGGGTCAGGTTCTCATTGCCACGGAAGGTGCCGTCGGGGAAGCCCTGGATCAGGCCGCACTGGACAATCCGGTCCACGGCGTCCTTGGCCCAGTGTCCAGCGGGAACGTCGGTGATGGTCACGGGGACGGGGCTGGTGGCAGGCGCGGCGGTCTGCGCGCCGGCAACGCCGAGGCTCAGGGCAAGTGTGGAGATGAGAATAAGGGATTTACGCATGTGAAGGTCTCCTTGAAACTGAGCAAATTGAAACTGGGCAGAGCTGAGGGTCTGAATACAGAGCAGTCCTCCTGTTTCCTACGTCTACCGTAGGCACAGGACGTGAGTAGATTGTGAAATCAACAACTTTCACTCTTGCCCTTTTCATCAGAAGTGAGTTAGATAAGAATTCTAACATCTTATGTGAGTGATGAGTGAGCAGGTAATTGCCGAACGTATTGGTCAGAAATGCCGTCTCATGCTCTTGCTCTCAGATTTCCGTCTGATTCTGGACATTCGATTGTGGCGCAATCATAAAATCTTACTCATGAGAGAATCCTGGCACGCAGGGCAACGCCCGGATGGATCAGACCTTCTGTATCGGCACAGCTCCATCGGCACAGTGCGGCCCTCTTCCTGTGATCGGTGTAACTTAACCTCAAGTTGTCCGAAAAATCTTCAGACTTCGGATTGATCTCCGGCACCAATCATGACGAGGCGGACCTGAAGCGCGGTCCCTACGCGGCCTGCCGTGTCAAAATGGCTGAATGACACAGCCTGATACGCAGTTGGACGAGATGGAATTCGAGAACGTGCAGATCGACCGCCACGGCCCGATTGCGGTTCTGACGATCAACCGTCCCAAAGCCCTCAACGCTCTGAATGCCGAGACGTTTGGAGAGATCAGCGCGGCGCTGGACCTGATTATGGAGGACGCCGAGGTGGGCGCGCTGATCATCACGGGGGGCGGGGACCGGGCCTTCGTGGCCGGGGCTGACATCGCCGAGTTCAAGACGCTGGACGGCGTGTACGCGGGCCGCGAGCTTTCGCTGGCCGGACAGGACGTGATGCACCAGATCGCCACGCTGCCCATTCCGGTGATTGCGGCCATCAACGGCTTTGCGCTGGGCGGCGGGCTGGAACTGGCACTGGCCTGTGACATCCGCGTGGCCTCCACCCACGCCAAGATGGGGCTGCCCGAGGTAACGCTGGGACTGCTGCCCGGCTTCGGCGGCACGCAGCGTCTGGCCCGACTGATCGGGGCGGGGCGCGCCCTGGACATGATGCTCACCGCCCGTCAGGTGGAGGCCGCCGAGGCTTTTGGCATGGGCCTAGTCAACTACGTGGCCGACGACGCCCTGAGCAAATCGCGCGAGGTGGCCGAGCAGATTCTGAAGAACGCCCCGATTGCCCTGTCGCTGGTCAAGGAAGCGGTGCGCCGGGGGCTGGACACCACGCTCGAAGCCGGGCTAGAGGTCGAGGCCGATCTGTTTGGCCTGCTGGTGGCCACCAAGGACTTCGGCGAGGGCGTGGACGCCTTCCTGAACAAGCGCAAGGCAGATTTCCAGGGTGAGTGACCACACCCGCCCCAACCAGAAACTGTCGCGCAGGCCCGATCAGAAATTCAAGCTGAGCGTGCAGGCAGGCAACGTGCAGGATGTGGCTGGGGTACAGACTGAGCCTCCACTCGTTGCTGGGCAGCCGGACCGCGTCGTCGAGTTCACCACCCCACGCTCCAAGATCATTCAGGAGGCCGACACCGCCATCCGCGACGATCTGGCCCACTCCCCGCGTGCGCTGGCTGCCTACATCGCCCTGGCCACCGATCCTGAAGCGCTGGCCTGCTGGGACATGGCGAACTACATCACCATGCGCAAGCTGGGCTACAACGATCACGGGCGGGTGCATTCATTCATTACCGGGGCGGCCAGCCTCGCCATCACCGAACTGCTGCTGGAAGGCGGCGTCAAGCCCGACATCATGGATTCGGGGGTGGGCGACGCGGACGACGTGTATCTGGCCGTGATCCTGGGGACCATGCTGCACGACATCGGCAACCAGATTCACCGTGCCAGTCACGAGCAGCACGGTGTGGCGCTGGCGCTGCCGATTCTGGACCGGATCATGGGACCGCTGTACGCCGATCCGTTTAAGCGGGCCAAGGTGCGTTCCTTCATTCTGGGCGCGATCAACTGCCACGATCTGAACCCGCCGCCGCTAACGCTGGAGGGCGGCATCACCGCCGTGGCCGACGGCACCGACATCACCAAGGGGCGCGGGCGCAAGGCCTTTAGCCTGGGCAGCGTGGACATCCACTCGATCAGCGCGCTGGCCGTGGACGAGGTGGTGATCGAGCGGGGCCGCAATGTGCCGGTGTTGATCAGCGTGACCATGAACAATTCCGGCGGCATCTTTCAGGTGGAAGAAATTCTGGCTCCCAAGGTGATCCGCACCCCGATGCGCCGGTACGTGGAACTGCGCGCCGCCACCCGTCCGGAAGGCGAGGAGCAGATTCTGTCGCGCGTGCGGCTGGACGGGGACCATTTCGTGATGGACCTGGAAAATGGGCAGCAGGTGGCCGTGGAGGTGGACGACACCCAGAAACGAGCGCAGGAAGCGGTGGTGGCGGCCATGCAAACTGGAGTGGAACGGCGCTAGATCAAGGCAATCAGGAAAGCGGCCCCGACGTTTAAATCGGGGCCGCTTCTTTGCTGATCTCTACTTCTCGTCACCGGGCAGATTCCTATCACCGGGCAGTGGCGTGCTGCGGGCTGGGCCGCCGTCCACACCGCCACTGTGTTTCACGCCCTCACCACCTTGTTCCTCGCCTTCCAGATCGCCACCGGTCATGTTGTTGGGATCGCCCTGGCGCACCTCGCCGTCCCAGTCGCCCAGGATGCCGTCCATGAAGCCGGGCTGATCGTTGGGGTTGCGGCGGTCCGCCTTGGTGTCCTGCCTCAGCAGGTCCTCGGCCACCATCTTGTCTTGCAGGATCTCGCGGTCCACGCCCTCGTCCTGTACCTCGCCTCTGATCTCGCGGTCATCGTCGTATCGGGTCATGTCCGGCAGCCTATGCGCGTGGGGCGGTCCGGCGCTGAACCGGGCCTTTACGAAACACCGGGTCTTTACGGAACGCCGACACTTTCCGAAAACCCGATGGCGGGTTTTGCCCAAAGCGGCCTATACTGAAAGTTCTATGACTCAGGAACGTATCACCATGACCCAGCGCGGCTACGACAAGCTGGCCGAAACCCTGCACCAACTGAAGACCGTGCGCCGCGAGCAGATTTCGGAGTACATGGGCATCGCCATCGCCGACGGAGACCTGAGCGAGAGCGCGGCCTATGACGAGGCCCGCATGCAGCAGAGCGAGAACGAGACCCGCATCGTCGAGATCGAGAACCAACTGGAACGCGCCGAGATCATCGCGGGCGACGCCAGCAAGGGCGCGGGCCTGGGCGCAAAGATCAGGGTGCGCGACGAGAAGGGCAACGAGCGCCAGTTCGAGCTTGTCGGCACCTACGAGGTGGATGTGCCCAATGGCCGCGTCAGCGACGCCAGCCCCTTCGGTCAGGCCCTGGCCGGCAAGCGTGAGGGCGACAAGGTAACGGTGCAACTGCCCAAGGGGACGGCCAAGTTTGAAGTGCTGGCCGTGACTTACGACTGAGCGGGATGGCGTGAGGGTGGGTTGTGGGTTGCTCCCACGGCTTAACCCCTCCTGCGCTGGACGATCTTTCAAGCCCTCTGGCTCCCTTCTAAGGGGAGCTGGCTGCGAAGCAGACTGACGGGTTTCCTGGGCTGAGGCTACCCCAGCACCAGATCCAGCGTCGCCACCTTTAAAAAGCCTTCGCCCGTGTAGTGAATCCCCGCTGGGCCAGGGATAAGGTTGAGCGGCTGGGAAAAATCCGGCCCGCCCACCAGAACCGTGTGATATTCGCCGTTCTCGCCGCAGGCATCGGCCCCCAGACCCTCGATCTCGGCCACCAGTTCGGCGTCCAGCGCCTTGCCCAGCAAACGTGCGGGCAGGGCGTCTTCCTTGACGGCGACGATCAGGGCGCGGAAGCCCAGACCCAGCAGTTCGTCCACCAGCGTGCGGCGCGGTTCGAGCCACAGGGGCAAACTGACCCGCAGACCCGCCGCCGCACAGACCTTTTCCTCCCATTCGCGGTGGGCGGCCAGATCGATGTCTCCGAAGACGGCAGCGGTTGCGCCGTCCACCGCCGCACCCGCCAGCAGCGCCGTGAATTCGCTCTCGTAGGTGGCCCAGGAGGCGCGCGCCGTTCTGAGCGGCACCCCCAGCGCCGCAGCCTGCGCCTCCAGAACTTCGGGGCGCAGACCGTGTGAACGTGAACGCTGCCCCGCCTCGTCCAGCATGTTGATGACGGCGAGGGGAATGCCTCCGGCCCGCTTTACGCGGTGAAACGCCAGGGCACTGTCCTTGCCGCCGCTCCAGGAGGTGACGAACTTCTCCCCCTTCATGGGCAGATCACAGGCGGGGTTTCAGGGCGGGAATCCGCAGGCCGCCGCGTCCGTCCCAGCCCTTGAAAGCGTAAAAGCGGCCCGGCTCCCCGGTTTTTAGAAAGTCGCTGAGGGGTTCGCGCATGGGCGGGGATTCCAGTTTCTCCAGCGCCTCCTCGGTGGTGCAGAAGCGGGCCTCGACGATGAAGCCGTCGGGATCGGCGGGATTCAGGAGACCTTCCCAGGTGGCCTCGAAAGCCACGGCGATGGCGCGTTCGCCCCGGCGCTCGTCCTCGATATGCACGGTGTAGGCCATGTGCAGGATGCCGGTCAGGCGCAGGCCGGTTTCCTCTAAAATTTCACGGTACAGGGCTTCGGGCAGTGTTTCGCCGTTCTCCACGACGCCGCCGGGCAGGGTGTGACGCACGCGCCCGTGGCCCTGCCAGTCGTTGCCGACCAGCAGTACCCGCCCAAACCGGTCCCGCAGGATGCCTGCCGCCACCAGCAGGTCACGCCGCGCCATACTGCCCGCCCCGGCCTGTGCCCTCATCCTGATCGGTCCCGTCCTGATCGGTCCCGTCCTGATCGGCCATCGCCAGCAACTGCCGTTCCTTCTCGGCGCGGGCCAGTCCGGCCACCACTGGAACAAGCGCGCCGTTGATCACGCTGTCTAGCGGGTGGTTCTTGTCTTCGCCTTCCAGCCGGTGATCGGTCACGCGGTTCTGGGGATAGTTGTAGGTGCGGATCTTCTCGCTGCGGTCCCCACTGCCCACCTGCGAGGCGCGCTCGTTGCGTTCCAGCTCATCGCGGGCAGCGCGTTCGCGTTCGGCCAGACGCGAGGCCAGGACCACCAGCGCCTTCTCGCGGTTCTTGATCTGCGAACGCCCGTCCTGGCAGATCACCATGATCTCGTCCGGGGTTCCGGCGCGGTACACGGCGCGTACAGCGCTATCGGTGGTGTTGACGCTCTGCCCACCCGCACCCTGCGAACGGTACACGTCAATGCGAACTTCGGAGAGGTCCAGATGGATCTCGTCCTGCTCGACTTCCGGCAGCACGGCCACCGTGACGGTGCTGGTGTGGATGCGGCCCGCCGATTCGGTGGCTGGCACGCGCTGGACCCGGTGAACGCCCCGCTCCCACTTGAAGGCGCGGAAGGCGGAGTCGCCCGTCACTTCCGCCACCACCTTGCTCGCGCCGCCCAGATCACTCTCGTTGGCGTCCATGACATTGACTTTCAGGTTCAGGCCCTCGGCGTAACGGGTGTACATCCGCAGCAGATCGGTGACGAACAGCCCGGCCTCCGCGCCGCCCGCCCCGGCCCGCAATTCCAGGATCACGTCCTTGGCGTCGTCTGGATCGGTGGGCAGCAGCAGGACTTCCAGCTCGGACTCGATTTCCGCGAGGCGGGCAGCAAGGGTCTTAATCTCGCCCGCTGCCAGCTCCTTCATGTCGGGGTCTGAGAGCAACTCACGCGCTCCGGCCAGATCGGTTTCCAGGCCGTCTCGCTCGCGCAGCAGGGTGACCAGGGGCAGCAGTTCACGGTGGCGGCGGGTCAGCTTGCCGTACTCGCGGCCATCAGCCAGGGCTGCCGGATCACCCAGGCGACGCTCCACCAGCCCAAATTCAGACTGGAGTTCTTGCAGACGCGAACTCATAAGACAGACGCAGCACGCGGCGCACAGGGGCGCGGCGGACTTTCAGCCGTTGGGCCGTCTTTGAACAGACAATCCAACAACAGACAGAATTTAGACACAGGTAACATGCGGCGCAGTCTAGCGTTCCCCCGGCTAGACGACTTGGAGCGAGGTCACAGGGCCGGACATGGGGAGGTGCGGCCCACACCTAACCCGGCCCCGGCCCCTCTTCCGATACCGCGTTAAGGTTGGGGGCATGAGAACTGTTACCGTGGGCGTCCTGGGCAGCGGCACTGTCGGCCAGGACGTGCTGAACCTGATCAAGCGCCGTGAAAGCGTGTTTACGGACCTGGGCGTGAAGATCGAGATTTCCGGGGTGCTGGTGCGCGACGTGAACAAGGTGCGCGACGTGCCGCCCGGAACGCGCGTGACCACCGATCCGGGCTTTTTGCAGGAATGCGGGGTGGTCATCGAGGCGATGGGGGGCGTGGACCGCCCGCTGGAAATGCTGCTGCCGTACCTGCGCTCGGGCCGTCCGGTCATTACCGCCAACAAGGCGCTATTGGCCGAACGCTGGGACGTGCTGCGCGAGTACGCTTTGGCCGGAAGCCTGTACTACGAGGCCAGCGTGATGGCTGGAACCCCGGTGATCGGCCCGATGAGTACCGTCCTGCGCGCCAGCACCTTCACCCGCCTGCAAGCCGTGCTGAACGGAACGTGCCTGTACATCCTGAACCAGATGGAAGAAGGCAGAGACTACGCCGACGCGCTGGCCGGGGCGCAGGCGCTGGGCTACGCCGAGACCCCGCCGACGCTGGATGTCGGCGGCTTCGACACCGCGCACAAGCTGGCGGTCCTGGCCCGTTTTTGCGCCGACGGCAATTTTCCGTATAGTGCCGTGCAGGTGGAGGGTATCGAGGACATCACCCAGAAGGACATTCAGGACGCCCGCGCGGCAGGCGAACGCATCAAGTTGGTGGCCGAGCTGGAACGCGACGGGACAGGCTGGCGGGCTACGGTTGCGCCGCAGCGCCTGCCCGAGAACCATCCCCTGTGCAACGCCGGGGCCAGCCGCAACGCCCTGGTCTACGAGGGCGAGGAGTGCGGCACCCTGATCTTCGCCGGGGGCGGTGCGGGCGGCATGATCACGGCCAGCGCGATGGTGGGCGATCTTTTAGATTGGGTTATAGGCTTTCCCGGCCACGTTCCCCTGCACTGAGGGGTCTAAAAATCGAACCTCTCCATCCTGAAAGCTCTGGATCACTTTCGGGGTGGAGAGGTCAGGCTGTGCGCTTTTACCTCAGACGATCAGTAGCCCACGGTGTAATACGCCGTGTCGCTGATCCAGTCGGTCTGGGCCACGGGCTGCGTCACGGGGCTGGGGACCGGGTCCACCACAATGCTCAGCGCCTGTGCCAGACCCTGGCTGGTCTTGGGCTTGACGACAGCGAAGTTGCCCCCGTTCTGATAGCTGCTCAGCTCGTTCAGGTTCAGGGCGCGGCGGCTGGCGATGACCAGCACACGGTTCAGGCCGTAAGGGCCAGCCACGTCGAAGGTGAACTGGTCACCGCTGGCCGGAAAGGCGCGGGTCTGCCCAGCGCGCACATAGTTGCTGGAGCTGATGCGGTTGGGCAGAATCTGATCGCTGCTGCCGTCCGGGTTGACGTTGAACAGGTAGACATAGGCGTTTTCGTTGACGCTGGTGTACAGCGTGATGCGTTCGCCGACGCGGTAGCTGGGGTTCTGCGCGCCGCTGGGATCGCGGTTCACCCACACGCGGGCGCTGAGGGTGGTGGCCACCGGATTGACGATGATGCTCTGGGCGCTGATCTTGGGCGCAGCGAAAGCGGGCGCGGCCAGTCCCAGCAGCGCGGCAGAAACGGCGAGCAGCAGGGCGGGCTTCTTGAGGGACGCTGTTTTAGAGAATGCAGTCATGGTGGAGCCTCCGGGGAGAAGCAGGCGTCGCCGGTCACGCAGGGAGCCTCCCAGCGCGCGTTTTCGGTGCGTCTTTGCTTGTGTCCATACGCTACGCCCCCGCACCTGACGCCCGGTGAAAGGAGGCTGACTGAAGGTGAGGAAGCTGACGTTTATTTTCATGAGGCGCGGCTGCGACGGACCAAACGAAAAAAGCAGCCTCCCGGTGACGCGGAGACTGCTCTGTTTGCGGTGGCAGGGATACCAGGATTCGAACCTGAACAAACAGATCCAAAATCTGTTGTGCTGCCATTACACCATATCCCTAGGGTTGTCCCGCTTTTACAGCGTGGCGGTCAAGAGTATAAGGGCGGCGGGCACGGGGGGTCAACTGCCGTTTGGACGACTGCACGGCTTTCACCCGGCATCCACACTGTAGGGGCGGCAACGGGCAGCGCGTCTGCCGGATGCCACGCTGGCCGCATGACCTTTAAGAAAGGCGATCAGGTGAAATGGAATAGCCACGGCGGCGAGGCCAGTGACCGGGTGGTCCGCGTGGCGCACGAGGACGGCGAGGTCAGCGGCTTTCAGTACCGCGCCACTCAGGACGATCCCCGCTACATCATCGAGGTAGAGGGCGGCAAGCATGTCGCGCATACGGCGGACGCCCTGTCGAAAGCCTGACTTTGTGCCTCTGTTTGCGGCTACCATGACGGCCATGAGCATTCTGCCCGACTGGCGTATCCGCGAACTGGCCCTCGCGGGCATGATCGACCCCTTTGAGGACCGTCTGGTCCGCACTGCCGAGAACCAGCAGGTGATCAGCTACGGCCTGAGCAGCTTTGGCTATGACTTGCGCTGCGCCGACGAGTGGAAGATCTTTACCAACGTCAACAGCGCCATCGTGGACCCCAAGCACTTTGATGAGCGCAGCTTCGTGGACATCACAGCAAACGAGATCATTATTCCGCCCAACTCCTTTGCGCTGGCCCGCAGTCTGGAATACCTGAAGATTCCCGATAACGTGATGGTGGTGGCGCTGGGGAAATCGACGTATGCGCGTTGTGGCCTTGTGGCAAACGTAACGCCTTTAGAACCCGGCTGGGAAGGCCATGTCACGCTGGAGTTTTCCAATACCACCCCCCTTCCCGCCAAGATGTACGCCTTTGAAGGCTGTGTCCAGCTTCTCTTTTTTGAAGGTGAGCGCCCCGAAGTGACGTATGGGGACCGCAAAGGGAAGTATCAGGGCCAAAAAGGCGTTACCTTGCCCAAGATGTGAGGGCTTTATCTCCCCTTCATCTCTGAATGCGGCTTGAAGCTTTTCTGTCCTCGTGCAACTGAAAAGCTGTCAGCCTCTCCTCATGCCAGACAAAGACGATAAGAACAGCGGCCACACCAGCATGCCCGATCAGTTCGAGCGCAACAAGAAGGAAGTCCACGAGATCGACGACGGCCACAAGCCGTCTTTCAAGGGCAACAATGACCGCGAGGCCACTGCCGCCCGCAACACCGAACACGACGGTCTGAAGGAAAAGAAGGACGTCGAGGAAGCGCGTTCCGTGCCAGCCAGCAAGCAGGGCTAAAGCTGACCACAGAACAGCGGGGCCAGGAGGCGAAATCTCCTGGCCCTTTCTGCTGCACCTATACGGCTACAGTGGACTATGGCCGAAACTGCCCCTTCCAGAGCTGGCCGTCCCACCCCCGGCGTACTGGCGCTGGCGCTCATTTTCACTGCTGCGGGGATCACGCACTTTGTCGCGCCGCAGTTTTTTGACCGGATTGTGCCGCCGGGGCTGCCCATGCCCGCCCGCGCCGCCACGCTGATCAGCGGCGCGGCGGAACTGGCAGGCGGGCTGGGGCTGCTGCACCCGGCCACCCGGCCCGCCGCCCGCTGGGGACTGCTGGCGCTGCTGCTGGCCGTCTTTCCCGCCAACATCTACATGGCGCAGGAACCGCAGAAATTCGGCGTGCCCGCGTGGGTGGCCTGGGCCAGATTGCCGCTCCAGCCGCTGCTGATGTGGCTGGTCTGGCGGGCCGGGCGCGGGCGCGAATGACCTGATACGGATGCCGTCTATTTCGCATAGAAATCGGGACAGCGCAGGGTTCTTACATTCCACGCCCGGAACCCGTTTTCTTCCTGCTCGCTTCGTTCGGATTTCCGGGTGTTTCCAACACCTTTCAATCGGAGTCCGTATGACTTCCCTGCCTGGCTGGACCCGTATACTCCGCAGGTAAACAAATTCTAAAGGAGCGGTTTCAGCGTGCAGCGCGGGTTGCGGCGCGGACCATCCGAAGAGAGGTAGGGATGCCAGCACTGCTGGGACTTGCGCGCGCAATAGACCGTTTTTCATCCTGGCTGGGCATCCTGATCGGCGGAGTGACGCTGCTGATGATCGGCGTGGGCCTTTTCAACGTGTTCGGGCGGTTCGCGGACCGGTATCTGGGCACGGCGTTCAGCAGCAATTCCCTGCTGGAACTCCAGTGGTATCTGTTCAGCGTGATCTTTTTGCTGGGCGGCGCGTACGTGCTGAGCGTGGACGAGCATGTGCGGGTGGACGTGCTGTATGGGCGGCTGGCCCCCAAACGCCGGGCGCTGATCAATCTGCTGGGCACGCTGCTGTTCCTGCTGCCGTTCTGCGTGATCGTGCTGTGGGTGGCGATACCGTGGTTCCAGCTCAGCTACGGCATTCAGGAAGGCAGTTCCGATCCGGGCGGGCTGCTGCGCTGGCCCATCAAGCTGCTGCTGCCCATCGGCTTCGTGCTGCTGTTCATTCAGGGCGTCGGCGAGGCGATCAAGGCGGCGGGCGCACTCACTGGACACTATGAGTACCGCACCCAGGATGAGCTGGACGAGGTGGCTGCCCTGGCCGCCGACGTGCAGTTGGAGCGCGCCGGGCTGGACGGCCTGCTGGTGGGCATCCCCGACGAGGCTGAAGAACAGATGAAGAACAATCAGAGGAAGCAGTAGTGGAAGCCATCGGGCTGTGGATGTTTTTCGGCGCGTTCGTTCTGATCTTCAGCGGCTTTCCGGTGGCGTTCTCGCTGGCCGGGACCGGCATTATTTTTGGCTTGATCGGCCTGAGTACCGGCCAATTTGACGCTCTGCTGCTGCGCGCCATTCCTGACCGCATCTTCGGCACCATGAGCAACTTCACGCTGCTGGCGATTCCGTATTTCGTGTTCATGGGCGGCATTCTGGGCAAGAGCGGGCTGGCCGAGGACCTGCTGCGGACGGCGGGTCTGCTGTTCGGGCGGCTGCGCGGCGGCATCGCGGTGGCCGTGGTGCTGGTGGGCCTGCTGCTGGCCGCCACGACGGGCGTGGTGGCCGCCACGGTGGTCACGATGGGCCTGATCAGCCTGCCGATCATGCTGCGCTACGGCTACGACAAGGGCCTTGCCAGCGGCGTGATCGCGGCGTCCGGCACGCTGGGGCAGGTCATTCCGCCCAGCGTGGTGCTGGTGGTACTGGGCAGCGAACTGGGCGTGTCGGTGGGCGACCTGTTCCTGGGTTCCCTCGTACCGGGGCTGATGCTGGCGGGGCTGTACATCGTGTACGTGATCGTGCGCTCGGCCATGAACCCCAAGCTGGCCCCGGCCATGCCCGCCGCCGAACTGAACATCAAGCCCGCCGCGATGGCGTTGCAGGTGGTGCGGGCCATGATTCCGCCGCTGCTGCTGATCTTCGCGGTGCTGGGTTCCATTTTCTTCGGCCTCGCCACCGCCACCGAAGCCGGAGCAGTGGGGGCGCTGGGCGCGGTGCTGCTGGCTCTGGCCAACCGCAAGATGACGCGGGGGGCGCTGTGGGAAGTGACCCTGTCCACCGCCCGCCTGACCACTTTCGTCATCTTCATCCTGATCGGCTCCACGTCGTTCTCGCTGGTGTTCCGGGCGCTGGACGGCGATCTGTACATGCAGAACATCCTGGCCAACCTGCCAGGCGGCGTGCTGGGCTTCCTGATCGTGACCAATCTGGCCATCTTTCTCCTGGGCTTCTTCCTGGACTTCTTTGAAATCGCCTTCATTCTGCTGCCCATCTTTGCGCCCGTCGCCCGCGAACTGGGCGTGGACATGATCTGGTACGGCATCCTGCTGGGCATCAACCTCCAGACCAGCTTCCTGACGCCGCCGTTTGGATTCTCCCTGTTCTATCTGCGAGGGATTGCGGGCAAACAGTTGGCAACCAGCGATATTTACCGGGGGGTGGTGCCGTTCATCTTCATTCAGATCTTCGTGCTGGCGCTGTGCATCGTCTTCCCCGGATTGACGGGGCTGCGGGCCGCTGGGCCGTAAGAAAATGGGAGAGGTGGGGCGCACAAAAGGCTCCACCTCTTTTCCAGAAGGCAACAGAAGAAGGCCCGCACAAACTCAGTGCGGGCCTTCTTGCTGTCAGAAAATTTTAGCTGGTGAAGTCAATCATGGGACGTTCATTGACCTGGTGCCAGGCGCGGACATCGCGGCGGAAGGCATTCCAGGGCGTGTACACCTTCTTGTAATCAGCATTCTTGGCCGAGTTCTCGGCGTGCAGTTCCTGTGTGGCCTTGTTGCCCGCTTTGAGGATGTCGGTGGAATAACGGCGGATCAGGGTGCCGCCCTTCTTGAGGCGTTGCAGCGCGGCCTGGTTCTTGGCGTCGTAGTCGGCGGCGACGGCCAGGTTGGCCTCGGCACAGGCGCTCGCCAGAATTTCCTTGTACGCCTTGGGCAGCGCGGCGTAGGCTTTTTTGCCCACCATCAGGTCAAAGGCTGCGCTGGGTTCCCACCAGCCGGGGGCGTAGTAGAACTTGGCGGCTTTTTGCAGCCCCAGCTTCTCGTCGTCGTATGGCCCGACCCACTCGGCGGCGTCAATGGCCCCACGGTCCAGCGCCAGATAAATTTCGCCGCCGGGCAGCACCTGCACGTTCACGCCCAGTTTCGCCATGACCTGCCCGCCGATGCCGGGAATCCGCATCTTGAGGCCCTTGAAGTCCGCCGCCGTCTTGACTTCCCTCTTGAACCAGCCGCCCATCTGCGCGGTGGTGTTGCCCGCCGGGAAGTTGATGATCCCAAAATCGTCATAGACGGCGCGGATCAGTTCCAGACCGCCCGCGCTGTAGATCCAGGCGTTCTGCTCGGAGGCGGTCAGGCCGAAGGGAACGCCGGTGGCAAAACCCAGGGCGGGGTTCTTGCCCACGTAGTAGTACCCGGCGCTGTGGCCGCATTCCACGGTGCCCTGCTGCACGGCGTCCAGCACCTGAAGGCCGGGAACCAGTTCCCCTGCCTCGTAGGCGCGAATGGTGAACTTGCCGTCGGTCATGGCACTCACGCGGTCCGCGATCATCTGCGCGCCGCCGAACAGCACGTCCAGGCTCTTGGGCCAGCTCGTGGCGCATTTCCAGCGCACGTTGCCGGTCTGGGCGAAGCTGTGAGGCGAGAAGACGGTGCTGGCAGCGGCGGTGACGGCGGCCCCTTTCAAAAACTTGCGGCGGTCAATTCCCATGAATACCCTCCTGTGAACGCCCCTGAACCTTATGGCACACGGCGTTTTCCCTGGTTGAAGATGGGCACAGTATAACGGGCAATCCTGATCCGCACTTCATGCAGAGGATTAACCCAGTTTCAAGCCACTGTCAGGGCTTCCAGCGCCGCCCGCAGAACCGGGGGCAGGTCCACCGGACGCCGCGAGGCCCGGTCCACGTAGACATGCACGAAATGACCCTGGGCGGCAGCCTTTTCTGAATCTTCCTGAAACACCGCCAGTTCGTAACGCACGCTGCTCCGGCCCAGTTTTGCCACCCGCACACCCACCTGGAGCGCCTCGGGAAAGGCGACGGGCGCAAAGAAGGCACAGCCCGTTTCCACCACCAGACCGATCACCTCTCCACCACGGATGTCCAGCGCCCCCTGAGCAGCCAGATAGGCGTTGACCGCCGTATCAAAGTAGGCGTAATAGGTCACGTTGTTGACATGGCCATACACGTCGTTGTCGGCCCAGCGGGTCTGGATGGGGTGGTGGTACGGGTAGGCGGCGCGGGGCTGGGGCGTGGGGCGGGGCGCAGAGCTGGCGTTCACAGAGCCGGAGTTCATAGAGTCAGAGTAGAGCCGCCCGCTAGACTTGGGCCATGACTCAAAACGCAGCTCAGAACAACCCGAAAATCGTGATCGTGGCGGCGCGGCGCACACCGATTGGCAGCTTCATGGGCGGATTGAAAGACGTTTCGGCTGCCGAACTGGGCGTGGCAGCGGCGCGGGCGGTGGCCGGGGGTCTGCCTGGGGACGACATTGCCGACGTGATCGTGGGCAACGTGCTTCAGGCGGGCAACGGCATGAACGTGGCGCGGCAGGTGGCGCTGGGCGCGGGTCTGGCGGACCATGTGCCGGGCCTGACGGTCAACCGCGTGTGTGGCAGCGGTCTGCAATCGGTCATCAGTGCGGCTCAGGGCCTGAAATCGGGGGACGGCAGGCTGTATCTGGCGGGCGGCACCGAGTCCATGAGCCGCGCGCCGTACCTGCTGCCCCGCGCCCGCGAGGGCTACCGCCTGGGCCACGCGACGGCGCTGGACAGCATCCTGAGTGAAGGGCTGACCGACGTATTCAACGATTACCACATGGGGATCACGGCAGAAAATATTGCCGCCCAGTGGGGCATTACACGCGAAGAGCAGGACGCCTTCGCGCTGGAAAGCCAGAACCGCGCCGCCGCCGCACTGGCGGGCGGGCACTTTGCCGATGAACTGGTGGCGATAGAAGTACCGGGCAAGAAAGGCCCCACCACCTTTGACACCGACGAGTACCCGCGCGCCACCTCTGCCGAAGCGCTGGCAAAGTTACGCCCGGCATTCAAGAAAGACGGCACGGTGACGGCGGGCAACGCCAGCGGCCTGAACGACGGCGCGGCCATGCTGGCAGTGACCACCGAGGACTACGCCAGAGCCAACGGCCTGAGCATTCTGGCCGAGATCAGCGGTTATGCGGCGATTGGCGTGGACCCCAAAGTCATGGGCATTGGCCCGGCCAGAGCCGTTCCCATTGCGCTGGAGCGGGCCGGCCTGACCCTGGCCGACGTGGACCTGCTGGAGCTGAACGAGGCCTTCGCCGCGCAGTCTTTGGCCGTGGTGCGGGATCTGGGGGCGGACCCAGCGCGGGTGAATATCACCGGAGGCGCAATTGCGCTGGGCCACCCCATCGGCGCGAGTGGGGCGCGGGTGCTGGTCACGCTGATTCACGCGCTGCGGCGCACCGGGAAGGAAACTGGGGTGGCCAGCCTGTGCATCGGCGGCGGCATGGGCATCGCCGTGGTGGTCCGGGCCAGGAACTGACGTGACCACCGAGGCCGAGAAGGAACTGTTTCTGGCAATCCGCGCCAACGACGCCGGGGCGGTGCGCGAGCTGGTGAGGCAGGACCGCGCCTTGCTGACAGCACTCAGCCCGATGGGCGTGTCCCCGGTGCTGTTCGCCGCCTATTACCATCACCCTGAAATGGCCCGCGTGCTGGTGCAGGAGGGCGCGGCGCTGGACATCTTTGAGGCGGCGGCGATTGGGGAAACAGAGCGCGTGCGCGAGTTGCTGGACGCCGATTCTGGGCTGCTGAACTCTGTAAGTCCCGACGGGTTTTCCCCGCTGGGCCTCGCCTCTTTCTTCGGACAGGAGGAAATGGCGGCGCTGCTGCTCACGCGCGGGGCAGACGCGAACACGGTCAGCCAGAATGCCATGCAGGTTGCGCCGCTGCATTCGGCGGTGACCGGAAACCACACCAACCTCGCCCGGAAGTTGCTGGAGGCAGGAGCAGACGTGAATGCCGTGCAGAGCGGCAGACTCACCCCACTGATGGGCGCGGCGCAGAACGGCAACGCCGAACTGGTCCGGCTGCTGCTCTCGCACGGGGCCATGCCGGGGGCCGTGAACGAGGAGGGACTCAGCGCTGCCAATCTGGCGCAGGAGGAAGGCCACGGCGAGGTGCTGATTCTGCTGGCCGGGCCGCCCTGAACGGGCATTCATGGACCCTCAAGAAACCGGGAAGGCGGGCCGTATCCACCTCACCGCGCCCTGGGACAGACTGGGGCATGAGTGACGAGCGCAGAACAGACGCCCCCAACCCCAACGTGATCGGCCCCGAAACCGATGGCAGGACGGGTGCGGAAACAGGGTTTGACACGCCGGACCCCAAGGACAACCACACGGTTGTTTACACCACCACGCCTGGGGATGACCGGGTGGGCAGCGCGGACCACGGTGAGGGAACGCCGCCGCAGGCAGACGCCGCAGAAGATGTCACCGGCAAATATGACCATCTGGCCACGCGGGACGTGATCGCCATGGAACATGACCCCGAGGCTCCCGAATTTGCCGGGGCGCAGAGCGTGGCTGGGCTGGGCGGCGAGGCGCTGGACGAGGTTGTTCCCTCGGCGGGCCTGGGGGTCAACCCGGCGGCGGCGCTGGGCCGTGGCCCCGTGGTGGGACGCGCCGATCAGAACCCCGGCTACACCCCCCCCAGCGAGAAAGTCGCGCCGCATGTGCGCGAGCAGCCCGGTGACCTGCTGCCCGGCCAGTCCGAGGAACTCGCAGACGAGATCAGCGGCAACCAGCGCTGACGCTCCGCACCAAAAAGGCCGCACCGGAAGGAATTCTAGTGCGGCCCTTTTTGGCCTCTACTCCAGCGGTGAGACGTACACCACGCCTTCCTCCACCTCGGTCTTGAACAGCCTGACGGGCTTGACGGCGGGGAGCGACCTGGCCTTGCCCGTCGCCAGCTCAAACTTCGCGCCGTGTTTCTGGCAGGTGATGCGGCCCATGCTGACCTCGCCACCCAGCAGCGGATAATCCTGGTGGGTGCAGTTGTTCCGCAGGGCATAGAACACGCCCTCGAAATTCACCACCAGCACGCTGATGCCGTCCATGTCCACGGTGATCTGGTGACCCTCGGGCATCTCGGATTCTGGACCCACGCGGACCCGCTCACTGCTTGTTGCTGCGCTCATTGCCACGAGTCTAGACCAGCAGGCGGATGGACGCCACCGAAAAACATGTCCCTCGGCACGTCCGGTGTGTTCCACAACAGCCGATGGCCACCTTTCGCCCATCAACCGAAAAGGAGTCCGGTGGGCTGTTCACGCCCACACAGACCCCCCGGAATTTTAGATGCTCAGGCGAAATTCGGCTGCCGTCCCAGCGCCCGCAAGCGCATCATGCTGCCGATAAAGACGGCGGTGGTCAGGCCGGTCAGGGCCAGCAGGACGATAAACGCGGCCTGCGTACCCAGCGTGGGCTTCAGGGCCGCGAAGACCAGCGGCAGGAAAAATCCGCCCAGGCCACCCAGCAGGCCCACCAATCCGCCCACTGTGCCCATCTGGCCGGGGTGCCACTGCGCCACCAGCGTGTAGGTGCTGGCCTTGCCCACGCCCATGCCCAGGCCCACCACGGTGGTCAGCAGCATAAAGGCGGTCAGGGGCAACTCGCGGGTGAGGAACAGCAGGCCCAGCAGCATCGCGGCGAATGCCACCACGGTGACGCCGCGCGGGCCGAAGCGGTCACTCAGGTAGCCGCCGACGGGGCGCAGCAGGCTAGCCGGAAAGATGAATAGCGCGGTCAGCAGCCCGGCCTGTGCGAGTGGAATGCCGTAGTGGTCCACGTAATATCTGGGCAGAAACAGGCTGAGGGCCACGTACGCGCCGAAGAAAACCACGTAATACAGCCCGAAGCGCCAGACCTGTGCCTGCGCCAGCGGACGCAGCCAGTCGGCCAGCGTGCGGGTCCCCGGCGTGGCGACATCGGCGGGGGTCAGGGCAGCGGTCAGGCCAGCGCACACCAGCAGCGCCAGCGAGAAGACGAAGGGCACGAACTGCCAGCCGCCCGGAATCAGCAGGCCCAGCGGCACCACACCGATCAGGGCAGGGGCCAGCAGCTTGGTGATGCTCGCGCCCGCGTTCCCGGCCCCGAAGGTGCCCAGTGCCAGCCCCTGCCGCGCGGCGGGCACCCACTGCGCGATCCAGGCATTGCCCACCGCGAAACTGACCCCGGCCAGACCCACGCCCAGGGCCAAGACCAGCAACAGGTTGTAGCCGTCAGCGCCCCCGGTGGGAACGAGGGCCAATGCGAGCGAGAACGCGGCGGTCAGCAGCGTATTGGCGAGAAAGACCTTCTTGCCGCCGTAGCGGTCCGCCCAGATGCCCGCAGGCAGGCGCAGCAGCGATCCGGTCAGCACCGGAATGGCGGTCAGCAGCGCAAATTGCGCGTCGCTCAGGCCCAGTTCCTTGCGAATCGGCAGGCCCAGGATGGCGAACATCAGCCACACGGCAAACATCAGCGTGAAGCCGACGGTACTCCAGGCCACGACTTTGCGGGCGTCGGGGGTCAGGGCGGGGGCAGTGCTAGCGGGCGTCGGGGCGGTGTGGGTCATGGGCGAACCTCTGGGGGAATGGAGGCGAGGGGAGAAGGCGAAAACCGGGCGGCCTAGCCCAGCACCACCTCCAGCCCGCCGCGCGCCGCCGAAAAGACCTCAGCGTGGGCCGGGAGCAGCGTCACCGCCGTCGCCTTGAACGCAGGCATGTGAGAATGGGGGTCCAGGGTGTGGGGATCGGTCAGTAGATTGGCCGCCTCGGGCCAGTGGAAGGGCAGAAAAACCGTGTCGGGGCGCAGGCTGGGATTCAGGGTCAGAGGCAGCGTGACCTGCCCGTCCGCCGTGCGGAGGATGACCTCCTCGCCCGCGCGCAGGCCATAGTCGCGGGCGGTTTCGGGGTGGACCTGTGCGCCGTGATCGGCCCCGTTCTTGGAGAGCAGCGCGGTATTGCGCCTCGTCTGGGTGCCACTCTGGTAGTGGTGACCCAGCCGCCCGGTAGTCAGGGTCAGTTGGCGGGCCTGGGCCGGGGCGGGCAATTCGGGAACGTGCAGCGTCGCCCAGCCGTCAGCGGTGGGATAGGCGGGCGCGTAGGCGTGAGGCGTGTCGGGGCCGTCCGGGTGCCGCACCGGCCACTGGGCGCTGGCACGGTCCAGCCTCTCGGCACTGAGGCCGCTGTAATCAGCTTTACCTCCCTTCGTGGCGCGGAAAAACTCATCCTGCAACTCACGGAAGGCGGCGTATTCAAAGCCCTGCGGGCGTCCGACGGCTGCCGCCAGATCACACAGAATGCGCCAGTCCTCGCGGGCCGCGCCGGGGGCAGTGATGGCCTTGCGGCGGCGCTGCACGCGGCCCTCCAGGTTGGTGGTGGTGCCTTCCTCCTCGCACCACATGCCGCCGGGCAAGACCAGGGTGGCAAGCTGCGCGGTCTCGCTGGGCAGAAAGTCAATGACGATCAGGTGCTTGAGGGCTTTCAGGTTCTCCGTGATCTGCCCCGCCCCCGCCGCGCTGACCACCGGGTTGCTGCCCAGCACGATCAGGGCCTCAATACCGCCCGGCTGGCCGCAGGCGTTCAGCAGGTTCTGGGCGCTCAGGCCCGGCTGGGGCAGGTCTTCGGGCGCGCAGCCCCACAACGCGGCCATCTCGGCGCGGTGGCGCGGATCGCGCAGGGAACGCGCGCCAGGGAGCTGATCGTTCTTCTGGCCGTGTTCGCGCCCGCCCTGACCGTTGCCCTGCCCCGTCAGGGTGCCGTAGCCGCCACCGGGTTTGCCGAAATGCCCGGTCAGATACGACAGGTTCAGCCACGCCTGCACGGTATCGGTGCCGTGGGCGTGCTGCTCCGCGCCGCGTCCGGTCAGAATCAGCGGTTTGGCGGCCTCGGCGTAGCGTTTGGCCAGCAGCAGCAGCTCACTTTCGGGGATACCGCATTCGGCAGCCACACGCTGGGACGGGTACGCGGTGGCCTGCGCCAGCACCTCGGCCAGCCCGTGGGCGGGGGCGGTGGGGCGAATCTTGCCCCAGCGTTTCATCAGGTGGATCAATCCCAGCGCCAGCACGCCATCACTGCCGGGACGCACGGCCAGATGCTGCCCGGCGACTTTAGAAGTGACGGTGGCGCGCGGATCAATGCTGTAGACCACGCCGCCCCGGTCCTTTGCTGCCTTCAGATATTGCATGATCGGCGGCAGGGTTTCGGCGATGTTCGCGCCCACCAGCAGGATCAGGTCACTGCCCGCCATCTCGCCCAGCGGAAAGCCCAGCCCCCGGTCATAGCCCACCGTGCGGTTTAACGCTGCCGAGGCCGAGGCCATGCAGTAGCGCCCGTTGTAGTCAATGTTGGGCGTCCTGAGCGCCAGCCGCGCGAATTTGCCCAGCAGATAGGTCTTCTCGTTGGTCAGGCTGCCACTGCCGTACACGCCCACCGCCGCCGGATTGCTGTCCAGCAGCGGTGTCAGCGCGTCCCGCACGTAGGCCAGCGCCTCGGCCCAGGACACCGGGACCAGTTGACCGTTCTTGCGGAGCAGCGAATCGGTCAGGCGTTCGGGGTGACGCAGATCGTTCAGGGCCGCCAGCCCCTTCTTGCACACCGTGCCGCGCGCCACCGGGCATTCCTTCGTGGGCATCAACTTGACGGCCAGCCCATTTTCCACATGCACATCAAAGTTGCACTGCACCGCGCAGTACGGACAGGTGGTGCGAACGACGCGCGGGCCGGGTGACGGAAGGGAGGGCGCAGTCATGGGGCTGAGCCTGCGGGAGAGGCTGCGATCTGTCAAGGCCAGATTTGACCAAATGGCACGAAATCTGGATCATTTAGCACTAGACATCTAGAAAATCTGCATTCCGTTCAAAAGTCTCTTGACAAATTGCGATGAATCGGTCCAAATGGTCAGCAGGTCTGGCCCCACGCCAGCCCGACTCCCCCGCCTCCAACCGTGGAGGACGTTTCAGGAGCCTTGCTATGCCTCAGCCACAGAACCAACCGTCAACTCCACTCGCCCCAGCACACCCGCCCCGGATCGTCGTGATCGGCAACGGCATGGTGGGCCACCGCCTGGTGGAGCAATTGCAAGCCCAGGCCAATGACACTGCTTTTCAAATCACCGTCATCTGCGAGGAAACGCGGCTGGCCTATGACCGCGTTCACCTGTCCAGCCACTTTGATGACCCGGCCCCCGATCTGGCGCTGGCGACTGCTGCGAGGTACGAAGAGGGCGGTGTACAAGTCATCTATGGCAAGGCGCATGGCGTGGACACCGCGCAGAAGACGATTCAGGTCAACGATCAGACCATCCATTACGACGCGCTGGTGTTCGCCACTGGCAGCTTTCCCTTCGTGCCGCCCATCCCCGGCAGGGACGCGCCCGGCTGCTTCGTGTACCGCACGCTAGATGATCTGGAACAGATTCGGGATGCGGCACGGAATGCGAAAAGCGGCGTGGTCATCGGCGGCGGGCTGCTGGGGCTGGAGGCGGCGGGCGCACTGCAAAAGCTGGGACTGACCACGCATGTCGTGGAATTTGCTCCGCAACTGATGCCCGCCCAGCTTGACGCGGAGGGCGGCCAGACCCTGCGCCGCACCATTGAAGCTATGGGCATCGGCGTGCATGTCGGCAAATCCACCTCTGAAGTGACGCTGGACGCTGCCGGGCATGTCTCCGGGCTGGCTTTCGCCGACGGCGGTACGCTGGAGGCCGATCTGGTGGTCTTCTCGGCAGGCATCCGCCCCCGTGACGATCTGGCCCGCGAAAGTGGGCTGGCGCTGGGCGAACGTGGCGGCATCGTTATTGACGACACTTGCCGGACCAGCGCGCCGGACGTGTACGCGGTGGGCGAATGCGCGCTGCACGACGGACGCATCTACGGTCTGGTGGCCCCCGGTTACAACATGGCGAAGGTGGCGGCGGCGAACATCCTGCACGGGCTGGGGCTGAGTGACGCTCCGGCGACGTTCACAGGCGCGGACCTGTCCACCAAACTCAAACTGCTGGGGGTGGAGGTGGGTTCCTTCGGCGACGCCAAGGGTGTGACCGAGGGCTGCCGCACCGTGTCCCTGAGCGACAATGTGCGCGGCACCTACAGCAAACTGGTGCTGTCTGCCGATGGCCTACGCGTGCTGGGCGGGCTGCTGGTGGGCGACACCGCACGTTACAACGATCTGCTTGATCTGGCGCTGTCGGGCACGCCATTGACTGTGCCGCCCGAAACGCTGATCGTGCCGCCGCTGCCGGGTGGCGCAGCAATCCCTGTAAGCACCAACACCCTGATCTGCTCATGCGAGAACGTGCGCGCCGACGCCGTGTGCGCCGCGATTGGGGATGGGGCACGCGATATCAAGGCGCTGAAAAGCTGCACCGGGGCCGGGACAGGTTGCGGCGGCTGCGTGCCCAGCCTGCACGGCCTGCTGCAAAGCGAACTGCGGCGGCTGGGCGAGACGGTCAGCAACCACCTGTGCGAACACTTCCCTTACTCGCGCCAGGAACTGTTTGACCTGATCCGGGTCAGGGGATACCGCGCCTGGGATGACGTGCTGGCCGCGCACGGCACGGGCCTGGGCTGCGAGGTCTGCAAGCCCGCCGTGGGCAGCATCCTCGCCAGCCTGCACGGCGAATACGTGCTGAAGCCGCAGCACGCGCCGCTTCAGGACACCAACGACGCCTTTCTGGCGAACATCCAGAAGAACGGCACGTATTCGGTGATGCCGCGCGTGCCGGGCGGCGAAATCACGGCGGATGGTCTGATTGCCATTGGCGAGGTGGCGCGCAACTTTGGCCTGTACTGCAAGATCACGGGCGGGCAGCGCATTGACCTGCTGGGCGCACAGCGCGACGATTTGCCCGCCATCTGGGCCGAGCTGATCGCGGCGGGCTTTGAGAGCGGTCACGCCTACGGCAAGAGCCTGCGGACCATCAAGAGTTGCGTGGGTTCAACGTGGTGTCGCTACGGCGTGCAGGACAGCACCACGCTGGCGATCCGGCTGGAGCTGCGTTACCGGGGCCTCCGCAGCCCGCACAAGCTGAAAAGCGGCGTGTCCGGCTGCACCCGCGAGTGTGCCGAGGCCCGCAGCAAGGACTTCGGCATCATCGCCACCGAGGCGGGCTGGAACCTGTACGTGGGCGGCAACGGCGGCGTGACCCCCAAACACGCCCTGCTGCTGGCCGAGGGGCTGGACGAGGCCACGCTGACCCGCACCATTGACCGTTACCTGATGTTCTATATCCGCACCGCAGACCGCCTCCAGCGCACCAGCGCGTGGCTGGAAGGGCTGGAGGGCGGCCTGGATTATCTGCGCGGGGTGATCATGGACGACTCTTTGGGCCTGTGCGCCGATCTGGACGCCGCGATGGATCAGCACGTTGGCAGCTATGAAGACGAATGGGCCGCCGCCCTGGCCGATCCAGCCACGCCCGCCCGCTTCCGCACCTTCGTCAACGCCGACACCCGCGACACCGGCTTGCAGTGGGTGGAGGAACGCGGCCAGTTGCGTCCGGCCTTTGCCCATGAGCTGACGCAGGGATTGACGCCGCTGCCGATGGCGGGCGGGGATGACTGAGGGATGGTCTGAAAGTCAAACCGTCTAACTGTCTAAGCGCCAGAAATCGCGTCCTGCACACTCTCTCCTTCTTTCACACAACCCACGCTCCACATCCCCTCCCCAAAGGAGTTCCCATGACCCTCAACCTCAACACCCTTCCAAATCCTCCCCTTCCCTCCTGGCAGCGCATTTGCGCCCTAGCAGATATCCTGCCGGGCCTGGGCGTCTGCGCGCTGGTGGGCGGGCGGCAGATCGCTGTCTTTCATGTCGCCGGGCAGGTCTACGCTGTGGGCAACCGCGATCCCTTTACCGGGGCAGACGTGATCTCGCGCGGGCTGACGGGCAGTTATCTCAAGGATTCGCAGGAACGGCCCAAGGTGGCCTCGCCGCTGCTGAAACACGCCTTTGATCTGGAAACGGGACAGGCGCTGGACCACGCGGACATGACCCTGCCCACCTACCCTGCGCGGGTTGAGGGAGGTGAGGTATGGATTGGTTTGGTGGACTGAAGGTGCTGAGTCTGGAATCGCGCCGCGCCGAGGAAATGGCGACGTTGATCGGCAAATACGGCGGCGTGCCCGTGGTGGCCCCCAGCATGCGCGAGCAGAAGCTGGATCTGACCCGCGCGCTGGACGCCTTTGAGCGGGCGCTGGCCGCCGGGGACATTCACGCGCTGGCCTGCATGACCGGCGTGGGCACCCGCATGTTCCTGCGCGAGCTGGCCGCCCGTGACCCCCGCCATCTGGAGACGCTGCGCGGCATTCAACTGGTGGCACGCGGCAACAAGCCCATGCAGGCGCTGAAGGAATTCGGTCTGGTGGGTGTGAATGTCGCCAAACCCCACACCTGGCACGAGGTTCAGGCCCACCTGCTGACCACGCTGGAAGCCGGGCAGCACGCCGTCCTGCTGGAATACGGCGAGGCCATGCCCGCCCCGATGCTGCGCGAACTGGGCTTTGCGGGCCTGCGCGTGACCAGCCTGCCGGTCTACCGCTGCGCCTTTCCGCTGGACACTGGCCCCCTGGATCAGGCGGTGCGCGACTGCATTCTGGGCGGCCCGGACGTGCTGCTGCTGTCCAGCGGCACCCAGGCCCTGCACTTCCTGAAATACGCCGAGGGGCTGGGACTGCTCTCGCACGCCCGCGAGGCGCTGAACCGTCTGGTCATCGTCAGCATCGGCCCGGCGTGCAGCGAGGCCGCCGCCGATCTAGGCCTGCGGATTGATCTGGAAGCCAACCCCCACAAGATGGGCATTCTGGTGCGACTGGCCGCCGAACATGCGCCGGGCATTATTGAGAAGCGGCGGCTTTTGCGGGCGGGGTAAAGAGACCCCTCTGCTCCGCAGCTTTGCAAGCCACCCCAATCCCTCTCCCCTGCGGAGAGGGGCTTTTTGTTGTTGGGGTGTGCGAGGCGCGAACGGTGAATCTGTCACCTTCTGACCCTTTAGCACGGGGAGAGTCGCAGACCTGCTTGCAGAGGGTGCCGCGCCACTCGGCAGGTGGCTGGTACAGCTCGGAACGAGAGGGGTCCCCTACAGCAACCGTCCGTCATCCCCAGCATCCGGCGTCTGCACGGGTACACCGCGCGCGTTCAGGGCCTCGCGCAGCATGGGGATATTCTTGAGGGCATGGCCCCTGGTGGTGTTCTGGAAAAAGATATAGATTTCCGATAAGTCCCCGGCCACCAGCGCGATTTTCTCGGCCCACTCGTCCATCTCGGCACGGTTGTACAGGTAGTCGTGGCGTTCGGCGGCACTCTTGCCCTCCCACCAACTGCCCTCGTTGCGCCCGTGCAGCCGCAGGTAGCCCACATCCCCGGTGACATGCACCTGCGGTTCGGGCATCCCGCCCACCGGGGGGTAGTCGGGGCTGACCCACAGCAGGCCAAACTCGCCCATGCCCTCCCGCACCTCGGGCCTGTCCCAACTCCCGTGGCGCAACTCCACGGCCAGCTCGTGTCCGGCAAAACGCTCAGACAGCGCCAGCAGGTACTTGCGGTTGTCGGCGGTGCGGTGAAACGAGTACGGAAACTGCGCCAGATACGGCCCCATCAGCCCAGCCTCGCGCAGTGGTTCGGGACTCTGGAGCATCCGGTCATAGTCGGCATCGGTGGGGGTGCGCTCATGGGTGAACGCCTTATTTAACTTAACGGCAAAGCGCACGCGCCCGCCAGATTTGCGGGCCATGCCTTCAAAGGCTTTCAGGCCGGGAATGGCGTAAAACGAGCTGTTCAATTCCACGGCATCGAAATGCCGGGCATAGGCGTCCAGATAGCCGTCCTTCTTGACGCCCTCGTAGATCAGGCCGGGGGCCGTCCAGTCGTCGTTGCTGTAGCCGCCGCAGCCGATATACACGCGCATGGGTTCAGGGTACGGGGACGGTCAGGCGCGGTGAGCGAGGATAAAGATGGGTTCAAGGCGGAAGGCAGGAAAAGAGGCGAGGAACACCCTCCATGCCTCCCGTTCCAGCAGACCCGTCAGCACATCAGGATAGGCGCGGGTGGCGGTTCAGGTTGGTCCAGAACGCCTGGATGGTGTGCATCGCCTCACCGAACTGAGCAAAGTCCAGCGGCTTGATCACGTAGGCGCTCGCGCCGTGCGCGTAGGCGTCGCGGATGTCGCGGTCCTCGCCGCTGGTGGTCAGCATCACCACCGGGATATCGCGCAGGTCCTGGTCCGCGCGCACGGCGTCCAGCACGGCCAGACCGTCCATCTGCGGCATCTTGAGGTCCAGCAGGATCAGGTCCGGCAGGGGCCGCCCGCACTTGACCGCGCAGCGCAGCAGCTTCATGGCTTCCTGGCCTCCCCCGGCCACCACGACTTCGGGCCGTGATTCGCCCACCTTCTCGCCGCCGATGGCAGACAGGGCCAGTTCCAGATCATTGGGGTTATCGTCTACGAGCAGAATTCGGTGCGTGGTCACGGCATTCTCCAGTCAGGGTGGCCGGAAGACCGCCCCCTGTTTTAAGGGGCGCTCAGAGGTGGCTGGCTTGGCCTGGGGAAGCCACCAGATGTCCAGAGTTTAGCATAGAGAATGAAGGGAACTTAAAGGTTTAGTGGCACTGTGAATTAGTACGCATTGGACAAATACTGTGTGCAGAAGGACACAATTCGATTTTCTAGTCAAGGAATCGTCTCTCATTTTAGTGTCTCTGACAGGCCGTGTAGGAGCACGGGGACAAAGTCGGCCCCCATCCGGTCGACGCCTGCACCACCCCGCACCCGGCCATCTCATACCCGGCCCTCGCGTAAACTTCTGGGCATGTTGACCAAGCGCATCATTCCCTGTCTGGACGTGCAAAATGGCCGGGTGGTCAAGAACGTCCGTTTTTTCGAGGACCACCGCGATGCGGGCGATCCCCTAGTGCTGGCGCAGGCGTATGAGGCGCAGCAGGCCGATGAACTGGTCTTTTACGACATCACCGCCACACATGAAGGCCGGGGCCTGATGCTGGACGTGGCCGCGCGGGTGGCCGAGCAGGTCATGATGCCGCTGACCGTGGGCGGCGGCGTGAACGCGCTGTCGGACTTCAGGCAACTGCTGATGGCCGGGGCCGACAAGATCAGCGTGAACAGCGGCGCTTTGAGCCGCCCCGAACTGATCCGCGAGGCCAGCGACCACCACGGCGCGCAGTGCGTGATGCTGTCCATCGACGCCAAGCGCCGCCCGGACGGCAGCGGATGGAACGTGTTCCGCGCGGGCGGACGGGTGGACACCGGGCTGGACCTGCTGGAATGGGCCGTGCGCGGGCAGACCCTGGGCGCAGGTGAAATCTGCCTGAACATCATGGACGCCGACGGCACGCGGGCGGGGTTTGATCTGGACGCCACCCGCACCGTGGCCCTTGCCGTGGACGTGCCCGTGATCGCTTCCGGCGGGGCAGGACAACTCTCGGACTTCTATGACGTGCTGACTGCCGGGCAGGCCGACGCCGCACTGGCCGCCAGCGTCTTTCACTTCGGGGAGCTGACCGTACCGCAGGTCAAGGCGTACCTGCATGGGCGGGATGTGGCGGTGCGGCCCGAGTGGCAGGACACGGCACTTCAGGAAGCTGTGCTGGAAGGCGGAGCCAGATGAGCGGCGCACCCCTGCCAGACCTCTCGGCTCTTAAATTCGGCGCAGACGGCCTGATCCCGGTGGTCACGCAGGACGCCCGCACCGGGGCCGTGCTGATGCAGGCGTATGCGGACCGGGACGCGCTGGAGCGCACCTTGACAACCCGCGAGGCCACCTATTACAGCCGTTCGCGCGCCTCACAGTGGATCAAGGGGAAAACGAGCGGACACACCCAGCGCATTGTGGGGGTGTCTGTGGACTGCGACGGCGACAGCGTGCTGTACCGCGTGGAGCAGACCGGAGCCGCCTGCCACACTGGAGAATATTCCTGCTTCTACACGCCGCTGCTGGCCGAAGAAGCCCCGGCAACTGACCTGGACGGCACGCTGGAGCGCGTCTACGCCACCATCACCGAGCGTCTCGCCACGCTGCCGGAGGGCAGTTACGTGGCCCGCCTGCACGCCGGGGGCCTGGACCGCGTTCTCAAGAAGATCAGTGAGGAAAGCGGCGAGGTGCTGCTGGCCGCCAAGAACAATGACCGCGCCGAACTGACAACCGAGGTGGCCGATCTGCTGTTTCACACCCTGTTCGCCATGGCCGAGGTGGGCGTCTCGCCGGGCGATGTGGCCGCCGTCCTGCAAGGGCGCGAGGGCAAGACTGGGCTGAAAGGACCAAAAGAAGCGGGATGAGCGCTGGAGGTGAGACCAACGCCAAGTTTGAATGAAGATCAACGGATCATCCGATTGACCAGTTTCTGCATACTCCTGTTTGAAGCTCCAGAACCGAAATTCCGTCTAATTCACATTCAGGACGGCGATGGAGCATGTCTCTACCGGAGGAAGAATAATGAAGAAAATGATTGCACTGGCCGCCGTTTCCGCCCTTTTGCTCAGCGCCTGTAGCCAGGGACCCGTCGGCCCGGCGGGACCCGCTGGACCTGCTGGCCCCGCCGGACCTGCTGGCCCCGGTGGCCCCACCGGACCTGCCGGTGCAGACGCGCCCCTGGGCCGCACCGCGTATGGCTTGGACGCTGGCGGCAAGCTGGCCTCCTTCGGCCTGGACAATCCCGCCACGAGCTACAAGACCCTGACCCTGACCGGTCTGGGCGCTGGCCAGACCCTGGTGGACCTGGATTTCTGGAACAAGGACGGCGTGCTGTACACCATGTCCAACACGGGCGCGCTGTACCGCGTCAACACCGCGACTGGCGCATTGACCCTGGACACCCCCAGCACCGTGGGCACCCCCGCCGCCATCGACTTCAACCCGGCGGCCTTTCGCCTGCGCGTGCTGAACACCACCGACGACAACTTCCGCGTGACCCCTGTTGATGGAACCACGACGGCTGACGGCAAGCTGGTTTATCTTGGGACCGATGCCAACGCGGGCAAGAACCCCAATCTGGTGGCGGCGGCCTACACCAACTCGGTGAACGGTCAGAGGCCCGACGCCACCGCAACTGCGCTGTACAGCATGGATGCCGACACCGATCAGCTCGTGCTGCATACGGTTGGTGCGGCGTTCAGCACCCTGAACACCGTCGGCAAGCTGAACTTTAACGCCGTGGCCGGGGCCACCGGTTTCGACATTGTAGGACTCACCGAGGCCTACGCCACGGTCAATGACGGCAACACGGTCACGCTGTACACCGTCAACCTGACCAGCGGCGCAGCCACCGTCAAGACCACCTTCCCCGGCACCATCAAGAATCTGGCCGTGACGCTGCCCACCAACTAAGCCTCCGGCTCAACCTCCTGGCTGGGCGGGCGCACTGAACTGAGCGCTGGACCCAGGACCGGGAGTTGAGCTTGATGCGGAGTCGGGCGCTACCGGCGCTGAACATCACACAGAGTTGAACATCACACAGGGCAGGTCATGGCTGAAAAGCATGGCCTGCTCTGCTCTGTATTTCTGCTGTCGCCTGCGCTTCTGCTGCCAACTGCGGCATGAAAAGAAGATGAAGCCCTGACGTGATCCAAAGCCGCCGCCGCTGCATATGGCTGTTCAGGAGCGCGTGTCCACCTGGGGAGGCATGCGTTCCCCTTTTTTTTGCCCTGGTCCGCCGTGGGCTTAAAATGAATCCATCTTGTCTGCGTTGATGCCTTCCAACAAAGCCGAGTGGCGCACCTGGGCGCGTGAGGTGCGGCGGGCACTCCCCGATCATTCGGCAGCGTTCACCGCCCACCTCAGCATCTTCCTGCGGGAAATGGGGGCGCGGCAGGTGCTGGCCTACCGCGCCCTGCCCGGCGAAATAGACGTGTCGGCGCTGGCCCACGGCTTCGAGCTGCTGGCCCCGCGCGCCCGCTTTCGGCCCACGCCGCGCCTGACGCTGCACCCCTGGGACACCGCCACCGAGATGAGCCGCTTCGGGGCCTTGCAGCCGCCCGCCGACGCTCCTGAAATCCTGCTGAGCGGTGTGGATGCCATCTTGCTGCCGGGTTTGGCGTTCGACGTACAGGGGGTCCGGCTGGGCTACGGCGGCGGCTTCTATGACCGCCTGCTCCCTGGATTCGGCGGCCTGACCGTGGGCGTTATTCAGCGCGCCCTGATTGTGCCCCGCCTGCCTGCCGATGCCCACGACTGCCCGGTGGCGTGGCTGGCAACAGAGGACGGACTGGAGCGCACGCGGTGCTAGCCCCCCTTCACGAACCGCGCTGCGGGTGAGGCAGACGGTCTGCCGGGTTTCCAAAGTCGATCTCGAAGAACAGGAAGCCCTCCTGTCCGGCGTCGGCGTGGCAGTAGCCCATGCGGACGTAAGCGGGGCCAGCCTCGTGGGTGTTGGCGTACCAGAAGACGTGGCGCAACAGTCCTGCCCGCGCCCAGTCCTCTACCGCAGTCATCAGCAGCCGGGCCACGCCGCGCCGCCGCCATGCCGGAGCGGTGTACAGGTCTTCCAGCTTGGCGGTACGGTGCGAATTACCCGAGCGCAGATGCGGGCCGTAATCGTGGAGCAGGGCGTAGCCGATCATCCCTCCACCGTCTGCCTCTCCGCCGCCCGTCTCGGCCACCAGCAGGGGGCGCAGCGGATCGCCGCAGAACGAGGGAAAACGGGCTTCCAGCGCCGCCCCGTCCTCCACGAAGCCCATGTCCAGCAGCATGGGCTTCAGGGCCGGGAAATCGGTGGGGACGGCGGGGCGCACATGCATGGCCACACCGTAACGCCGCGCCTGCCGACGCGCATCCGCCATCTGTACCATACGGGCATGTCACGCCGTTTTCTGCCCCTGCTGGGCCTGCTTCTGACTGCCTGCGCCCCCGCCATCAGCGGCCCGGTGGGTTCCCTGCCAGACGTGACCGCGACGCTGGGCATCCCCGATCCCGAACGCCTGCGGGTGGTGGTCATGGGCGATCAGGGCACCGGGGACGGGGTTCAGCGGCGGGTGGCGGCGGCCATGCAAAAGGTATGCGCCCAACGGGGCTGCGATCTGGGCGTGGGTCTGGGCGACAACTTTTACCCGGCAGGACCGAGGGAGGCCAGTTCGCCGCTGTTCAAAACCAGATTCGCGGACATCTACGGCCCGCTGAACATTCCCTTCCTGATGGTGCCCGGCAACCACGACGAGAGCGGTCTTTTTGGCGGCGACGGCACCAACGCACGCGGCGCGGAGGCCGAAGTCGCTTACGGCAAACTGAATCCACAGTGGGTCATGCCGGGGCGCACCTACCGCGCGCCCGTGCGTGCGGGACCGGGGGGAACGCTGGCCGAGTTCTTTGCGGTGGACACCTCGCCGCTGGCCGCCTACCTGCCCGTGCGCCGCGCCAGCGAACGGCCCGGAGGCCCGTGGGACGCCGCCCAGCGAGAGTGGCTGGCCGGGTCACTCCAGCGCAGTTCCGCCCGCTGGAAGCTGGTGCTGGGCCACCACCCGCTGTTTTCCAACGGCAAGCATGGGGACGCCGGACACTACGACGGCCTGCCCTTCGCCTTCCAGCGCGGGGACGCGGTGCGGGACCTGTACGGGCGGGCCTGCGGCGGGGCGGACATGCTGCTCAGCGGCCATGTCCACGCACTGGAGGTCTTTGAACCGCAACCCGAATGCCCCGGCACCTGGACCGCCGTTTCAGGGGCGGCGGGCAAAACGGAGGGCGGCAAAGTCGGCACCCGGAAAGCCGCCGCCGAATTCTTCGGGCAGCCCGGTTTCATGTGGCTGGATGTGACGCCGCAGACGCTCACGATCAACACCTACACAGTGGCCCCAGACGGCGTGCCAACACTGGCCGCGACGCAGGAGATCAGGAAGGGGGGCAATTGAGCCGTCCCTTCTTCAGACCGGGCTGGAAACCAGCCTTCTGCGGCCTGCTGATCTGGAGTTGTGGCGCGGTATAGACGGCCCCCGCCGCCGCCGCCTGCGACAACGCACTGAATCCGGTGCAGGCGGGCTGGGTCTGGACCTACCGGGTCACACCGGGCGACATCAAAAAGCCCACCTCCAGTTATGCCCTGAGCCGGACAGGGGCGGGCGCGGAGTTTCAGGAACAGTCCATGAGCGCTGGAAAGCCAGTGAACACCACCAGATTCAGTTGCGCTGGGGGCGCGCAGACCAGCCTGACGCCCCCGCAACTGGGCGATATTAGAGCATTTGTCACAAAAGAAGTCTCGGATGTGCGTGCTTGAACCAAGCTCGGATTTCCATGGACTGGATTCCTTGAAGTGCCCTCCCAATGCTGGAGATGACATCCGAAATGGTGCGCGGTGCTGCACCGCGCACCAGAGCTTTGAGTTTGGAGAACAGCAGTTCAATCGGGTTGAAATCCGGGCTGTAGGGCGAGAGATACAGCAA
>NZ_JNIV01000018.1 GCF_000701405.1 Deinococcus marmoris DSM 12784
GCTCTCCACAGCCGCACTGCCCAGTGACTGGGAGCGTCCTGATTTCATCAGGATGCTCACTCATTTTCAGCGTCTTGCCAGGGTGGCCGCGCTGTCCGCCAGAAGAGCAACCGCTCTTCTGGCGCTCACTCTTGGGAAGCCACGGTTTGTCCTGGCTGGGAGGCTGGCTAGAGGTTTTGCTGGTTTGCGCGAGCTGGGCTTCCAGATCTTGAACACGGGCGAGCAAGGCAGCAAACGCGAGTTGAAGCTGTGCCAGTTCAGCTCCCAGTCGTTTGCAGTTGGCGCAGTCGTTTTGAATGCGCCTACTCTACACTCGCCCGCTTCGCAAGTCCCCCTGCTGAGTAGTTACTGATCCATAACCTGCCGACACTTTTTCCCGGATCCCTTTCTGGACATCGGATAATGCATAGGAAGGCCACATCTTTTCTGCTAGA
Source organism: Deinococcus marmoris DSM 12784 (assembly GCF_000701405.1). Lineage (GTDB taxonomy): Bacteria > Deinococcota > Deinococci > Deinococcales > Deinococcaceae > Deinococcus > Deinococcus marmoris. The sequence goes on from NZ_JNIV01000018.1 coordinate 435, forward strand.
TTAATGAGGAGTTGTGTTCATGGCAAGATTAAATTTTCTTCATCAGATTAGGGTGGCCGGTCCCCTGACCCGAGCTGCACTTTGCCCCATAGACGAGCTGGCATTGCGTGTCTAAACTTCCGACCTTAAAAATAATATGAAAAGAAAACGATGACCAGCACCACGGGCAAATTCCTGCTTGACCTGCTCGCCTTCACGGTGGCGGCAGTCCTGGCTTATGTTCTGCGCCTGGATGATGCATTGGGAAGTGTAGATTTCTCAATTCTCTTCTACGCTCTGGCCGGGTTGCTGCCGAAGGCGCTTGCCTTGCGGTATTTCCGGGTATCGCGGCACATCTGGCGCTACGTGACCTTCGAGGATCTGAGTCAACTGGCGCGTATGACCGGAGTGGTGACGCTGGTGATGATGGCGCTGACACCCGTGTTGCGGCTGTGGATCTTCGTGCCGTGGTCCATCCCACTGATCGAGGGTGTGCTGGCGCTGGCGCTGCTGTCTGGCCTGCGGCTGCTGGTGCGCTGGCGTCTGGGCCGCCGCCGCCGCCGCCTGTCTACCCACGCGCAGGCCCCGGACCGGGTGCTGATTGCTGGAGCCGGGGATGCGGGTCGGCTGATGGCCGCCGAACTGCTGAGATCGCCGGAGAAGGGCATGGAGCCGGTGGGTTTCATTGACGATTCGGCGGAGAAGACCGGGATGGTGCTGGTGGGTTTGCCGGTGCTGGGCACGCTGTCACACTTGAGTCAGGCCGTGCAGGATACTGGAGCCACCCTGCTGGTGATCGCCATGCCCTCGGCTGGGGGGCAGGTGATCCGCGAATACGTCAACGCGGCGCGCGCGGCGGGCTTGCAGGCCCGCACGGTGCCCGGGCTGTACGAACTGATGGGCGGTCAGGTCACCACCAATCAGCTCCGTAGCGTCAGCGTCGAGGATCTGCTCCGCCGCGCCCCGGTGGATATCGATCAGGACGGTATTTCCCACTATCTTAAAGATCAGACGGTGCTGGTCACGGGTGCGGGCGGCTCCATCGGTTCGGAACTGGTGCGCCAGCTTTCGCTCTTTCGCCCGGCCCGGCTGGTGCTGGTAGGACGCGGTGAAAACAGCGTCTTCGCCATCGAGCAGGAGATGCGCCGCGAATGGCCCGATATTCAGGTGACGGCCCTGATCGCCGACGTCCGTAACCCGTCACGCCTGGAATTCATCTTCGAAACATACCGGCCCGGTGTGGTCTTTCACGCTGCCGCCCACAAGCATGTGCCGTTGATGGAAGCTGCGCCCAGTGAGGCGGTTCACAACAATATCCTGGGCACCCGCAACGTGGCCGAGCTGTGCCTGAAATACGGGGTCACGCGGCTGGTCAACATTTCCACCGACAAGGCAGTCAATCCGACTTCTGTAATGGGGGCCAGCAAACGTATCGCTGAGATGGTGATTGCCGACGCCGCCTCACGCGCAGCAGCCGGGCAGGCATTCGTATCGGTGCGTTTCGGCAATGTGCTGGGCAGCCGGGGCAGTGTGGTCCCCACCTTCTTGCAACAGATTCAACTGGGCGGCCCGGTGACCATTACCCACCCGGACATGACCCGTTACTTCATGACCATCCCGGAGGCCAGCCGTCTGGTGTTGCAGGCGGGCGGTCTGGCCGACAACGGCAGCGTCTATCTGCTGAACATGGGCGAACCGGTCAAGATCGCCGATCTGGCCCGCGACGTGATCCGCCTGACTGGCGCGCAGGACATCGAGGTGGTCTTCAGCGGCATGCGCCCCGGCGAGAAACTGTACGAGGAACTGCTGACCAGCGGCGAGGACGTGATTCCCACCCGTCACACCGAGATCTTCTCGGCCCGCTTGCAGCAGGTTCAGGCGGGACAGCTCACGGGTCTACTCGCGGACCTGAGCGACGCCGCCGGGAACGAGGACGCCCGCGCCATCCGCACCCTGCTGCACGGAGCCATTCACGAAAGCCAGATGAAGGTCTGATACGGATTCCGTCTGTTTCGCGTAGAAATCGGGACAGCGCCGATTGCTCCACGCCCGGAACCCATTTTTCCCCTGCTCACTCTCGTCATAAACAGACGCCCATGAGGACGCTATTCCTCTGCTGGCGCAGCCCTGCGAGTCCCGTTCGGATTTCTAGGTACTTCCAACACCTTTCAGTCGGAGTCCGTATGAACCGGAGAAGAGGCGCTGCAATGGCTTCAGTTGCAGTTTTGCGGCCTGATCAATCGTACCGAAGCGTTTGCAGTTAGATCGGGGCTGATAGATACAGCCGTCGAACACGCTTGCCTGCTCTCGTAGAGGATGGATTCCAGCATTTCTCTGACGCCAGGATAGCTTCCGATCCTCCCCAAAACGTTCTGCGCGACGAGCAGGAAAAGTAGAAACTGGTAGAGCCAGGACATCTCCACCCCTGCCACTCAGGGTGACTTGGCCGTGCGCGTCACCGTCCACGAGGTTTGCGCCAGCGGCTGGGGACGCACCGAGCCTTCGCCCGGATAGAGCAGCAATTCCAGACGTTGCTGCGGCGCGTCATACAGGTTGCCGCCCAGCTTGAGCAGGGGTGTGGGGCCGTCAGCAGGGGCGGTGACGGGCAGGGTAATGATGGTGGAACAACTGCGCTGGCAGGCCCGCAGCGACACGCGGTAGGGGCCGGGGGGCAGGTTGAGCCGCACGAACGCCTGGTAATTCTGGGTGTCCTGGACATTGCGCGGCGCGATCAGGGCGTCCAGCGAGGCATTGATCGCGGGAGCAGGACGCAGCGCCCCTACCAGCAGTGGGAACGAGAGGGCCGCCAGCAACCCCGCTGCCGCCGCGCCCCCGGCCCAGCCCACGGCGGGGGAACGCTGTGGCATACGTGCCAGTACACAGCCCAGGGCGACCCAGAACAGCTCGCCTATGAAGGGGCCGGGAACGATCAGGGTGTTGTCGTTGGCGGTGGCGATCAGCAGTCCTGAGAGGACGGCGATGCCCAGCGGATCACGCTGTTGCCACGCCGCCGCCGCACCCACGCCCAGCAGCACAAACAGGCCCAGCAGCCCCAGCGGCCCGGTCTCGGCCAGTTGTTGCAGGGTGACGTTGTGGGCGATCAGCCACGGCTGCCCCAGCCGCTCCACCCACTCGGGACAGGGGGCCAGTGTGCCGTCTGGCGCAGGCCACAGCGTGCATTTCTCACCGGGTGGGGACAGCCGCGCGCCCAGACGGTAACTGCCCACGCCGCTGACTGGCTCGCTGCGGATCACCGACAGGGCGTTGTTCCAGACCAGATCGCGCCCGGAGGTATCCGAATTGCTCAGGCGGTTGATGGCGGGCAAATCCAGCCGTGTGCCGACGTAAAAGCCCCCAGCCAGCAGCGCCGCCCCCGCCAGGATGCCCAGCGCCACCCGGCGGCTCTGGCGCACCGCAAAGCCCAGCGCCGTGCCCAGCAGTGCCGCCAACAGCGGTCCCCGGCTGCCCGACAGCAGCAGAATGCCCAGCGCCAACGTCCCCAGCGGCACGCGCCACCACATTTTTCCGCCTCCAAAGAGAGAGATCCAGATGCCCGCCGCCCCGGCCAGCCCCAGCGTGATGGGAGTCATGTAGGGGTGCCCCAGGCGCTGGCTCAGGGGATTGAGGCCGTCGATGCCTGTCACGCTCAGGGCCGTGACATACACCAGTGCCAGCCCCACCCCCAGCGGGGCCAGTTGCCGGGTGCTGTTCAGGGACGCGCCAAGTGCGATAAAGCTGAAGATCAGTAAGGTGCGTGCCAGCGCCAGCCCAGAATTGATCAGCGGTTCTGGAGTGAGCAGCGCCGGAAGTTGCTGGCTGAGGGCGTAAAAGCCCAGCACCCACCACACTGCTCTGGGCAGACGCCGTAGTGCTGGGAGCGCGAAGACGGCGGCTGGAGCAAGGAAATACAGTGGGGCCAGCAGTGCCAGCCACACGCGAATCCACAGCGGGGTTGGGATGGGGGGCGTGGAAGCGGTGGGATGAGTCGCCGTCATAGAGAAGGAACGAGAGGGAGAACAGTACAAAAGAGGAAGAGATCCCCTCTTCCCCTCAAGATTTTAGCCGCCGCGCTACGTCGAGTGGCCGTTCAGTCCCGTCCAGTCGGCAGCACGGGAGCGGCGTCCGTTTTCTGGTCTGCCGTTCCGTAAGCGTAGGCGTAATACGAGTCGTTGGTCCGCGCGATCTTGTTCAGCACGATGCCCAGCACGTTTACGTTGGCGACGCGCGCGTTTTGCAGGCTGCGCTCCACGTCGTTCAGCCGGGTCTTGCCGCCTTCCACCACCAGGATCACGCCGTCGGTGTAGGGGGCCACGGCCAGCGTATCGGGCAGGCCCAGCATAGGCGGGGTATCGATCAGCACATAATCGTAGCCCTGCGCCCAGCGGTCCAGATAGGTGCGGAAAGCGGGCTGGTTCAGGATGCTGCCCGCGCCGTCTCCCCGGTGTGGCGTCCCGGCGGGCAGAAGATCGACATTGGTCCCCACACGGGTGGCGTGGGCCGCGTCGGGGCGCAGGAACATCTCGGTCACGGTGTTGGCGGGCGGCAGCGAGGCGTCAGTGCCGGGCAATGGATGGGTGCCGATGCGGTCCGGTGCCCAGACCTTGAGCTGGGTGGGGCGGCGCAGATCGGCGTCAATGACCAGCACCTTCTGCCCGGCAGCACCCAGGCTTTCGGCCAGGGCCGCCGTCATCGAACTCTTGCCCTCGCCGGGATAGGAACTGGAAATGACCAGACGTCGGTGTTCACGGTCGCCCAGCATGGACTGCACGTTGATCCGCAGAAAGCCGATGCTCTCGTACAGCGGGCCGCTGTGGCTGGCGGGCAGAAAGCCACTGGCCAAGTTGCGGCGGCGCACCAGCGGCAATTGTGCCAGTACGGGCAGACCCAGGGGCAGCAGGTCCTCGGTCCCGTTCACCCGGCGGCGCAGACTGTCGCTCAGCAAAACCACACCCGTGGCCAGAAACAGCGAGAGCAGCCCGGCCAGTGCAGCGTTGCGCAGCGGGCGCGGCGAGACGGCCCGGTTGGGGGCCACCGCGTCGGCCACCGGGAGCAGCGTGCCAGTGGCTGCCGTTTCCAGGACCGCCATCTGCGACAGGTTTTGCAGCACCTGACCCCGCGCCGACACCAGACTCTGGCGTTCCAGGGGATCATCAATCGACTCGATCCGGTCGGTCAGATTCTGGAGCTGCCCCTGCAAACTCAGGCGTGAGCGGGTCACGCTCTGCTTGGCGCGGGCATTGTCCCAGTCCAGCAGCGCAGCCACGCCGTCCTGCGCCAGTTGCATGGCCGCTGCGGGGGTCTCGGCCTGCGCCTGGATTTCGTACACGCCACGCTGCTGGGTATCCAGGCGGGCGCGGACCTTCAGCCGATTGAACACGTTGGCCGAGAGTTCCTTGCTCAGGTCGGCGCGCATCTTGCGAACGATCTCCACGGGCAGATCGCTCTTTTCCAACCGGCCTATGATCACGGCCACCAGATTGCGGCTGTGCAGCACCTGCTCCACCGCGCCCTGCGGCAACGGCGGAGCAGTCACCAGCGTGTTGTTGATCAGCGAGTTCTGGGCATTGCTGTCCACTGCGATGATGCTGGCGCTGGACTCATACACCGGGGCCTGCCGACTGGAAAGCAGATACGCCGCGCTCGCCACCACCACCGGAGTCAGGATCAACAACGGCGCGTACCGTCTGAGGGTGCCGAAAACCTGTCGAAGGTCAATTTGATCCGCATTCACGGGACTGGGAGGCGTACTCTGCATTCAAAAGCAGTCTAGCGTCAAAAAGTGAGGAAATCTCACATTTGATTAAGCAGGAGGGCGATATGAAACCCGAGATTGCCTTTCAAACAAGCCTGTCCAAGATGTACGGACTGTTTCGTTAGATCACGCCGCCGCCCAGCATCAGCCGCAGCGCGCCCAGCACGGCCACCACCGCACTCAGGGTCACGGCCCCCCGGTCCCGGCTCATGGCCCCGAAGATCAGGCCCAGCACGGCGGGCGGCAACACGAAAATCCAGTTGAGCCAGCCGAACAGCGGTAAAAGGCCCAGCAACAGGCCCAGAGCGGCCAGAATGCCGAAGATCAGGGAGACGACTCTCATGCCCCACAGTACGTGGTGGTGGGATGAAAGGTTGCGTCCATTCCGGGGGGACAATTCACGGCGTGAGGCGCTAGCTTGAAAGCGTGACTTCCTCTGTCCCCAAAAAACCCGCTGGGCGCGGTGCGGCGCGGTTGCCGAACGGGGCCAGAAGTCGTGCCCCCCAGGTGCTGACCGTCCTGGAACATCTGTACCCTGATGCCCGCACCGAACTGGATTTCGGCACGCCCTTTGAGCTGCTGGTGGCCACCGTCCTGAGCGCCCAGGCCACCGATGTCAGCGTCAATGCCGCCACGCCCGCGCTGTTTGATCAGTACCCGAATGCCCAGGCTATGAGTCAGGCTTCGGCAGAAGAGATAGAACCGTATATCCGCCGGATTGGGCTGTACCGGGGCAAGGCGCGCAATCTGGCGGCGCTGGCCCGGCTGCTGATAGAGCGGCACGGGGGAGAGGTTCCCAACGATTTTGACGCCGTGGTGGCCCTGCCCGGTGCGGGCCGCAAGACGGCCAACGTCGTCCTCAGCAACGCTTACGGCTATCCGGCCATCGCGGTGGATACCCACGTGGGCCGACTGGCGCGCCGCCTGGGCCTGAGCATGCAGACCAACCCGGATAGGGTGGAACTTGACCTGCAAAAGCTGTTCCAGAGTGAGCGCTGGATCTTCCTGCACCATGCGCTGATCCTGCACGGGCGGCGCGTGTGCATGGCCCGCAACCCGCAGTGTGGGGCGTGCGAGATGGCGGCGTTCTGTCCGAAAGTCGGGGTAGAGGGTTGAGACACGACGCCTCGCAGGCCCCCCAATGACTTGGCGTTTTGCCCCGCAGGTCTGGCTGTTCCTGTCCACCTCGTTTTCCTTCGGGTTGGCACAGGCGTTCCTGGCGCTGTTCCTGAATTTTTACCTGCGGGCGCTGGGGCTGGGGCCAGAGTGGCAGGGCATCATGAACGCGCTGCCCGCGCTGACGCTGGTGCTGCTGAGCCTGCCCGCCGTGGCGCTGGCCCGCCGCATCAGCAACGCGCACACCATCAAGATTGGCGTGGCCCTGAGCCTGCTGGGAACACTGATTCTGGCGCTGGCGGGCGGGCCAGTGGGAGTGGTCACGGGCGCACTGGTGCAGGGGGCGGGCGCGGCGCTGATCATGGTGGCCGGATCGCCGTTCATGGCGAACAACAGCGACGAGAGCAGTCGCGTGACCCTGTTCAGCGTCCAGAGCGCCCTGATGACCGGGGCAGGCTTCGTGGGCAACCTGATCGGCGGGCGGGTGCCGGAAGCCTACGCGCTGTTCACTGGCACCGAACCGAACGGGCTGGGAGCCTTGCGAACCGCGCTGCTCGTCGCCACCGCCCTGCAACTCCTCGGCCTGATTCCTGCCCTGAAACTGAGGCCCAGCGGCAAAACGTCCCAGACCGGGCGCAGCTTTGCCGTGCGCGACAAGGGGAAAATGTTGCGGCTGATCTTCCCCAGCATGCTGGTGGGGCTGGGAGCCGGGGCCACCATTCCGTTCCTGAACGTGTTCATTGAAGGCAAATTCCAGATCAATTACGCCAGCCTGGGGCAACTGTTCGCGTGGGCCAGTCTGGCGACGGCGGCCACCGCGCTGCTTCAGCCGCTGCTGGTGCGCCGATTGGGGCAACTCCAGGTGGTCTTGCTGGTGCAGGCCAGCAGTCTGCCGTTCCTGGCGCTGCTGGGATTTGCGCCGCAGTTGTGGATGGTCACCCTGGCGCTGTTCACACGCGGGGCGCTGATGAACGCCTCTGGGCCGGTCTACGGGGCCTACGCCATGTCCTCGCTGGACGAGGATGACCGCCCGATGTACTCGGCCCTGAACATCATCGCCTGGGATTCGGGTTGGGCCATCAGCAGCGTGCTGGCCGGGGTGGTGCGCGGTCAGTTGCCATTTACCCTGGCCTTTCAGGTGCTGTTCGGCTGGACGCTGCTGATGTATGCCGGAAGTGTGCTGGCCATTTATCTGGGGTTGTACCGCCCGGCGCAGCGGCAGGCATTGACGCTGCCGGTTTAGGGAGACGGCTCTGCCCAACGCAATCCCCCTCACATCCCCGTACCTCCACCTCTGTTAACCTGCTTTGTTTGAGTGGGGCCTCCCTTTGGTACGTCAAAACAGGTGTCCCCCAGCAATTCGGCCCGTTTTTCAGAGCGGCCAGAGGGGTGATTTTCTTTGACCATACCAGTGACCGCATTAGCGAAACAACCTGTTCCAGATGTTTTCCCCGCGCCCATCAAGTCCGTGGAAGCTGGCAGCGCCGCCGCCAAAGCAGGCGTGCGCCCCGGCGACGTGCTGATGCGCGTCAACGGCGAGGCCGTGACCGACGTGCTGGCCTACCGCCATCTGCTGTCACAGGGCAAGGCCACGTTGGAAATTGCCCGTCCCAAAGAGGCTCCGCGCGCCATGACCGGGGTTGCTGGCACCACGCAGGACCACCACCGCCTGCAACTGAGTGCGCCGCCCAGCCTGGAAGACACCTTCACCTTTGACGTGGAATGGGAAGATCCAGGTCTAGAATTTGAAGAAGTGCTGTTTGACGGCATTCACCTGTGTGCCAACAAGTGCGATTTCTGCTACGTGCATCAGATGCCGCGCGGCTTTCGCAAGAGCCTGTACATCATGGACGATGATTACCGCCTGTCGTTCCTGTACGGCTCGTTCGTGACGCTGACCAACCTGTCCGAGGGCGACATCAACCGGATTCTGGATGAGAACCTCTCGCCGCTGTACGTGTCGGTCCACACCGCCAATCAGGATCTGCGCAAGGACATGATGAAGTGGTGGAAACTGAAGGTAAAAGACGAGAAGGCCGTGCAGATTCGCGGCATGATTGAGCGTCTGGAAAGCATTGACCTGTACACCCAGATCGTGCTGGTGCCGGAGCGCAACGACGGCGAGAATCTGGACGACACCGTGGACTACCTGAGCAGCCGCCCCAACGTGATCAGCGCGGCAGTGGTCCCGATTGGCCTGACCTCGCACCGCACCAACCTGCCGGATGTGCGGACCTTTAACAAGGAAGAGGCCCGCGACAGCCTGCGCCGCCTGAACATCTGGCGCAAGAAGTTTCTGACCGAGCGCGGCACCCGCTTCGTATTCCCCTCCGATGAGTTGTACCTGTTGGCCGGGGAACCGTTGCCCAGCGAGGAGGAGTACGAGGGCTTCCCCATGCTGGAAAACGGTGTGGGCATGATCCGCGACTTTCTGACCGAGGCGTTGCCCGAACTGCCCGCCGCCCTGCCCGAACCGCGCCGGGTGATCCTGGCGACGGGAACGCTGTTTGCCGAGTCGCTGGACCTTGCTGTGGAACCCCTGCGGGCCATTGAAGGGCTGACGCTGGAAGTCCGCTCCATCACCAACAAGACCTTTGGCCCGGCCACCACCGTCGCGGGCCTGCTGACCGGGCGCTGTTTCCGGCACGCCATCAAAACCGGCGAGGCGGACCTGCTGATCGTTCCGCCCACCACGCTGCGCTACGGCACCGAGCTGATGCTGGACGACGTGAGCCTGGGCGAATTGCGCCAGGAATTCCGCATGGACGTGCGGGCAGGCGGCGCGACGCTTGGCGAACTGGCCCGCGTGATTCTGGACGGCGCGCAGAGCAGCGGCCACCAGTGGGGCATGAGCGCGCACGCCGTCAAGGACAGCGGCCATACACCGCTGGAAATTGAAGTGGCGGAACGGGGAATGCGGGGGCAGGCGTAGAGGAAAAAGTTTTCAGTAGCGCTGTTCTGGGTCACTTTCCCTTCGCGCCTTCGGGCTACGAGTCAGATGCAGAAAAGCAGGAGTCAGCTAGCCTCCGTCTTTTTTCTGGAGAATTGCTTTGCAGAAATTAATCGTTCTGGACATTCTGGGGATCGCGGTCATTCTGCTCTTTGCCTCTCTGTACTACTCAGGCTATGTCGCTGGGGGAGTGAATGACGGTATGCAGAGTGAGGGCCGTGGTCCTGTCACCTCCGTTCACTTTAGTCTGCTGAGTTTCAAGTTCACGTATCAGGGCGTGGCAGGAGTTGCCTTCCTAAATCTGCCATTTCTGCTCTCCATGCTTCTCCTGCTCATCAATGCAGTCTGGATTTCCATTGACCAGATCAAGAAGGAAAGTTCCACCGCTGGTTAAGCTCGCGTCGGTGGCGAGCCTGGGACGCACCACGAGCCTCTCCTCTTCTTTCACCGTCATGATGCCCAGCGCCGCGTCCACGTCCATCGTTTACCCAATGACGCCACTGCCTGGATTCCTGAGAAGGAACGGGGCCAGAGAGCGGGTGGCGGCATCCAGTTGGTGTGAATCTCTGTCGTGCCCGCGCCCGCCGTGCTAGCCTGCGTGTATCGCGCCATGATTTCGGCTCAGCAGAGCTGGAGACGGGCGACACAACCGCAGCAGTTGAGAGAGACCCTTCCTGACTGCCTCCAGGCCGCATTCTCTGGGCCACCGCTGCATTCAATATGACTGGCTCCCTTCCGGGCCGCATCACACGGAGATTTTCAAATGACCCAACCAGACGACACCAAGACCCCCCACCTGGAAGTGATTCCCCTCGGTGGGATGGGCGAGATCGGCAAGAACATCACCGCCTACCGCTATGAAGACGAGATCATGGTGGTGGACGCCGGACTGGCCTTCCCCGACTCGCACCAGATGGGCATCGACCTGATCATCCCGCGCATCGATTATCTGCAACAGCACGCCGGATTGATCAAGGGCTGGATTCTGACCCATGGCCACGAGGATCACATCGGCGGCCTGCCCTACATCCTGCCCCGGCTGCCCAAAGTTCCTGTGTACGGCGCTCCGCTCACGCTGGGCCTGGTGCGCGAGAAGCTCTCCGAATTTGGCATCAAGGACCACGAAACCGATCTGCGCGAGGTAGACCTGAACGCCAAGTTCAAGATCGGCAAGCACTTTGAAATCGAGTACTTCCGCATGACGCACTCGATTCCCGACAACGCCGGGTACATCCTGACTACGCCTGCGGGCCGCGTGCTGCACACCGGGGATTTCAAGCTGGACGAGCATCCCGCCGACGGCAAACTGAGTGACCTGGGCCGCATCGAGCAGGCGGGCAAGGACGGCGTGCTGCTGCTGATCAGCGACTCCACCAATGCCGAGCGTCCGGGCCGCACCCCCAGCGAGGCCGAGATCGCCGTGAATCTGGAAGACGTGATCGCCAACTGCAAGGGCCGAGTGTTCCTGACCACCTTCGCCTCGCAGGTCAACCGCATCCAGAACATCCTCAACATCGCCCACCGCCAGAGCCGCCGCGTGATCATGGAAGGCCGCAGCATGCTCAAGTACGCGCAGGTCTCGCAGGCCCTGGGCCACATGAACGCCCCCGATCCCTTCCTGACCAACGATGAGGTGGCCGGGATGCAGGACCAGCAGGTGCTGTACATCTGCACCGGGTCACAGGGCCAGCCCATGAGCGTGCTGAGCCGTCTGGCCTTCGGCAACCACGCCAAGATCGCCCTGCGCCGGGGCGACAGCGTGATCCTGTCCAGCAACCCGATTCCCGGCAATGAGGAAGCGGTCAATCTGGTCATCAACCGCCTGTACGAGATCGGTGTGGACGTGTATTACCCACCCGCCTACAAGATTCATGCCTCCGGCCACGGCAGCCAGGAAGAGCTGGCCACCATTCTGAATCTGGCGCGGCCCAAGTTCTTCCTGCCCTGGCACGGCGAACCCCGCCACCAGATCAACCACGCCAAGCTGGCGCAGACGCTGCCCCGTCCGCCCAAGCGCACGCTGATCGCCAAGAACGGCGACGTGATTCAACTGAGCGCAGACGAGTTCAAGGTGACGGGGACGGTTCCCGCCGGGGCCGTGTACGTGGACGGCCTGGGTGTGGGCGACATCGGCGACGATGTGTTGCTGGACCGCGTGAACATGAGCCAGGAAGGCATCCTGATCATGACCGCCGTACTGCATCCCACTCCGCATGTGGAGGTCGTCTCGCGCGGCTTCGTGCGCGCCAACCGCGATCTGGACAACCAGATTCGCAAGGTGGCCCTGGAAGCCATCGAGCAGGGCACCCGCGACAAGAAGCGCCTGGAAGACGTGCGCGACGATATGTACGGGGCTGTCCGGCGGTTCGTGCGGAAGGTGACGGGGCGCAATCCGGTTTTGATTCCTTTGATTGTGGATTGAGGGAAGAAGCATCGGAGTGGGGCCAGTCGCGTGCTGGCCTCATTCTTTTTTAGATATGGCGCGTGCTGGCAGGCGTGCGGGAAGTGCTGGCGGTGGTAGAGGATGACGAGGCGTGAACAGTAGAGCGGTTAAAAGAAACCCCTCAGTCTGCTTCGCAGCCAGCTCCCCTCAAAAGGGAGCCAAGGAAGCCGTCCTGGCCGGGCAATTCCACACCTCTTACCTCCCTTCTAAGGGGAGGTGCCCCGAAGGGGCGGAGGGGTCAAGCGGGTAGGGCAACCCTAAAATCGCACTTCGCAGTCACACTCTCCACCCCCGCATCCCCCACGTTTCCCCGCCCCATCCGCCCTATAATCGCGCGTATGGGCATCATTCCTTACGTGATCGAGCAGACCGGGCGCGGCGAGCGCAGCTATGACATCTACTCGCGCCTCCTGAAGGACCGGATTATTTTTGTGGGAACGCCCATCGAGTCGCAGATGGCGAACAGCATCGTGGCGCAATTGCTGCTGCTGGACAGCCAGAATCCCGAGCAGGAAATCCAGATGTACATCAACTGCCCCGGCGGTGAGGTCTACGCTGGGCTGGCGATCTACGACACCATGCGTTACATCAAGGCTCCCGTATCCACCATCTGCGTGGGCATCGCCATGAGCATGGGCAGCGTGCTGCTGATGGCCGGGGACAAGGGCAAGCGCATGGCCCTGCCCAACAGCCGGATCATGATCCACCAGGGTTCGGCGGGCTTCCGGGGCAATACCCCCGATCTGGAGGTGCAGGCCAAGGAAGTGCTGCACCTGCGCGACCGTCTGGTCAGCATCTACAACAAGCACACCGATCTGCCGCACGAAAAGCTGCTGCGTGATATGGAGCGCGACTACTTCATGTCCGCCGATGAGGCCATGAAGTACGGCCTGATCGACAGCGTGATCGAGAACACCCGCCAGATCGAAGAGGTGGGCGCATGACCACCAAGGCTGGAAACGGGGACCGCTGCTCGTTCTGCGGGCGGCAGCACCCCCAGATCGCGCAACTGATCGAGGCTCCGGGCCGCGCGGCCTTTATCTGCAACGAATGCACCGACCGCGCCGCCGAACTGGTCAAGCAGAACAAGAAAGCGGGCAGCGAGTTCGTGCTGGAGGAGCTGCCCAGCCCCAAGGAAATTAAGGCGTATCTGGACGAGTTCGTGATCGGTCAGGACGAGGCGAAGAAGGCCCTGGCGGTGGCCGTGGTCAGCCACTATCAGCGTCTGGCGCACCCGGAAGTCAACCTCCAGAAGAGCAACATCCTGCTCGTTGGCCCGACTGGAACGGGCAAGACTCTGCTGGCGCAGTCGCTGGCCGAGATGCTGGAAGTGCCGTTCGCCATCGCCGACGCCACCACGCTGACTGAGGCCGGGTACGTGGGCGATGACGTGGAAAACGTGATCGTGCGCCTGCTCCAGGCCGCCGAATACGACGTGGCGGCAGCCGAGCGCGGCATCATCTACATCGACGAGATCGACAAGATCGCCCGCAAGTCCGAGGGCACCAGCATCACCCGTGACGTGTCCGGCGAGGGCGTGCAGCAGGCCCTGCTGAAGATCATCGAGGGGACCGTGGCCCAGGTGCCGCCGCAGGGGGGCCGCAAGCACCCGCAGCAGGAACTGGTGCAGGTCAACACCAAGAACATCCTGTTCATCGTGGGCGGGGCGTTCGAGAGCATGTCGGAAATTGCGCGCAGCCGCACCAATGTGCGCGCGGTGGGCTTCGGCGCGGAACACAAGGGCGAGGAGAAGGCCGAACTGCGCTTCCTGCCCGAGGATCTGGTCAAGTACGGCCTGATCCCCGAGTTCGTGGGCCGCCTGCCACTGGTGGTGCAGCTTCAGGATCTGGACGAGGACGCCCTCATCCGCATCCTGACCGAGCCGCAGGGCGCGATCATCCGGCAGTATCAGGCGCTGTTCGGCTTTCAGGACGTGGACCTGAGCTTCACCGAATCCGCGCTGAAAGAAGTCGCGCACCGCGCGAAAGAGCGCAAGACCGGGGCGCGTGGTCTGCGGGCTGTGCTGGAAAAAGCGATGACCGATCTTCTGTTCGAGCTGCCCTACCCAGGGCTGAAAGAGCTGCGCTTCGACGGTGAGAACATTGATGCTCCCCTCGAATTACTTGAGTCGAAGGGACTCAAGAAGTCTGCGTAAAAGGCAACGAAGCTTACAGCATCCCCGCGCGGTGACTCCTAGAATCCTGGGACACCCTGCGGGGGTGTCGTTTTCTGAGGTGGCCCCGCGTTAAGCTGATCTATTCATCTGTCCCGCCACGGCGGCGGCAGTTCCAAGGAGCAAAAATGATCTGGGAACTTCCCGTAGTTGCACTGAGAAACATCGTGATCCTGCCCGGCGTCACCATGAACGTGGACGTGGGCCGTCCCAAGAGCAAGCGCGCCGTGGACGAGGCGCAGGCATCGGATCGCCGCGTGCTGCTGCTGACCCAGCGTGACGCCCGCACCGACGATCCCACCAAGGCCGAACTGTACGATATGGGCGTGCTGGCCGTGGTCAAGCAGGTCGTCCGCATGCCTGACAACACCTATCAGGTGCTGATCGAGGCCCAGGAACGCGCCGCCGTGCAGGACGAGGTGAACGCCCCTTACATGCGGGTGCGTGCCGAGACCCAGCCCACCCCCGAGGACGACAGCCGCGAGGCCGTGGTGCTGACCACCGAGGTCAAATCCGCCTTCGAGGAATACCAGCGCCAGAACAAGAACCTGCGCCTGGACAACTACCAGCTCGAAGGCATGAAGGCCCTGACCGACGGCGGCGCGCTGTCCGATCAGGTGGCCCACCACGCCACCTGGACGCCTGAGGAAAAGCAGGAAATCCTGGAGGCCGTGACCCTGCGCGCCCGCCTGGAAGCCACCCTCAAGCTCCTGACCCGCGACACCGAGCGCTTCAATATGGACAAGAAGATTGCTGGCCGCGTCAAGGAGCAGATGGACGCCAACCAGCGCGAGTACTACCTGCGCGAGCAGATGAAGGCGATTGGCAAGGAGCTGGGCGGCGGCGAGGATGGCCCGGCGGAAGTCGAGGCGTTGCGCGAGAAGATCGAAGAGGCTGGAATGCCCGAATCGGTCAAGGAAAAGGCGCTCAAGGAACTGCTGCGCCTGGAACGCACTCCCGGCGGTAGCCCAGAAAGCACCGTCGTCCGCAATTACATCGACTGGCTGGTGGACGTGCCGTGGAGCAAGCGCGACGAGGAAGTGCTGGACATCGCCCGCACGCGCGGCATTCTGGACGATGACCATTACGCGCTGGACGACGTGAAGGACCGCATCCTGGAATTCCTGGCCGTGCGTCAGCTCACCCACAAGGAAGACGAGAGCGAGGAGCAGCGCAAGGAACGTACCGCCGAGGAACGGACCGACGACGCCGAACTGCGCGCCCCGATCCTGTGCCTGGTTGGCCCTCCCGGCGTGGGCAAGACCTCATTGGGCAAGAGCATTGCGCGCAGCCTGAACCGCAAATTCGTCCGCATGAGCCTGGGCGGCGTGCGTGACGAGTCGGAAGTGCGCGGCCACCGCCGCACCTACATCGGCTCGATGCCGGGCCGGATCATCCAGTCGATGAAGAACGCGGGCGTCACCAATCCGGTGATCCTGCTGGACGAGATCGACAAGATGAGCAGCGACTGGCGCGGCGATCCCAGCAGCGCCATGCTGGAAGTGCTGGACCCCGAACAGAACCACACCTTCCAGGACCACTACCTGGAAGTCCCCTACGACCTGTCGCAGGTGATGTTCATCACGACGGCCAATACCCTCCAGACCATTCCGCGCCCGCTGCTGGACCGCATGGAAATTATCCAGATTCCCGGTTACACCCAGCCGGAAAAGGTGGAGATCGCCCGCCGTTACCGCGTGCCGCGCCAGATCAAGAGCCACGGTCTGCTGGGCAAGCTGGAGATCACCGACGCCGCGCTGAACCGCATTGTCGAGGAATACACCGCCGAGAGTGGAGTCCGCAATCTGGACCGCCAGATCAGCAAGCTGGCCCGCAAGTCGGCCCGCGAGCTGCTGGAAAAAGCCTGGGAGGGCCTCAAGATCATCGACGCCCCACAGGTCTCCGATTACCTGGGTGTGCCGCTGCACCGCCCCGACAAGATGGAGAAAGAACCGCAGGTGGGCGTGGCGCAGGGTCTGGCCTGGACCAGCGTGGGCGGCACCATGCTGCTGGTTGAGGCGCTGGCTACCCCTGGCAGCGGCAAGATCAGCATGACCGGCAGTCTTGGTGACGTAATGAAGGAAAGCGTGGGGGCGGCAGTGGCCTACCTGCGTGCCCACGCTGCCGAGTACGGTGCAGACCCCGACTTCCACAAAACCATGGACCTGCACGTTCACTTCCCCGACGGCGCGACGCCCAAGGACGGCCCCAGCGCGGGTATCACGATTGCCACTG
This sequence comes from Deinococcus marmoris DSM 12784, assembly GCF_000701405.1. Lineage (GTDB taxonomy): Bacteria > Deinococcota > Deinococci > Deinococcales > Deinococcaceae > Deinococcus > Deinococcus marmoris. Next base: position 17,083 of record NZ_JNIV01000018.1, read on the forward strand.
CCGTGATCAGCGCGATTACCGGACGCCCGGTTCGCATGGACGTGGCGATGACCGGCGAGATCAGCCTGCGCGGACGCGTGCTGCCCATCGGCGGCCTGAAGGAGAAACTGCTGGCCGCGCACCAGGGCGGAATCCGTGAAGTCATCTTCCCCAAGGACAATGAACCCAACCTTCAGGACGTGCCCGAGAGCATTCGCGGCGATCTGAAGCTGCATCCCGCCGAGCGCGTGGGCGACGTGTTAAACCTGCTGCTGCTGCCCAAGCCTGAAGGGACTCAGCCCACCATGCCGCCCGCTCAGACCAAGACCGCGACCCAGCCGGGCGCGTAAGTCCTGACCGTTGAAAGCCGCCTCACCAGTTCATCGGTGAGGCGGCTTTTTATGGGTTGGCCGGGGATCAGCGTTTGCTTCTGCCCAGACTGGCCGCGCCGCCGTAGCCGCCGGTTTCCGGCGTGCTGGTGGCCGCGCCGCGCCCCGTCTCGCCCCAACTCGTGGCCTTGGCAGATGCGGTGGACGGGGAACTGGCGGACGGCGGTGTGTAGCTCGCCTGTGGCTGATTCCCGGCAGCGGCTCCCCCCGCGTCGTTCGCCAGGCGGGCAAATTCCTTGGGATCGATGGAGCGCGAGGCCCCCACGTCGAAGCTGATCATGCGGCGGCGGTACAGATTGGCCAGAAAGGCGTCCATAGTGACCATGCCCTCACGCGCGCCGGTCTGCATCACGCTGGTGATCTGGTAGGTCTTGCCCTCGCGGATCAGGGCACGCACGGCGGGATTGGCGATCAAAAGTTCGTAGGCCAGGATGCGGCCCTGTCCGTCCAGGCGCGGCAGCAACTGCTGGGTCATCACCGCCACCAGGTTGTTGGCGAGCTGCACCCGGATCTGCTCCTGCTGCTCCTCCGGGAACACGTCCACGATGCGGTCTATGGATTCCGGGGCGCTGTTGGTGTGCAGCGTGCCCATCACCAAGTGCCCGGTCTCGGCAGCCGTCACGGCGGCCTTGATCGTCTCGTGATCGCGCATTTCCCCCACCAGAATCACGTCGGGGGCCTGACGCAGCACGGCGCGCAGAGCATTCTCGAAACTCATGGTGTCCGAGCCGACCTCGCGCTGGTTGACGATGCTCTGCTTGTGGGAGTGCATGAACTCGATGGGGTCCTCGATGGTCACGATGTGCAGCTTCTTGTTGGCGTTGATGTAGTCCAGCATGGCCGCCAGCGTGGTGCTTTTCCCCGAACCCGTCGGCCCGGTGACCAGCACCAGCCCGCGCGGCGCGTTGGCGATATCGACGACGCTCTGGGGCAGCCCCATCTCTGCGGCACTCTTGATCTTGGTGGGAATCAGGCGCATCACGCCGCCCACGTTGCCGCGCTGCATGAAGCAGTTGACGCGGAAGCGGGCGCGGTCCCCCAGCGCGAAAGAAAAGTCCAGCTCGCGGCGTTCCTCGAAGGTGCGCTGCTGCTTCTCGTTCATCATCGAGTACATCAGTTTGCGGGTCTCGGTGGGCACCAGATCGGCGAAACCCTGCGGGCCGTACACGCCGTCGATCTTGAACTGCGGGGCCATGCCCACGGTCAGGATCACGTCGGACGCGCCCTTCTCGGCGGCCACGCGCAGGATGTCGGTGATGTCGGCAGAGGGCTGGGTCATGGGTTGCTCCTTCGGAGGGTCTGGGGGGTCTGGGGGTCGGAGGGCGCGTTTATGGATGCCAGTCGATTCGGACTGTGCTGGGAGGGCGCTTGCGTTCTCCCCTCCCAGCCTCTCCCGCAAGGAGGGAGGAGCAAAAAGCCTGTGTTTCTGGGGATGCGCTGAAATCTGAGAACCTTTGTGAATACCCTCTAAGTATCTAGGTGTCTAAGCCGGGTCTACGTAACGGGGCGGTTCTACATCAACCATCAGCCGTTCACTATCACCCTAGCTGCTGGTCACGGCCAGCACTTCTTCCAGGGTGGTGATGCCCTTGAGGGCCTTTTCGATGCCGTCCTGGCGCAGGGTTTTCATGCCGCTCTTTTCCAACGCCACGTCGCGGATTTCGGTGGCGGGCTTGCCTGTCCCGATGGCCACGCGCAGCGGTTCATCGACCACCATCAGTTCGTGGATGCCCATGCGGCCCTTGTAGCCGGTGCCGCCGCAGCGGGCACAGCCTGCGCCGCGCATCAGTTGTGCGCCGCGCAGGTCGCGGTCAGCGATGCCCAGTCGGCGCAGCACGTCCGGGTCCGCGTTGGTGGGGGCCTTGCAATCGGGGCAGACCTTGCGGACCAGCCGCTGCGCCAGCACGCCCACCACCGAGGCGCTGATGTTGAACGGCTCCACGCCCATTTCCTCCAGACGCACGATTGCGCCGGGCGCGTCGTTGGTGTGCAGTGTGGCCAGCACCAGGTGGCCGGTCAGGGCGGCCTCCACAGCGATCTTGGCCGTTTCGGTGTCCCGGATTTCCCCCACGAAGATGATGTCGGGATCCTGGCGCAAAAAGGCCCTCAGGGCGCGGGCAAACGTCAGGCCCGCCACCGGGTTGACCTGCGTCTGGATGATGCCGGGAATCTCATATTCCACCGGGTCCTCGATGGTGGTGGTGTTCTTCTCCGGCTTGGCGATGCGCTTGAGGGTGGAAAATGAAGTGAAGGACTTGCCCGATCCGGTGGGACCGGTGACCAGGAAGATGCCGTTGGGCTTGTCGATCACGTCCAGGTAGCGCTGGAAGTTGTGGTCGCTGAAGCCCAGTTGTTCGACTTCGGGGATGTTGCTGGCCTTTTGCAGCAGTCGCATCACGGCCTTCTCACCGTAGACGGTGGGCAGGGTGGAGAGACGCAGATCGATGTCGATGCTGCCCTTCTTGAAACGCACCCGTCCGTCCTGAGGCACCCGCCGCTCGGAGATGTCGAGATTGCCCATGATCTTGATGCGCGCCAGGATGCTCTGGGCCGCGCCCTTGGGCAGTTCATTCTGCTCGCGCAGGATGCCGTCCACGCGGTAGCGGATACGCAGGCTGAATTCGGTGGGTTCGACGTGAATGTCGCTGGCCTCCTGCAAGGCCGCCTCGCGGATCAGGCCGTCCACCACCTTGACCACCGCGTTGTCGTCGAATCCGGCGTTCACGTCGACGTCGCCCCCGCGTTTGGCATCCTTCTCGCGTTGCAGGGACTCGGTCTGGAGGCGCTGGTTCAGGTCCGCCATGCCCTGGTTGCCGAAGTAGCGCTCGATCAGCCGGATGATGTCCTTCTCGGCCATCACGGCGGGGATGATGTCGCGTCCGGTGATCAATTTCAGGTCGTCCAGCGCGAACACGTTGCGCGGGTCCTTCATGGCGATGACCAGCGACTCGCCCTGCAACCGGACTGGCACCACGCCGTAGCGCCGCGCGGTGGGTTCGGGGATCAGCAGGGCCACCTTGGCGTCTGGGGGATTCTGGACCGGATCGAGGAATTCGTAGCCCAGTTGTGCGGCCAGCGAACGTGCCAGCATCTCTGGCGACAGCTTGCCCGACTGCACCAGGGTGTCTTCCAGGCGTCCGCCGCCCACGTTCTGCTTTTGCAGGGCGCTGTCGATCGCGCTGGCGTCGGCAAAGCCCAGGTCCAGAATGACCTCGCCCAGCGGCTTGACCTTGCCTGCACGGGCCTGCACCTGCAACGCCTCGCGCAGTTGCTGGCGCGACAGGGTTCCCTCCTGCACCATCTGCTCGCCCAGACGCCCCCGCTGCGGGTAAAAGCGCTCGGTCAGGAATTCCAGGTCGCCGGGCCGCGCCAGGATCAGTTGAACGGGCCGCCCGATCAGGGCGACGATGTCATCACGTTTGCGCGGGTCACTGGTGACCACCACCACATGTTCATCGGTCTCGTCGACGGGTACGGCGGACAGGCGCAGCGCGTCGGCCCGCAGCATGCTGCCCAGCACGTCCTCTGCGGGCTGGAAGTCGCGCGGATTTTTCAGGTAGATCACGTCGCTCTGCTCGGCCAGCAGTTCGTAAAGCTGGTCTTCCGTGATGGCTTTCTGGGCCACCAGCGTGTTGCCCAGCGCCTCGCCGGTCTGTTGCTGGGCGTCCAGGGCCACCTGAAGCTGCGCGTCGGTGACCAGCCCGCGTGCAATCAGCGCCTGACCCAGTTGCCCGCCCGGCCCCTCCTCGCCAAAATCGGCAGGGGTAACCGGAGTCAGTCCCAGTTCGGGGTAGTGGGTCGCCACCGCCCACAGCACCTGCTCGCGCAGCGCCTGATATGGCTCGATGAGCAGGTTGCTGTCGTCCTCCAGCGTTTCCAGCGCCAGACTGGACAGCGGGTCCACCAGAGCCACACGCAGCACGCCGTTTTCCAGCGCAAAGGGGATGGCCTGCAAATTCAGCGCCGTCTGGGCAGGGATCGCCGCCACCGCTGCCGGGTCCGGCGTGATCGCCAGCAGGTTGACGAGCGGAATGCCCAGCGCTTCCTCGATGGCCCGCGCAATGCGTTTTTCCCCCACCAGACCGGTATCGATCAGGATCTCGGCCAGCCGTCCGCCGACTTCGGAATGACGCACCAGCGCCTTTTGAAGGTCGCCGTCGTTGACGTAGCCCTGTTCGAGCAGAATCGCGCCCAGTCGGCGGTCACCGATAGAAAGTGGCATGTCGTTCCTCCTTGCCGTGCAGATTGAAGCGGTTGAAACTGAAGTCGTGTGGATGGTGGGCGGGCCTTGCGTGAGGGGACAGAGCAGGCTCAGGTCTTCCAGTCATGCCCGTACCTCCGCAGGACCACCCGCTCAAGTTGCCGTGCCGCGCGCGTATGCGGCAGCGAATTGCTGATGATAGGCCGCACCAGAATGGTGTGCATACCGCTGAGATTGCCGCCCAGCACATCGGTGAACAGTTGATCGCCTACCATCCCGGTCTGATGTGCGGGCAGACCCAGCTCGGCCAGCGCGCGGCGGTAAGCACGCGGATGCGGTTTGCCCGCCAGCCCCACCCCCGAAAAGCCCAGCCGCTCCAGCCAGAAGGCGGCGCGGCGTCCGGTGGCGTTGCTCAGCAGGTACAGGCCAATCCCGGAATCCCGGAGTTCGCGCGCCCAGCGGAACATCCCGGCGGCGGCGGCTTCCTCGTAGCTGCCATAGGGAACCAGGGTGTTGTCCAGGTCCAGCAGCAGGCCGCGCAGCCCCCGCCGCGCCAGAAACTCGGGGGTGATGTGCAGGATGTCGTCGATCACGTCGTCTGGACGCAGCAGACTCATGCCTGTCCCCCGGTCTTCAGGCCGATGACGGCCCACATCCGCCCGGTTTTCCCGGCGTCGCGGCGGTAGGAGTAGAACTCAGGCTCGGTGGAGCAGCGTCCACTGAGCCAGATGTTGTCCTCGCTCAAGCCTGCGCTCAGCAGCACTGCCCGGTTCGCGCCTGCCAGATCGAGGTGAGGCTGTTCGCCTCGTATCAGCACGAAGTCCCCCAAACCCGCCTGTGTAAACTTCTCCGCTACTTCCGCCCCCACGCCGTAGCGCTCGCCGCAGATGCCGGGGCCGACGGCGGCGCGGATGCGGCCCGTCTGCGCGCCCAGTTCGCACATCGCCTGTACCGTTTTCTCCGCAATGCGTCCCAGCGTGCCCTTCCAGCCCGCGTGGGCCGCGCCGATCACCCCTGCCTGCGCGTCTTCGAGCAGCAGCGGATAGCAGTCCGCCGTGCCAATCGCCAGCAAGACGCCGGGGGTGGCCGTGACCAGCCCGTCGCCGGTCCAGACGCCAGGACCAGTCACGGTGACGACTTCCGTTCCATGCACCTGATCCAGCCGCGCAAAGTCAGCCGGGCCAAAGTCCAGCGCGGCGGCCAGACGGCGGCGGTTCTCGGCCACCACTTCCGCGTTGTCCTCGCGGTCATCCAGGTTCAGACCCCCACCTGTTTCGGCACCGTATGGACCCACCGAACCGTACGGACCCGCCGAAATGCCGCCCGCACGCGTGGAAAAGGCGTGTGGCGTCATCAGATGTGGTGCGGTCAACAGCATCAGTTGCTCAGTATCTCCTTGCATGTCTCACTGGATTCTGACGGTTTGTGCCCCCATCCGGGGGAAGGCAGGGCGCAGTTGCCCGCAGGCCACGCTGCGCCCTGCTTGCACCCGCTCCAACCTGCGGCCCCCCGGCGGCGCTAAAGTCCTGTGGATGAGCGTGCAAATTGATCTGAGCAACAAGACGGCCCTGGTGATGGGCGTGGCGAACGGGCGCAGCCTGGGCTGGGCGATTGCCGAGCAACTGCTGGCGGCAGGCTGCCGGGTGGGATTTTCCTACCAGGGCGAGCGCCTCAAGGGCGAGCTGGACAAGCTGCTGGGGGACCGGGAGGGCGTGTGGACCCAGCAGGCCGACGCGACTTCCGAGGAAGACCTGAGCGCCCTGTTCGCCCGCACAAAAGAGGAGTTCGGCGGGCTGGATTATCTGGTCCACGCCATCGCCTACGCGCCGCGTAACGCGATGGAGGGCCGCTTTGTGGACACCACACCCGAAGACTGGAACACTTCCCTGCACGTCAGCGCCTACTCGCTGGTGGCGATCTGCCGCCACGCCGAATCCCTGTTCCGTGAGGGCAGCAGCGTGGTCAGCCTGACCTACCATGCCTCGCAGCAGGTGGTCCCCAAGTACAACGTGATGGGCGTGGCCAAGGCGGCGCTGGAAGCCGCCACCCGCTACCTGGCCGCCGACTTCGGCTCCCGCGAGATTCGGATCAATACCATCAGCGCCGGGCCGATGCGGACCATCGCCGCCCGCAGCATCCCCGGTTTCGGTGGGCTGTACGACAAGGGCGCGCGCAACGCCGCTTTCGGGCGCAACGCAACCTCGCAGGAAGTCGGCAAGCTGGCCCTGTTCCTGCTTTCCGATCTGGGCAGCGGCGTGACCGGCCAGACCATGTACGTGGACGCGGGCCTGAGCATCATGACGGTGAAGGAAGACTGATCAGGGTCAGGAGCCTGCCAGACACGGTCAGCGCTCAGGCTCCCGGCTCCACGGTCCTGATCTAAGGCTCATCCAGAGCAGTTCTCCGAATGACGTCACCGGAATAAAAGACTTCTGGCGACTCCATTCTCTGCTCCGCAGCTTTGCAAGTCCTCTTGACTGGCACAGCTCCGCAGGAGAGGACGCTTGCCCGCTCCGCTCGGTCATAAAAATGGTCTTTTGATGACAACTGCTCCAGGTGTGTCGAGGATGGAAAGCCACCGGCGGGCTGTTGACTGTGATGAGCGAAGTTCCGCGCACATGCACTTCGGCGCAGCAACAGATTGTGCCTTTTTCGATGAACCAGAAAGCTGGGCCTTCCTCCTGAGCGGCCCTCCTGATCTCGTCTGGGGTTCAATTCCTCCTCAGACGGGATTAAGGCGTATTATGAAGGCGTGACCTCCCCCTGCATTCTGATCATCGAAGACGATCTGGACATCGCCAACGTCCTGAAAATGGACCTGACCGACGCCGGGTTCGAGGTCGAGCATGCCGATTCGGCCATGAACGGGCTGATCAAGGCCCGCGAGGAGCATCCCGCGCTGATCCTGCTGGACCTGGGCCTGCCCGATTTCGACGGCGGCGACGTGGTTCAGAGGTTACGCAAGAACAGCGCCGTGCCGATCATCGTGTTGACTGCCCGCGACACCGTGGACGAGAAGGTGCGGCTGCTGGGCCTGGGCGCGGACGACTACCTGATCAAGCCCTTTCACCCCGACGAATTGCTGGCCCGCGTCAAGGTACAACTGCGCCAGCGCACCACCGAGAGCCTGAGCATGGGCGACCTGACCCTGGACCCGCAAAAGCGGCTGGTGACCTACAAGGCTGAGGAACTGCGCCTGTCACCCAAGGAATTCGACATCCTGGCGCTGCTGATCCGCCAGCCGGGCCGGGTGTACTCGCGCCAGGAAATCGGCCAGGAAATCTGGCAGGGCCGCCTGCCGGAAGGCAGCAACGTGGTGGACGTGCATATGGCCAACCTGCGGGCCAAGCTGCGCGATCTGGACGGCTATGGCCTGCTGCGGACCGTGCGCGGTGTGGGCTACGCCCTGCGCGGCTAGCGGTTTAAGTCCCAGAACTGTGGGTGTAGAAATGGCCTTTCATATCAAACGCTGTCCGGGCAGGAAGAGGCTGGACAGTTCCCGTGCGTCCAGCAAGTTCTTCAGCTCCGCCCGCAGTGACACTCTTTTGACAACGGCCCCTCTAGGCTGCCCCACCTGACATGAAGGACGCCACTGGTTCCCCCGCCGACGCTACCGCCCCCTTTTCTGGGGTGGACGCCGCCGCACTGCTTCTGGCCCTGCCCGATCCCACCGTCTGGGTCAGCGCGGGCGGCGAATTTACGCTGAATGCCGCCGCGCGTGAACGCCTGGGAGCGGTGGAGGGGCAGGCTCAGAACTGGACCGCCCTGTTTCTGCCCGGCGCTGCCCAGGCCCTGCGGGACGCGGCGGCGCTGGCCCTGAACGGCACGTCGTCGCGCCTGTCGGTCACCATGCCCGGCGCGGTGGCCCCGGCGCTGGCCACCGTCACGCCTGCCGGGCCGGGGGCGGCACTGCTGAATTTCCGGGAATCGCACGATCCGCTGGAAGTTGCGCTGGACATCATGGACCGCATGGGGCTGGGCATGACCGTGCAGGGCGCGGACACCCGGATTCTGCATGCCAACACCTCGGCGGCGGCCATTCTGGGTCTCAGCCCCGAACAACTGACCGGGCGCGATTCGCTGGACCCGCGCTGGCGGGCCATTCACCCGAACGGCAAGGCCTTTCCCGGCGAGACCCACCCGGCAATCGTGGCCCTGAAAACCGGACAGCCCCTGCTGGACGTGCCGATGGGCGTCTACCATCCCGCCGCCGAGCAGTGGCGCTGGCTGACGGTCACGGCCATTCCGCGCCGCGCGCCGGGCATGGAGCGCCCCGAACAGGTCACCACCGTTTTTGCGGACGTGACCGAGCAGCGCCAGACCCGCGAGGAATTGAGCCGCAGCGAGCAACGCTTCCGCTCGCTGGTGGAGGCCACCGCGCAGATCGTGTTCACCACCGACGCGCAGGGGGCCTTCCATGCTGCTCAGGCCGACTGGGAGGCGTTCACGGGACAGGGTCCCGCGCAGTACCTGAACCCCCAGACCGCCATAGAGGCCATTCATCCCGAGGACCGCGAACAGACCTTGCAGGCGTGGGCCGGGATGCTGGAGATCGGTCAGGCCTATGACCTCGAACACCGCCTGCGCCGCGCCGACGGCGTCTATGTGTCCATGCAGATTCGCGCGGTGCCGCTGCGGAATGCCGACGGCAGCGTGCGCGAGTGGATCGGGGCCTACACCGACATCAGCGCCACGCGGGAGGCCGAGGCCGCCCTGAAAGCTCTGAATACCGAGCTGGAAGGCCGCGTGGCCGCGCGCACCCAGGAACTGGCCGAGGTCACGCGCTTTTCCACGCTGCTGCTCACCGCTGCGGGCGAGGGCGTGTTCGGGCTGGACGCCTTGGGCCGCACCACCTTCGCCAACCCGGCGGCGGCGCGGTTGCTGGGCTACAGCGTTGAGCGATTGATCGGCAGCCAGCAGCACGAGCTGATCCACCACAGCCGCCCCGACGGCACGCCGTACCCGGTGGGGGACTGTCCCATTCACCAGACCCTGCGCGACGGCCAGACCCGCCGCCTGGACCACGATGTGCTGTGGCACGCCCAGGGTCACGCGGTTCCGGTGGCAAGCGTGGTCACGCCGCTGCGTTCAGCGGCAGGCGCGGTGACGGGCGCGGTGCTGATGGTGCAGGACATCACCGAACGCCTGCGCGCCCAGCACCTGTTGCAGGAGGCCATCGAGGATCTGGAGCGCAGCAACACCGATCTGGAACAGTTCGCCTACGTGGCCAGCCATGATCTTCAGGAGCCGCTGCGGACGCTGGGCAGCTATGCCGAGCTGCTGGGGCGGCGCTACGAGGGCCAGCTCGATGACCGCGCGGACCGCTACCTGGGGTTCATGCAGGACGCGGTGGGCCGGATGCGTGGGCTGATCCAGGACCTGCTGGAATTCTCGCGGGTGGGCCGGGGCGAGAGCGTGCCCACACCGCTGAATCTGGACGACGCCATGCGGGCTGCCGCCCACAGCGTGGAGGCCGCACTGCACAGCAACCTGGACGTTGAGGAAGGCGAAGAAGGCGGGGCCAGCCTGAGCTGGGAGACCCCCCACACCGTGCTGGTCCACGCGCCACTGATGGTTCCGTTGCTGACCAACCTGATCGGCAACGGCCTGAAATTCACCGTGCCGGGCCAGCCTGCGCGGATGCGGGTAGAGTCACGCCAGGACGGCGAGCTGGTGCATGTCACCGTGCAGGACAACGGCATCGGTATTGCGCTGGAGTACCAGGAACGGGTCTTCGACATCTTCCAGCGGCTGCACCGCCGAGAGGATTACGCCGGGAACGGAATGGGGCTGGCGATTTGTCGTAAGATTGTTGAGCATCACGGGGGAACGCTGTGGCTGGAGTCCACGCCGCTGCCCGCCGCGGACCACGGCACCATCTTTCATTTCACGCTGCCCGCCGCCGCGCAGCCTTCAGAGTCCCACCCGCCAGATGACCCGACTGCACCCACCACAGACCCCCACCATGCCTGAAACTGCCCCTGCCACCCACATGCGCCCAGTCGAGATTCTTCTCGTCGAGGACAGCGAACCCGACATCCTGCTGACCCTGGAAGCCTTCGAGGAGGCGCGCGTGCCCAACCGGCTGCATGTGGCCCGTGACGGTGTGGAGGCCCTGCGTTTTCTGCGCGGCGAGGGCGAATACGCCGGCTCCCCGCGCCCGGACCTGATCCTGATGGACATCAACATGCCGCGCAAGAACGGCCTGGAAGTGCTGCGCGAGATCAAGACCGACGCTGTGCTGGGCAGCATCCCGGTGCTGATGCTGACCACCAGTCAGGCCGACGAGGACGTCCGCAGTTCCTACGAGCGCCACGCCAGCGGCTATATGGTCAAGCCGGTGGGCTTCGAGAACTTCCTGCATGCCGTCCGCGCCTTCGAGAACTTCTGGCTGACTTTCGTGCGCTTTCCGCCGCGCCTGTAGAACGCCTGTAGAAAAGACACCTCACACAGCCTTCTTGACACGGAGAGGGCTTTTTTGATGCCTACTCCGACGGGGTTTCCGGCATCTCGCGCATCGCGGCCAGCACGTTTTCCATGTGTTCGTCCAGTTCCACACCCAGTTCGCGCGCGCCCTGTTCCACCTCGTCGCGGTTGACCCCCGCCGCGAAGGCGCGGTTCTTGAAGCGTTTTTTCAGGCTTTTCAGCTCTACCTGCCGCACGTCGCCGTCCGGGCGGACCAGCGCCGACGCCTGCACCAGCCCGGTCAGCTCGTCCACCGCGAACAGCGTCTGGGATAGCCGGGTGGTGCGCGGCGTGTTCGTGTAGGCCGCGTGGCCCATGATCGCGTCCAGCACCTCGGGTGCCGCGTCAGTGTTGGCACGCAGATACTCCACGCCCCATGTCGGATGTTCGCTGGGGTGCAGTTCGTAGTCGAAGTCGTGCAGCAGGCCGGTCACGGCGTACCCCTCCTCGTCCTCCTGCCAGTGGCGGGCGTACCAGCGCATGGCGGCCTCCACGTTCAGCATGTGCCGCCGCAGCGACGCCGAGGGGGTGTGTTCCAGCATGAGGGCGTAAGCCTGTTCGCGGTTCATGGGGAGCAGTCTAATGAAAGAGGCCACCCGCACGTTTGCAGATGACCCTTCTCTGTTCCAAATTCAAATTTTCAGCGGATGTACTGCGCCCACTCCGGTTGCCAGTGGGCAAACTGGCCGTGTGCGTAGACGCCGAAGGTGGGGGCGTGCGGGCGCGTCCGCAGGGGCATGGCAGCCTCGTCGGGGGTGCGGTCCCCCTTGCGCTGGTTGCAGGTGCGGCAGGCGGTCACCACGTTGTCCCAGTTGTGCCGCCCGCCGCGCGAACGGGGCATGACATGGTCCATCGTCAGTTCCTCGGACGCGCCGCAGTACTGGCAGGCGAAGGTGTCGCGCCGTAGCACATTGCGGCGGTTGAAGGGCACCGGATGCACGCGCGGGCGGCGCACGTAGCGGCGCAGGCGGATCACGCTGGGGACAATCAGGGTGGTGCTGGGCGAACGGATCACGTCGCCGCTGTCTTCCAGCACCTCGGCCACGCCGTATTGCAGCAGCGTGATGGCCCGTTTGGTGCTGGTGACGTGCAGCGGCTCGTAGGATGCGTTCAGCACCAGCACGCGCGGCGCGTTCAGGTCCGGCACCACGCGCGCTGAGGACCCACCCTCAGAAGCGCTGATGCCGTGAGATGGTCGCCCGAGTTCTTCCACCCTGCCCTTGACTGTCATGCCCCGCATTCTACGGCGTGGGGGTCAGAACCATGTTGTGCCTGGACGCCTATTGATGGGCGCGCGGGAGTAAGCGCAATGGCTCAGGTGGGCGCTGGGAAAGGCCCACGGAGCCGCCACGACACTGCCTGGTTTTACCCCGTTCGCAGTCCGCCGCGCAGCAGTTCCAGCACGCCGTCAGCGATGTACTGCACGGCCAGTGCGCCCAGCAGCACGCCCAGCACGCGCGTGACCACATGCACGCCGGTCACGCCGATCACGCGGGCGATCTGGCCGCTCAGGCGCAGGGCCAGATAACACAGCAGCAGCACGGCGGCAGTCACCAGAAAGACCACCGCCAGTAGCAGTGGGTTGCCGTGCGCGGTGTTGGCCTGGATCATGATTGAGGCCAGCGTGCCGGGACCGGCGATCAGCGGAATCGCCAGCGGAAACACGCTGATGTCCTGGCGTTCCTGGGCCTCAGCGCCTTCCTCGGGGGTTTCCTTACTGCCGCTGGGGCGGGCAAAGACCATGTCCAGCGCGATCAGAAACAGCAGCACGCCCCCGGCCACCCGGAAGGCACTGAGACTGATGCCCAGGTGTTCCAGCAGGGCGCGGCCCACCAGCCCGAACACCAGGATGATGCCCCCGGCCACCAGCGCGGCTTTCAGGGCCACCTTGCGCCGCTCGAAACTGGGCCGGTTGCCCGCCAGCCCGATGAAAATGGGCGCGAGTCCTATCGGGTCCATGACCACCAGCATCGTCAGAAATGTTTGCAGGGCAATGCTGGAAACCTCGGTCACGTTCACGCGGCTTAACGTAACATCCCGGCACCGGGCAGTGTGGACCGTGCAGTGTGCAAGGCCAGGAATGACAGGTGGCTACGGCCAGCCGGGCGTATCCGCTTGCTGCTCCTCGGCCTACGGCCTCTCGGCGGCGCGCACGTTCAGTTCCAGTGAGCCGTCCGCGCTGACGGTCCGCCCATTTTTGACCAGGGTGCCCTGTACGCCCGCCGTGTAGGTGTTGATACCAGTGCCGGGCTGGATGGTGATGGTGATGGGAAAGACCTCTCCGGCCTCCACAGCGGTTTTGGGCAACGTGACCACGACGCCCGCCGCGCTGCCCTGGCCGTTGAGTTTGAACTGGCCAGGGTAGTTTTGGGTGTTGAAGCCGCCGATGCGCCCGGTCAACTCGCGCGATTCTCCTACCCGCAAGGTCAGACTGGACACCGATTCCCCATCCGTCTGGGCCAGCACGACATAACCTCCCGCACAGCCGGTGCTGCGCAACGCCGAGATGTCGCGTGCGCCCACGAACAGCGCAGGCAGCAGTGAGGCCACCACCAGCCCCAGCCCCAGCGCCGCGCGGCTGGCACGCCGCCAGTTGAGGGCCGTGAAGGCCAGCCCGCCCGGTCCCAGCAGCAGCGGCACGATCAGCGCCAGCACTGTGCGGCCCTCGCAGGGGGTGGTCAGTAGCGCGTCGGCCAGGGCGCGCACGCCGAAGGTGATCAGCGCGCCAATACCCCAGCCCAGCAGAAAGGACGGCAGGAATTCCTGAACGCGGTAGGTCGGGAATTCTTGCGGGGTGGGCTGCGGCTCGGTCATAACGGGGGCCAGCGTAGCGCGGGAGGTGCGGGACGGATGCCGGAGGGGTGGGGGACGTGCTGGGTCCCAGCGTCAGGGGTGCGGCGTCAGGCCAGCGGCTCTCCGGGCAGCGTCTCCTGCGGCGCGGTGATGGGGGCCGCCGGACGCGGGGCCAGAATCGCCACCGCCAGCAGGCTCAGGCCAGTGACTAGCACGGCGATGCCCAGACCCGCCGAGGAATTGGGGAAGTATGGGGCGTCCAGCACTGCGCCCTTGATCCCGGCCCCGGCGATCATCACCAGTCCAGCCGTCCACAGCGTTCTGGCCCACGCCGCCCCGCCTGCCCGGTGCGCCTGAACCGCCGTGATCAGCCCCACCGCCAGCAGCGCCAGACTGGACGCAATCAGCCAGGGCCGCAAGTCAGCGGTTTGCGGGCTGAAGCGTACCCCCAGGGCCAGTGGCACCAGCAGGGTCCAGCCTCCCAGCCACAGGGCCTGAGCGACGTGTGGCTGTGCCTCAGCAGTGGGCGGGACTCCTCCGAACGGGCGGGTCAGGCCAGAGAGAAGCCCTAGCCCCCCTGCCGTGCGCGTCAGCCACCACCCGGCAGCCAGGATCAGACCGCCTGACGCCGCCACATCAATCCGGTTCAGGTCTGCTCCGTATCCACCCGGCCAGCCGGCCATGAGCAGGCTCAGCAGAATCAGGCCGCCCAGGCCCAGCAACGCGTCCATGCGGCCCCCCCAGCTCAGGGTCAGTTTCAGCGGCGCGGTCAGCAGGGCCAGCAACGCCAGCGCGCCGGGAATGCCCAGCGCAGGCCACCATTCCTGCGCGGCGCGGCCCAGCGCCAGGGCCAGCAGGACCAGCGCCACGCCCTCAGTGAGCTGGCGCGGCGAGACTTCGGTAAAGGTGCGTGGCGTGGCCCGCAGTAGCGCTGCGCCTGCCAGCAGGGCCACCACGACGCCCACAACCAGCAGCGACGGCGTCTGGGGGGCGTCCGTGTTGAAGATCAGCAACAGGCTGCCCAGTGTCGCCAGGGGGGCGGCCATCCAGAAGCGAACCGTGCCGCCTGTTCCGCTGTCGCCTGCCTCGCCTGCCCTGCGTGTCCACAGCAGCGCCGCCGCCAGCATCACCCCACCCGCCAGCACTCCTATTCCGGCAGCCAGCAGGGCCAGGACCAGCACGGCGCTGCACAGCGCAGCCAGCAGGGTGGGCGTCCGGTGGGGACGGGTGCGGCGGACCTCGCCCTTCTCCTGCGCTGCGCCGCTGACCTGTTTCAGTGGGCGCGGTGCGGTGACCCAGGCGTCCCGGCCCAGTCGCCACGCGGCCAGCAGGCCCAGTGCGGCGGGGGCGGCTCCCAGCAGCGCTTCGCCCAGATCGGCCCAGCGGACCACGAACACGTCTCCCGGCGAGAGGCCCAGCGTGTTGACCATGCCCCACAGAGCCGTGATTCCCAGCCCCAGCGCCCCCACCCGCAGCCAGAAACGGCTGCGCCCGTACAGGCCCACCAGCAGCAGGGCCGCCGCCACACTCGCCAGCGCCACAGGCTCGGTGCGCGCGCCCAGCACACTCAGCGCCAGCGCCCCGGCTACGCCTGTCGCCCCGGCAGTCAGGCTGCCTGCCACCGCGCCTGCCAGCGGCGAGTCCTGTGCTGTTCGGCGGGTCCAGGCCAGTCGGGCCGCCACCAGCAGCGCGGCCAGGATGACCAGAGAGAGGGCCAGCGCTCCTGCCTTCAGTCCATTCTCGCCCGCCGCCGCACCCACTGCCGCCGCCACCAGCACCTGCGGGGTCAATACGGCCCACGCCGCGCCCAGGGCCACACCATCGGCGCGGTCTGCTCTTGCGTCCCTGTCCGAATCCTGGCGCAACCGGGTGAGCAGTGCCAGCGGCACGCTCAGTGCCAGCAGACCGAAGGCCAGCCACGGCAGCAGCGCCAGTGGACCGCCCGTGAGTTGCAGCGCGGACGCCAGTTCCTGCGTTCTGGACGGCAGGTTGTCCGCCACATGGCTTTGCGAGGCCACGAACCAGCCCACGGGAACCGCGCCTGCTGCTGCAAGCGTGAGGGTCAGGGCCGCGCGGCGGGAGGCGGGAGCGTCAGGGCTGACTTCTCCATCCTGTGCCTTCTCAAAATCTGCCTTTTCAAAAATGGCGTCCTGATCCGCGCGGCCCTGCCACACGGCCACCGCCGCCAGCAGCAGCACCGCGCCCGCCGCCGGGATGGACCAGCGGCCCAGATCGTCGGTGAGCATCCAGGTACTCAGGGCCGCGCCGCCCACCGCCAGCGCCCCCAGCAGCAGTTCGCGGCGGCGCAGGGCGTCTACCAGCAGCGCCGCGCTCAGGCCCAGCAGGCCCAGCATCACCGCTCCCGGTCCCCAGTCGCCGGGCAAACGCTGGGACAGGCTGCCCACGCCCAGCGCCGCCACGCCGTAGCCCAGCCCTCGCAGCGCCCCTGACACTGGCCACGGCACCCGCCGCGCGTTGAAATACAGCAGTCCGCCGAAAGCGAAGACCGCCACCAGCAGCGTCCATGCCGGAGCGCCCAGCGCCCGCAGCGTGAAGGCCAGACCGCCCAGCACCAGCACCCCGCCGATCAGGCTGATGCGCGCCCGGCTGAATTGCGGCCCCCACAGCGACGGCCCGCGCGGTCTGGTCGGCGCGGTCTGCGGCGCAACTGGTGGAACTGGAATCGTGGGTTGATCTTCCGGCCAGACAGGTGCGGCGGATGGAGGAACAGGTGCGCCGGGCCACGTCTCAACGGGTACAACCCCTGTCACAGTCGGCGTGGAAGCCTCCGTGCCCGCTGTTCGCTGCCGCGCCGCCTGCAACTCGGTTTCCAGCAGGTGCAGGCGCTGGGCCAGACTTCGTGCCTGTTGCTGCGCCTTGCCCGCGCGGGACAGGGCCACGAACGACAGGATCAGCGCCAGAACGGCCAGCAGTTCAAACATGCTCCAGCTTACGCGCCAGTCCGGGGCGTAACAGCGCAGTCGGGAGCGGGTTCAAAACAGTTTTTTCTGAACGCAGTTGAGCTGTTTTAGGTGATTTTCTCAGGCTGACAGTCCGGGCAAACTCCGATAAATTCCAGCCGCACATCCGTCACCTGAAATCCGGCGGGCAGCGCGGCAGCAGACAGTTGCGGCAGTTCGCCTGCGTCCACATCAAAGATTGCGCCGCAGCCCCGGCAGACCGCGTGGTGATGGTCCTCGCCCGCACGCTTGTAGTCGTAGCGGGTGGCCTGTCCGGCGCGTTCCAGCGTGACCACCACGCCGCCCGCAACCAGGGCGTCCAGCGTGCGGTACACGGTTCCCAGGCTCAGGCTGGGTAGGCTCTGGCGCACCTGCGTGTGAATCCAGGCCGCGTCCGGGTGGGACCGCGCCGCCCGCAGCACCTCGATCACCGCTGCCCGCTGCTTGGTCTGCCGCACCATCGTCATGGGGTCAGTCTAGCAAAGGCGCTGTGGGTGAAAATGGAAGCTTGGGCGGCGCGGCGTCCTCGTCCCCACTGGCCGCCCCTTGCTTTTCGTTCACCCAAACCCGTAGAACACTGAACGAGATGCCCACCCGCCTCCTCTCGTTGCTGACCGACATTCCCCAATCCGGGGAGGTGCTGGCCGGGCGGCTAGGTGTGGGCCGCGTGACCGTGAACACGCTGGCCCACGGGTTGCAGGAGGACGGCATTCCGTTGCAGATCACCCGCGCCGGATACGCCCTGACCCCTGGCACGCCCGCGCCGGGGCTGGTGCGCCGGACGGTGACTCTGGGCGCGGCCCTGCGTTACCGGGGAACCGTGGGCAGCACCCAGGATGAGGTCCGCGCCTGGGCCGACGACGCGGCGGACCCGGCCCCGCACGGCGCGGTGGTGGTGGCCGAGCGCCAGACCGGCGGGCGCGGACGGCGCGGGCGCGCGTGGACCCCCATCCCCGGAGGCCTGACCTTCAGCGTGCTGCTGGGCGGCGGCGGAGAGGACGGCTGGCCTCCGCTGACCCTGCCCGAACTGGCGTTAATGCCGCTGGCGGCGGGTGTGGCGGTGCAGGCCGCCTGCGGCGTCGGCGGCCTGAAATGGCCCAACGATCTGCTTGCGCCGGATGGCCGCAAACTGGCGGGCATCTTGCTGGAGGCCGATCTGCGCGGCGAGGAAGCCCGGCGCGCGGTGCTGGGCATCGGCCTGAACGTCTCTGATGCCCCGGCTGGTGCGGCTCATCTGAGCGAGCTGCGCCCCGGAGTGACCCGCGCGGAGGTGCTGGGGGACATTCTGTCTCAGCTTGACCGCTGGTTGCGCGCCCCCCCCGCCGAGATTCTGGACGCCTGGGCGCAGGTCAGCGTGACCCTGGGCCGCCCGGTGCGCGTGCAGACGCCGCGCGGCCCGCTGGAAGGCATGGCCGAACGCCTGGACGCGGGCGGCAGCCTGATCGTCCAGACCCCAACTGGCCCGCACACCGTCAGCGCCGGGGACGTGGAACTGATTGGCGCGCTGGACGGCGGCCCCGCCCCGTGAGACGGCAGCGATCCCCCTAGACCCTCAGACCCCTCCAAAGGAGAACCCCATGACCCAGATCACCCATCCCACCCTTGCCCGCACCCTGGCCCCCGTCCCCAGCCTGACCCGTGACCTGCTGCTGATCGCGGGCGGCGCGGCCCTGATCGCCTTGCTGGCACAGGCCGAACTGCCCCTCAAGCCCGTCCCTGTGACCCTGCAAACGCTGGGCGTGCTGCTCGTGGGCGCGGCGTTGGGCTGGAAGCGGGCCTTCGCGGCGCTGGCGCTGTATCTGGCGGCGGGCGCAGTGGGCTTACCCGTGTTCGCGGGGGGCGTCGGCAGCGTTGCCAAATTCGCCGGACCCACGGGCGGCTTTCTGCTGGCCTTTCCCTTTGCCGCCGCGCTGGTGGGTTTTCTGGTGGAACGCTTCGCGCTGGACCGCCGCCCTCTGGGGACCGTGCTGGCGATGCTGGCGGGCAGCGTCGTGATCTACGCATTGGGCCTGCTGTGGCTGAGTGTCGTGACGGGCCTGAGCGGGCAGCCGCTGCTGGGCGCAGGTCTGCTGCCCTTCCTGCCCGGCGACGCGCTGAAGCTGGGGCTGGCGGCGCTGCTGCTGCCGGGAGCCTGGGCTTTGGTGGGCCGCCGCTAAACGCCGAAGCCTCTTTCTCGGGTGTGCGCCATTGGAGAGCTTCCGCTCCGGTGGCGCACGCTCTTTTTGCCCCGATTTTCGCCTTGGCCGGAAGCTGGCCTTAGAGGCATCGATCAGCGGCATTGATGAAGTCTTTCCCGCCTCATCCAGCCGCGCTATGCTGCGCCGCAGTCATGATTGAACGAAAGCCTCTGGTGTCGCTGGGCGACCTGAACTGGGATGTGCTGGCCAAGCCCGATACCATGCTGCTTTCCGGCGGCGATACCACTGGGCGGCTGGAACTGTCGGGCGGCGGCAGCGCGGCCAATCTGGCGGTGTGGGCGCAGCGCTGCGGCTATCCCTCCACCTTCGTGGGCAAGATTGGCCGGGACCGCTTCGGCGAACTGGCCACCGCCGAGCTTCAGGCCGAGGGCGTGGAGACCGAGCTGATCCTTAGTGGCGAGCATCCCACCGGGGTGGTGCTGGCCCTGATCGACCGCCGGGGCCAGCGGGCCATGCTGACCGGGCAGGGTGCCGACTGGGAGCTGTTGCCAGGGGAATTGCCGGAAGGCGTGCTGCGGGCGGCGGGTCACCTGCACCTGACCGCCTGGAGCCTGTTCCGCGATCCGCCGCGCGCCTCTGCCCTGGCGGCGGCCCTGCTGTCCAAATCCTCCAGAACGGGGGAGGGCAACGCCACCCTGAGCCTGGACCCCGGCAGCTTCCAGATGATCCAGCAGATGGGCCGCGAGAATTTTCTGAACATCGTGGACCATGTGCCCTTTGACCTGCTGTTTCCCAACGACGACGAGGCCCGCGCCATGAGCGGCTGCGCCCACTCCGCCGACGCCCTGAGCTGGCTGCGCGAGCGTTACCCACACGCGCTGGTGGTCCTCAAGATGGACGCGGACGGCGCACTGATCGAGGGACCGGACCAGCCCCGCGTGGCGGTGGCCGCCACCCCTGACACCCTGATCGACGCCACCGGGGCCGGGGACGCTTTCGGCGGCGCATTCCTGGCGGGCTGGTTGACCCACCGGGACGCCGCGAAGGCCGCCCAACTGGCCGTGGAGGTGGGCGGCTGGGTGGTTTCCCGTTTCGGGGCCAGACCCCCCGCCGACGCCGCACTGCTGGCCCGGCTGGCCCGCTTTCCCCTTGAATCCGCACAGTCGGAATCTGAATCCGCGCTGGCCGGGGCGGTCCTGTGACCCGGCTGCGTGGGGGGCGTGCCCCGGTCTGGGCCAGGGTCCTGCTGATTCTGCTGGTGTTGCTGCTGCTGGCGGCGCTGGGCGCGTTCCTGTACGTGCGTAACCTAACTGCGCCTGCCGGGGGCGCGGCCTACACGCTGGAGGTCAAACCCGGCGACACCCTGGGCGCGGTGGCCCGCGAATTGCAGGAGCAGAAGATCGTCAAGAGCGCCGACGCCCTGCGCTTCGTGATGCGCCAGAACGGCACGGCGGGCAGTCTCAAGGAAGGGATGTACGACCTGGACGGCTCCCTGAGCGTGCAGGGCGTGGCCGAGAAGCTGGCGGGTCAGGCGCGCATTCCGGTGATCAACGTGACCGTCCCCGAGGGCAAACGCATCAAGGATCTTCCGGCCATCTTCCAGAAGGCGGGCTATGACGGCGCGGCCATCCTGACGGCCCTCAAGGACCCCAGCCTGAGCAAGTACGCCGCCGATACGCAGGAGAATCTGGAAGGCTTCGTCTTCCCGGCCACCTACGAATTCCGGCCCAAGGAAACGCCCCGCAAGATCGTGGAAACGATGGTGGCCCGCATGAACGACGAGTTCACGCCCGAACGGATTGCAGAAGCCAGGGCGCTGGACCTGAGTGTGCGCGACTGGGTGGTGCTGGCCAGCATGGTGCAGGCCGAGGCCGCCAACGATCTGGAAATGCCGATTGTGGCCGGGGTGTTCCTGAACCGCATCCGGGACGGCATCGCGCTGGGCAGCGATCCCACCGTGGCTTACGGGCTGGGCAAGGACCTGCCGGAACTGGACCGCTCGGCGGGGGATTTCACCACGGACACGCCGTACAGCACCTACACCCGCATGGGCCTGCCCGCCGGACCCATCAACAATCCCGGTCAGGCGGCGCTGCAAAGTGTGCTGAACGCCAACCGCAAGCTGGCCGATGGACGCGACGCGCTGTACTTCCTGCACGCGGATGGCGGCAAGATTTACGTGAACCACACCTACGCCGAACACCTGCGGGACAACGCGCAATATCGCTGAGGAGCCTGAAGATCTGAAGGCCGGGACAGTCTGTGAAAGGGCTGTCCCTGTTTTTTCAGGAAGGCGTTTTTTATGCAAGGCGTTTTTTCACGGAAGGCCGCCGCGCCGCCTACACTCTGGGCTATGCCCCCCAGTCAGTTTCTGAAACGGCGCAACGCCCTGTGGCAGCGATTGCGCGAGCTGTCGGCAGACGAGGATTTCCCGGCTTCCCCCGAGTTTGAGGCAGCGCTCTCTGAACTGTCCGAACTGATCGGCTGGGAGCGGGCGCGGGTGCTGGCGGGCCTGGGTCTGGCTGAGATGGAGTTGCCGGAGGACCAGCCTTGAGCGGCCCCGAAATCGTCCCCTTTGACTGGCAGCGCATCTGGCTGGGCGACGCGCCGCCGCTGTTCATGCTGGAAATCGTCTTCCGCACGTCCGTGATCTTTGCTTGGCTACTATTCCTGCTGCGGCTGACGGGCAAACGCGGGCTGGCCCAGCTCAGCGCCCTGGAACTGATGATTGTTATTGCGCTGGGTTCGGCGGCGGGCGATCCGCTGTTTTACCCGGAAGTGCCACTTCTGCACGCCATGCTGGCCCTGACATTGGTGGTGGCCTTTCAGCGGGTGCTGGCGCGGCTGGTGGTGCGCTCCGAGACCGTGGAGAGCTTCATGGAAGGCCAGCCGGTGGAACTGGTGCGGGACGGCGTGTTCAATATCCGGGTGCTGGAGGGAGCCAACCTCAGCCGGGAAGACCTGTTCGAGAAACTGCGCGCCCAGAGCGTCATGCAACTGGGCGAGGTCCGCCGCGCCTACTTCGAGCAGGACGGCACCCTGACCGTGTTCAGCCACGGCAAAAATTCGCCCCCTGGCCTGCCCGTGGTGCCGCCGTGGGATCTGGAGAAGCCTGTGATTCTGAATCCCGATGAGCCGCAGCAGGGGCGCGTGGCCTGTCTGGATTGCGGGCGCGTGGAGCAGGTGGGCGGGTTGCTGGGTGCCTGTGCGTGCGGCGGAAAGGACGGCTGGACGGTGGCGGTGGTTGATCCGCTGATAGGCCCTGGCCCTGCGGGCGTCTAACCGTCTAAAAGTCAAACCCTCTAACCGCAAAAAATCTTCTGGCGGTTAGACGGTTTGACCGTTAGACAGCCTTTACTCCTGCGCCACCAGCAAAAGCGCCCGCCCGTCGTGGTCCCCCGTCGTCTCGGTGGGCGTGTCAAGGGCCGAATCCAGATCAATGAAACCCTGCGGTTGATAGACCGTTCTGGCGGCCAGTTGCTTGCTCAGGTCCTCGCGGGCCACCTGAAAGGAGTTATACGGATGGCCGGGGCGCGGCAGCCAGCGGAAATCCTCGCGGCTGAACGAGGCGATGAATACTGTTTTGCCGCTCATCTCAAACGGCCCGAACACGCGCCCGTGGTTGTTGGAGTCGTACCACGGGCCGTCGCTGAAGGCCAGCCCCTTGCCCTGCGGAAACTGGGGCTTCAACTCGCCATTCAGATAGCCGTAATAGCCGTCGCTGTGCATATTCTTGGGACCGTATCCCGCCTTATTCATGGCGTCCAGCATCCGGCGGGTGGCGTCCTCGGGTGATCTGGCAATGGAGTCGATCATCACCACGTTGATCGGCTCGCGCAGGGTGCGGCCTCCCACCTTCTCGCCCAGCCAGGTGGCGTTTTCCAGATTCTTGGTGATCATCCAGCGGCCCAGATCGCCCACGCCGTCAATCTTTTGCACCACGTCGCCGGGTGCGGCGCGGAAGCTGGCGGGATCGGGCAGCGGGCCAGTCTGGGCGGGGGCGCAGGCGGCCAGGGTCAGGGTGAGGGCGCAGAGGGAAAAAAGTGGCAGGGAACGCTTGAACATGGGTTGACCTCCAGAGAGAAGAACGGCAGGGATTCCCCGCAGAATAGGGCATTTTTTACCTTCTGCGCCGTGCAAAAAGGGGGACACTCGCACTTGTACGAATTCGCTTAAAGCGCGATTCTGGAGCAACGAAACGGGCTGAAGCAGGCCCCGGCGCAGTTCACCGCCGAAACGCAGTCAACCTCTTAAACTAGGAGCCAGATGACCACCAAAAGCAGGACAAGAAAGGGAAACCTCATGACGACGCTGCTGGGCGGGGCCACCGTGGTCACGCTGGCGGTGGCGATTGTGCTGGGTCTGGCCGCGCCGCTGGACATCAACCAGGGTTCGCTGGTGCGGCTGATGTTCGTGCATGTGCCGAGTGCCTGGCTCAGTTACCTCGCATACGGCGGCACCGGGCTGTTTGGCCTGCTGTATCTGATTCAGCGCCAGCGCCGCTGGGACCGTCTGGCCCTGGCAAGTGCCGAGATCGGCGTCCTGTTCACGGTGGTCACCATTGTCGGCGGGATGCTGTGGGCCAAACCCACCTGGGGAACATACTGGGTCTGGGACGCCCGCCTGACCACGACGGCGCTGAGTCTGGTGGTGTACGGCGGCTACCTGCTGATCCGCAGCCTGATTGACGATCCCGAACGCCGCGCCCGCGTGTCGGCGGTGGTGGGCATCGTGGGGACGCTGTACGTGCCCGTCAATTACATGGCGGTGGAGTGGTGGCGCGGCGTTCACCAGACGCAGACGCTGAAGCTGCTGGGCGGCCTGCGCTTCGACGCGGCCCCGATTTACGGCTGGGTGCTGCTGGTGGCGGTGGTGGCCTTCACCTTCCTGTACCTGTACCTGCTGAACGTGCGCGGAATTCTGGCCGCCCGCGAGGAAGCCCGTGAGGAGCGCGAATTGATGGAAGACCTGGGTGCGGCGGGGCAGATGGGGGCGTCTCATGGATAAATACAGCGTGTATGTGATTGTCGTCTATGCCGTGACCTTTGCGCTGCTGCTGGGCTATCTGGTGTGGCTGTGGATGCGGCTGAAAGCGGTCAAGCATGAGGCGGGCGAGGTTCCGAAGTGAGCAATCCCATCCCCAACCCTCTGCCGCGCGCCCGCCAGCGCCGCCGCAACCCGTTGCCCGTGGCGCTGGGCATCATTGCGCTTGTCGGACTCACGGCGTTTATCGCCTTTGGGAACCTGAACAAGAGCCTGGAATACTTCGTGACCCCCACCGAGTACCAGCAGCAGCGTGCAGAACTGGAAGGCCGCCCCATCCGCATCGGCGGGCTGGTCAAGGCCGTCAATTACAACCCGCAGACACTGGACCTCAAGTTCGTCGTCTCGGACGGCGGGGCCAGCTTTCCGGTGCGGTACAGCGGGGCCGTCAGCGATCTGTTCAAGGAAGACCAGGGCGTCGTGGTGCGCGGCGAGTTTGAGGGCGAGACCTTTCAGGCCAACGAACTGATCGTCAAGCACAGCGAGGAATACAACGTGCCCAAAACGCAGACCGAGCTGAAGGACATGCTTCAGCAGACGCAGTAATGGACCACGCTGACCGCGCCCCGCTTTCTGCACCCCAGAAGGAGCTGTCATGCTGAATCTGATTTCGTTCCAGTCCAGTGCGCTGGGTTCGCTGGGCCAGATCGCATTGCTGGGCGCACTGGCCTTCACGCTGGCCGGGCTGGCTCTCGCCGTGGTGGGCGGTCTCCGGGCCGATGGGCGGGTGGTGGAGGCGGCGCGGCGCGCAACCTGGGCCGTCTTCGCCCTGGTGACCCTGGGCATCGTGGTGCTGATGGCAGCGCTGCTGAACGACGACTTCACGGTGCGCTATGTGGCCGAACATTCCATGCGGTCCTCGCCCACCTGGATCAAGGTGACCAGTCTGTGGGGGGCGCTGGAAGGCAGCATTCTGCTGTGGGCCTGGCTGCTGGCGGGCTTCGCCTTCATCCTGTCGCTGACGCTACGGCGGGATGCGTTGCGGCCCTGGGCGCTGGGCACCATGTTCGTCAGCCTGCTGTTCTTCGTGGGCCTGTGCGCCACCATCGCCTCGCCGTTCACCCCGGTCTCTGGGCTGCTGGCCGATGGGCGCGGCCCCAACCCGGCGCTGCAAAACCACTGGATGATGGCCGTTCACCCGGTGCTGCTGTATCTGGGGTTCGTGGGACTGAGCGTGCCGTTTGCCTACGCGGTGGCCGCGCTGATCACGGGCCGACTGAGCGATCACTGGGTGGTGGTCACGCGCCGCTGGACGCTGGTGGCCTGGACCTTTCTGACCGCCGCCATCGTCGCGGGCGGCTGGTGGAGTTACGAGACGCTGGGCTGGGGCGGGTACTGGGCCTGGGACCCGGTGGAGAACGCGTCTTTTATTCCGTGGCTGCTCACCACCGCCTTCCTGCACAGCATTCAGATTCAGGAAAAGCGCGGGCTGATGCGCTCGTGGAACGTGTGGCTGATCGTGCTGGCGTATTCCAGTACCGTCCTCGGAACCTTTCTCAACCGCAGCGGCATCGTCCAGAGCGTCCACGCCTTCGCGGGCGGTCCGGTGGGTCCGGTGTTCCTGGGGTTCCTGGCGTTCCTGCTGATCGTGGGCATCGGTCTGGCCGCGTGGCGTGCCCCCGCCCTGCGCGACGAGGCAGAGGTTCCCGCCCCCATCAGCCGCGAGGGCGCGTTCCTGGCGGGCAACTGGATCTTTCTGGTCTTCGCCTTCATGGTACTGCTCGGCACGCTGTTTCCCACCTTCGTGGAGGCCGCGCAGGGCCGCCGGGACGCCAGCGTGGGACCGGCCTTCTATAACGCCTTTGCCATTCCGCTGGGCCTGGGCCTGATGCTCCTCATGGGCGTGGGGCCGCTGCTGCCCTGGCGACGTGCCGACGGTCAGGGGCTGATGCGGGCGCTGGTGCCGCTGCTGGCTTCGGGTCTGGGCGCGGCGCTGATCGCTTTCCTGTTCGGTGTTCGCGCCACGGGCGTGCTGATCACCATCGCGCTGGCCGCCTACAACATCGTCGGCCTGGGCCTGCTGACGGCCCGTGCAGCGCGGGCAGCGGGCGGACTGGGCAAAACCCTGCGGGCGCAGCCGCGCCGTTACGGGGCCTACACCGCCCACATCGGTCTGGTGGTCATGGCGCTGGGACTGGCCTTCAGCGGGGCGTACCGCGCAGACGCGCAGGCCACCCTGAACCTGAAGGCTGCCCCCAGCACCCTCCTGCGTGAGGAACTGGCCCTGACGGGACTGCGGCAGGAAGACCTGGGGTTTGGAACCTCCGCCGTTGCCTCTGTTTCTATTGACGGCAGACCCTTCGAGGCGCGGCTGAATACCTACGTCCAGGCCCCCGGCACCCTCTTTCCCGCCCCCGCCGTGCGCTACGGCGCGCTGGGCGACACCTATCTGGTGGTCACCAGCATTGACCCCAAGGGCCAGTGGGCCAGCATCCGCCTGATTGAAAGCCCGCTGGTGTCGTGGATCTGGTGGGGAACGCTGATCATCTGCATCGGCGCGGGTCTCACGCTGGTCAGCCCGGCGCGGCCTGTGTTGCGCGCCGCCCCCGCTGGTCTGGCTCCGGCGACGGATTAAAGAGACGGCAGAAGGACGCCACTGAGAGTTGACTATGACGAATCCAACCCCATCCAAAATCAATCCCGCCCCGACATGGCGGCGTGCCATTCCTCCCCTGATCGCGGCGGCGCTGGTGGGCGTGCTGGGCTACGCGTTGCTCAGCCCGGCAAAGAATGTCACCACGGGCGGTCCATTGATCGGCAAGCCCGCGCCCGCCTTCACCCTGACCAGTCTGGACGAGGTTCCCATCAGCCTGGAAAGCCTGAAGGGCCGCCCCGTCGTCCTCAATTTCTGGGCATCGTGGTGTGGCCCCTGCCGTGAAGAAGCCCCGCTGTTCCGGGAACTGGGCGCGCAGCAGACGGCGGACGGGGCGGCGATTATCGGCATCCTGTTTCAGGAAACCAAGGAGCAGAACGCTCGCGATTTTATCAAGGAATATGCGCTGGCCTACCCCAACCTGCGGGACCCCGGCATCAATACGGGCGTGGATTACGGCGTGTCCGGCATTCCCGAAACGGTCTTTATTGACAAGGCAGGGATCGTGCAACACATGGACCGGGGCGGCCTGACCCGCGAGCGCCTGAACGTGGGACTGGAGAAGATTGGAGTGAAGGGGATATGACGTTATTCGGGGATTCTGGGGTGCGGGGGACGGGGGAGAGGTCTGACCGACTGACCGTCAAACGGTCTAACCGCAAGAAGCGCAGCCTTCTCCCCGCTGCCCTCTGCCTCCTGCTTTCCTTCGCCCACGCCGCCGCCCCCACCACGCCACCCGCCGCCCTGCCTCTGGCAGAGGAACAGCGCGCCGTCGCCATTCAGAAGAACCTGCGCTGTCCGCTGTGCGACACCGGGGAATCCATCGCGGAATCGCGCAGCGACATCAGCATCAAGATGCGCGAGTCGGTGCGCGAACAGGTGGTGGACGGGCGCAGCGACTCGGAGATCTACACCTTCTTCTCGCAGCGCTACGGCAATTTTGTGTTGCTGGACCCGCCCAAGACCGGGCGCAACCTGCTGCTGTGGGGTGCGCCGCTGCTGGCACTGGGCGGCGGTGGCGTGGCGCTGTGGGCCTTCCTGCGCCGCCGTGGGGCTGCGGCCCCGGCTGACGCGGTGCAGGACGCTGAACCCTACGACTCCTATCTGGATCAGGTGCGCCGCGACACGGGCGGGGGCGGGCCGTGATCCTCAGCCTGTTGCTGCTGGCTCTGATCGGTGGGGCGGCGCTGTGGCTGGTGCTGGAACCCCTGCGCCGCGCCGCCCCCGAAGACCCGGACGCCCCCGAACGCACCAGACTGGCCGCCGAGCGGGACGGCCTCTACACTGAACTGAACACGCTGGAGGATGAGGCCCGCCGCCCCGGTCTGGAACGCCGCGCCGCGCTGACCCTGCGGGCCTTGGACGGTCTGCCTCCGGCCTCCAGGGCCAGGAATCCGGGCCGCTCACGCACGCTGGCCCTGGCTGGTGTGGGCGTGGCCGCGCTGCTGACGGTGGCGGGCGCGCTGACCTTTATTCCGCGCTGGCAACTGGCTTCTCTGGACGCGGGTGAGGCCAAGAAGGTGCAGGCGGTTCTCAAACTCCCTGCCCTGAAGGAAACGGCCCAGCAAACGGAGAAGGGTGCCGATTACCTGGCCTGGGGCCGCGCCGCCTTCGATTCGGCCAATTACGATCAGGCGGTCAGCGCCTACGGTAACGCGCTGAAAACCGATCCGCGCCAGCCCGAAGCCCTGCGCCGCCTGGGCATTCTGCTGCTGACGCGCGGCGAACAGACCGGACAGCAGATCAGCGCCGAGGACGCCCAGCGCGCCGCCCTGTTGATCCGCACCGCCGCCCAGCTCGCCCCCGAAGAACCTGAATCCCAGTTGCTGCTGGGCTTCGCCCTGTCCCGTTTCGGGCAGGATCAGGACGCCCTGACGGCCCTGGAGCGCTACCGCACCCTGGACCCTGCCGGACGAGAGGCCGACGAGGTGATCACGGCTGTTCGTGCCCGTCTCAATCAAAGTGACCCGGCCCTGAGCCTGTACGCGGGCAGTTGCGCCTCGTGCCACGGCGCGGCAGGCGCGGGCGGCATCGGCCCCAGCCTGCGCGAATCTGGCCTGAGCCGCGCGGCCCTGCGGAGCGTCACCGTGAACGGCAAGGGGGCCATGCCCGCCTACCCCAAACTGACGGACGCCGAACTGAAGTTGCTGCTGGACCTGATGGAAAAATGGCAGAGGGAGGGGTGATGCGGCAGCAGAGGCCCTCTTTGCCGTTAGACGGTTTGACCGTCAGACGGTTGGACTTCTCTCCCGTTCCCCGCCCCCCAGCATGACCACCCGCCGCGCCCTGCTGGAAAAATGGTGGCTGTTGCCCGTCGCGGCCACGGCTGGGGCGTTCGGCTACATGGGCTGGTACGCCACCCGCGTCACGCTGGGCAAACAGAAGGCCGGAGCGCCGGACTTTCAGGCGGCGGCGGCGCAGCGAATCGCTCCTCTGGCTGACCTGCAAACTGAGTGGGCCGACGTGAATTTCACCTACGCGGGCCGTCCCTGCGCGCTGTTGCGCGTGCCGCAGGCAGTGGCGGGTGGGCTGACGGTGGCGGAAGGCGGGCATCTGGTGGCCTACTCGCGCGTCTGCACGCACCTGGGCTGCACGGTCAATCTGGTGCGTGACCCGGAGGTGCTGGCCTTCGCCTTCAATTACCGTCCCCCGCGTGACGCGCAGCACCCGCAACTGGGCTGCCGCTGCCATTACAGCGTGTTTGACCCCTTGCAGACCGGGGCCGCCGTGTTCGGCAAGGCCAATGGCCCGCTGCCCCGCGTGCGGCTGGAACTGCGGGGCCAGGAAGTCTGGGCGACAGGGATTGAACCCGCTCCAACCCAGGACGGGTAAGGGTCAGGACGGCTAAACTACGTCCATGAGCGGCGTGACCCTGCACCCGGTGGACAGCAGCATGATGAGCCACATCGGCTACGATCCAGAAAACAAAACCCTGACCATCCTGTTCAACAGCGGCAAGCGCTACGACTACGACGATGTGCCGCAGGAGGTTTACGACAGGTTTCTGGCAGCCTCGTCACAGGGATCGTTTTTCAGAAACGAGATCGACGAGTGCTATGAATACCGTCAGGTGAAGGGGCGGCGCTGAGCGGGTTGGTGTTCACAGAGGGCGACAACACCGCCGCGTCAGGCGTGCTGATCGCTGCCGCCCTGCATCTCAAGGCGCGCGGTGAACCCCTGTGGCCCGAGAGCAGCCTGACCCCTGAACGCCTCGCCCGCTATTATCCCCAGGAAGGCTGGCGTGTGGCCTGGCGCGGCGACGTGGCTG
Organism: Deinococcus marmoris DSM 12784; assembly: GCF_000701405.1. Taxonomy (GTDB): domain Bacteria; phylum Deinococcota; class Deinococci; order Deinococcales; family Deinococcaceae; genus Deinococcus; species Deinococcus marmoris. Next base: position 46,912 of record NZ_JNIV01000018.1, read on the forward strand.
TGGGGTGCCTGTGCCTGCTGGACACGGACCCCCTGTTCTGGCCGGAAGACGCTGCGAACGAGGCGCTGTATCTGCACAAGCTGGCGGTCCATCCGGACGCACGCGGACAGGGCTGGTCGGCCCTGCTGTTGCGGGAAGCCGTGCGCGAGGCGGCAGAACGTGGCAGGCCCTGGCTCAAGCTGGATACGGCCACTGCCCGGCCCAGACTGCGCGCCATCTACGAGGATTTCGGCTTCCAGAACGTCGGCCAGCGCACGGTGAAGGGCTTTGACGTGACGCTGTACAGGCTGCCCACCTGAAGAGGGCGAGGCCGGAGCAACACGCCCTGGCCTCGCCTGAGTAAAATGAAAAGTTTGAAATTGAGCGCCGCCTCGTGCTGTACGGCCACCTGAACAGTCTTTTCCCGCTCCCGTACCAGCCCGGTCATCTGGCTGTTGTCATTATGAAGAGATGGAGGCGCGGTTCCGTTCCCTGGCTCCCCCCCGGAAGTGGTCTGGAACCGCGCTTGAGAACAGTGTCGGATATACACCGTGATCGGACCATGATCGCAATGGTTCAAAGCATGACCGCCGCTATTCCACCCACGTCACCGTGATTTCTTCCCAGCGGGCGGGCAGGGTCAGGCGCAGCACGCCGTCCTCGTAGGAAAAGGAGGCGGCCCCGTGGACCTCGCGGATCGGCTCCAGGCCGATGATGTGCAGGACCTCGCGCTGTTCGGGCAGGGCTGATTCGCCCTCGGTCTCGCGGCGAATGCTCAGCGTGCCGCCCTCGCGGTCCCCCACCAGACGGGTAAAGCGGCCCTGGGCGGGACCGTCTCCGCCGTCCTCGTATAGGTGGCCCACGAAGCCGGTCTCGCCCAGGTGCGCCAGCCAGGTCACGCGCTCCCAGCGGGCCTGCGTGGTATGGGCGCTGGGTTCGGTCAGCGGCAGCGCCTCGCCCGCCTTGAGGTACAGCGGCAGCGTGTGCAGCGGCGCGTCTGCGGTGATGTATGCGGGTCCGTCGTGGATGGCCCCGAATTCGGCCAGATTGAACACGGAAGCCCAGCGCCCCGCCGGGAGGTAGACCTGCCGCCCCCTGTGGCCCGCTGCCATCACCGGGGCCACCATCAGCCCTTGACCCAGCAGGTATTGACTGTCGGCGCGCAACGCATCCTCGTCGCCTGCGTGGTGCAGCGCCAGCGGGCGCAGGACCGGCAGTGCGGTGCGGGTGGCCCCGTGCGCCAGCGTGTACAGGTGCGGCAACAGGCGGTAACGCAACTCCAGCGCGGCGCGAATGATGCTGGTGTACGGCTCGCCGAAGCGCCAGGGTTCCTGGTCCGCCGTGCCCTGCGCCGAGTGGTTGCGGAGGAAGGCGTAGCCCACCGCCGCCTGATACCAGCGCGCCAACAGTTCTCCGGTGGTGTCGCCGCCAAACCCCCCCACGTCCGCCGCCGCAAAGGGAATCCCGCTGAGGCCCAGGCCCCCGATCATCGGCAGGCTGAGGGCCAGATGGGACCACGTCGCGGCGTTGTCCCCGGTCCAGACGGTGGCGTGGCGCTGGATGCCCGCGTATCCGGCCCGCGAGATGATCCACGGGCGAATCTGCGGGCTGTACTTGGCATACCCGGCGCGGCTGGCCTGACTCATGGGGTTGGCGTAGACGTTATGCATCTCCAGATGACTGTGCGAACCGTGCAGGGCGTCGTAGGGCAGCGTTTTGCCTTCTGTCGCACGCGCCCCGGCTTTATCGGTCAGGGCCAGCGAGAAGCAGGCGGGTTCGTTCATGTCGTTCCACTGGCCCTGGATTCCGGCGTCGGTGAACAGCTTGTGCCGCGCAGCCCACCACGCCACCACTTCCGGGCGGGTGAAGTCGGGGAACACTGCCGGATCGGGCCAGACCTCGCCCACCAGCACGTCGCCACGTGCGGTGCGGATCAGGTAGTCGTTTTTGAGGGCTTCCTCGTAGACGTCGTAGCCCGGCTCGGCCTTGATGCCTGGATCGATGATCGGGACCAGCTTGACGCCTTCCCTGGCGGCCTCCTTCACGAACGCCTTGAGGTCCGGGAAACCCGAACGGTTGACCGTCCAAACCTTGAAGGCGTCCATGTACTCGATGTCGATGTACAGGCTGTCCAGCGGCAGATCGCGCTCGCGGTAACCCGCGATGACGGCCCGCAAGTCGTCCGCCGTGCGGTAGCCCCAGCGGCTCTGCGCGGCCCCCAGCGCCCATAGTGGGGGCATCGGCGCGTAGCCGGTCAGATCGGCGTAGCGGCGCAGCACGTCCGCCGGGCGTGGCCCCGCCAGCACGTACACGTCCAGCTCCGGCCCTGCCGAGGCGAAGTCCAGCGCGTTGGGATTCGTGCGGGCCACGTCCGCCGTCATGCGCCACGTCTCGTCCACGAAAATTCCGTGGGCGCGTTCGCCCTGCACCACCGTGGTAAACGGCACGCTGATATACAGCGGATCGGTGTCGGTGTGGTGTGGATAGCAGTCGGTGTTCCAGAACGTGAGGTGCATGCCGCGCTTGTCCAGCGGCCCCACGCGCTCGCCGAAGCCCAGGTAGGCCGCGCCGTCGGGAGCATCAATACTCAGGCGGCTGCGGCGCAGGTTGAAGCGCTCGGCGTCCAGCGCGGGGCGGGCCGTGGGCGCGTCGCCGTTCCAGTCGGGTACGCTGGTCAGTTCGCGTTCCTGCTTACCGTCCGGGTTTTCCGTGACCCGCCACGCGCCGCTCACGCGGTTCAGATGCAGGGTCAATCCACCGCCGCCCACGCGCAGGGTTTCGCCGTCCTCCTGCACGCTCAGGCGTTCGGCCTCGGGGAGATCGGGGCGCAGGGCGAAACTGCGTTTCTCGGTCAGGCGGGGAAAGCTCAGGCCGTTTGCCCGTGCCTGCGGGGCCAGCCGCACCCGCAGCACCCCCGGCAACGGCGCGCTGACCACCAGCACGTCTGTTTCGCCCCATACGCGCACCTGCGCGCCGCCGCTTTCCATCACGAACTGGCCTAATCTCATTGTTCACAGAGTAGCGTTTTGGTGCAGGCTGAGAGACTTGAACCAACGCAGAACTGGTTTTTTGGGTGGCCGCCACGGTTTAACCCCTCCCCCCCTTCGGGGGACCTCCCCTTAGAAGGGAGGCAAGAGTCGTGGAATTGCTGTGTCAGTCACGCACTCTTGACTCCCCTTGAGGGAAGCAGACTGAGGGGTTCGCCTTCCATCCCGCCGCACCCTCACCCCCCACACCTGACTTTCCGCGCCTGGGCCGGGTGCTAGCCTGCCGGGCATGACTGCCCCTGGTTCTCCGGTGCTGACCCCTATCGTGGGCACGCTGCACGCGCTGCAAGTGCCGATTCCCTACCCCATGAAAACCGTGACCGTATTGATCGATAAGCCGGAAGACGGCCCGGTGACCCTGATCGACACGGCGCTGGACACCCCTGAAGCGCAGGCGGCCATCTCGGTGGGCTTGAACGAACTGGGACTGGACTGGAAGGATGTCGAGCGGGCCATCATCACCCATCACCACCCGGACCATTATGGGCTGGCTGGCGTGGTGGAAGAACGCAGCGGCGCGCAGATCCAGATGCTGGACGTGGAAATCGGGCGCGGCGAACGCTACTGGCATCTGTGGGAGGAGTGGCTGCCCGGCCACCTCAAGCACATGCGCGATCATGGGCTGCCCACCGAATCGCTCGAGGGCATGGGCGCGGACAACCGCCGGGGCCGGGACCGGGTGCATCCGGCCAAAAATGTCATACCACTGCGCGAGGGTCAGAATGTGGCGCTGGCCGGGCGCGACTGGGAGGTGCTATGGCTGCCCGGCCACGCCGACGGTCACCTGGGATTGTGGAGTGCCGAGGACAGCATCCTGATCGCCGGGGACGCCATCCTGCCGCGCATCAGCCCCAATATCGGCCTGTACGCCTACACCCGCCCCGATCCGCTGGGCGACTACCTGCAAACGCTGGGCAAGCTGGAGGCGCTGAACCCGGATCAGGCCGTCGTGGGGCATCACGGTCCCGTCATGACCGGTGTACAGGCCCGCGCCCGTGAACTCCGGGGCCACCACCACGAGCGGCTGGACTTCATCAAGGCCGAGGCTGGGAAGGAACCCCGCAGTGCCTACGATCTGTCGCTGGCGATGTTCAACCGCGAACTGAACGTCAGTGGACGCCGCTTTGCCCTGGCCGAAACGCTGGCCCACGCCGAACACCTGCGCCTGCTGGGTCAGCTCTACCGCACCTGGGAGGAGGAAGCTGGGATGTGGATGTATCACGCGTGAGAGTGGAGGACGACGAAATGAACACCTACACGCCCACCTGGTTCGAGCTGTTCATGGCGACGCTCGATCCGGTTCAGACCAGGCAGGAAACTGATTTTCTGGCGCGGCAGCTTCCTCAACCCAACTTCTACCGCGTTCTGGATCTGTGCTGCGGCACGGGACGACATGCACGCGCGCTGGCCCGGCGGGGTTACGCGGTCACTGGCCTGGACCGTGACGCCGCCGCCGTGCAGGAGGCGAGAGCAGGGGCTGGGGCAAACTGTCATTTTCTGCTGGGCGACATGCGCGATCTGGCAGATGTGCCGGGCGATTTCGACGCCGTGGTCATCCTATGGCAGAGCTTCGGGTATTTCGACGACGCCACGAATGCCGCTGTTCTGCGCGAGATTCATTTGAAACTGCGGCCTGGCGGACGCCTGATTCTTGACGTGTACCACCGCGAGGCGTTTGAGCGCCACCAGGGCCGCCGGACGTTCGAGCGCGGCGGCATGCAGATCACCGAACACAAGCGCATGGAAGGGCGGCGTCTCCACGTTGATCTGGAGTACGGCGAGGGGGCCGGCGACAGCTTTGACTGGCGGCTTTACACGCCTGACGAGCTGAATGCCCTGGCCGGGGTGGGAGACTTTACGCCGCTGCTGGCCTGTACTGGTTTTGATGAGGCGCAGCCCGCCTCGCCCGGAGCGCCCCGAATGCAACTGGTCTTCTGCCGTGGGGCATGAAGTGATGAAGGCGGGGGGTCAAAGAGGTCAGGCTTCCGGTTGCCTCCCGCCCTCCGGCCCTATACTCCCCGGCATGACGGCCCCCCAGTCCGAATTGCAGCGGATCGTGTCTGCGCTGCAAGCCAGCGGTTTGACCGTTGAATCCGTGGAAGACGGCGCGATGATCCAGCACGGCGAGTCCCGCGTGGCCCTGTTCGCCGACGCGGACCACCAGGGCGGCGTGATCGTCAGATTCCACCTGGACCTCGATCTGTATGTGGAGGAAGACAGCCTCCCCGAGATCCTGATGGGCATGAACCTGCTCAATCAGGGTCTGGATTACGGCATCCTGAATCTGGACCCGGTGGAACCCGACGAGGACGAGGAACCGGACGAGGACGCCCCCCTGGCCTTCGCCGTGCTGGGCCGCAGCGTCCTGTGGCTGCCGGACCTGGGCGTGGCCGAACTGGACCGTCTGCGCGAACATCTGCGCCGCTTCGAGGCAGAAGTGACCGACGCGATGGAACGCACCCTGCACGGCAGCAAGGGCCTGAGCGCGTAGGCGTTTCTGGCAGAACAAAAGAAGAGGCCGGAGCATTCACGCCCCGGCCTCTCCCTGATTCAGGTCCCGCTCAGTTCTTGGCGCTGCCCTCGAAGGCGGCCTTGAACTTCTGGAGGTCCTCGGCGATCTGCTGGCTGGGTTCCTCGCCGAACAGCTTGGCGACGGCTGCGCCCAGCGGGCCTGCCGGGGGGCGGTAGCTGAGGGCCACATGCACGCGGGTCCCGCCGTTGGGCAGTTCCTCGAACTGCACGCTGCCCGCGTTGTCCACGGTTGCGCCGGGCAGCGAGTGCCAGCCGATGCGCTGGCCGGGCTTGTCGTTGACGATCTCGGCTTCCCACTCCACATGGGTACCCAGCGGGGCCTTGGCGACCCAGCGGCTGCGCTTCTCGTCCAGCTCGGTCACGCTTTCCAGGTGGCTCATGATCTGGGGCAGGTTTTCCAGCTTGCGCCAGTAGTCGTACACCGCCTGGGTGGGCTTGTCGATGACCACGCTGTGTTCCACGAAAATGGGTTTGGAGGTGGTTGCGCCGCCGCCCACTGCCGCCATCACCGGGTCATTGCCGGTGGCCGCGCGGTACGCCAGGTAACCGCCCACCGCCGCTATACCCAGGCCCAGCACGCCGCGCTTGCGCAGGCCCATCAGCAGCAGAGCGCCGCCCGCCGCCCCGCTGATCATGCGGGTCTGGTCCATTCCACCGTCTTCCGATTTGATTGCTTTCGTCATGGTTGATCCTCCGTTAACCGGCAGTCTAAGGGGTGGGCGTGGGGGGGCGGTGAAAGGTAAACCAAACCAGAATGTGCGCGGGATTGGTGGCCTGTCGCCGCCCCGGATTCAGACCTCGGGCGCGGGCGTGCCCTGCTGCTCGTGCTGCTCCTCAATCTCGGCTGTGGCGGCCTGATCGGCGGCGGTGGCGGGACCGCCCTGCATGTGTGGGTCCAGATTGGTGTTGGCCCCGTAAGTGCTGGCCGCGCCCCCCTCGTGCGTGTCCATATCGATGGGGGTGCTGGCGATCTGCGGGGTGCTGGACGTGGTGGTGGGTTTTCCCTCTCCCATAGCTGTATTCCTCCTGAAGGTGAGCCGATTCAAAATTGCGTTGAAGGCATCTTGCCGCAGCGGGCCGGGGATGGGGTGTGCCCCCCTTGATCTGGGGTTGATCTGGGCGGCAGCAAGGAGCAGTTGGGACGCAGGAGAGACGCGCCGGAAAACAGAGGCGCAGACGTAATACGGACTCCGATTAAATCTTGTAGACTGTCCAGATCAAAAAATTCTTCTCTTCCATCCAACTCCAGCACTCCGCTGACGATTTCTGGGCCATTTATCGGGCCAGTACCTGCGCTGTGGAGCGGCGCAGAGCGCAGTTCTTTGCCTTCCTTGCGGAAGGCAGAACAGAAACTGAGCTTTTGGAACTGACCAAATACTCCGTCTCTGGGGCGCGTCACATTTTGCAGCGGTATCACACCCTGGGGCTGGACGGTTTAGGGGATGG
>NZ_JNIV01000019.1 GCF_000701405.1 Deinococcus marmoris DSM 12784
CGCCCAGCCGCACGAGGAGTTCCGGTACGCTCCATTGGAGCGTATTCCACGGGAGGGCCTTTTGAAACCATCGGCGGAAGGTACGTTCGTGGAGTCCGCTGTAACGGCTGAGATTCAGGGCATTGATTCGGCCAGGAATGGCCTGCCACACCGGCATCAGGTGGAGGAAAAAACGCTGTTGGGCAGCGGGGAGATTGAGCAGGGTGAGCAGCACAGGTAAAATAGTCATTGGGTCTCCTTGGGTGTGGGCTTGAGAACCTCACCCTACCGGAGACCCGTTTTTTGGGCCACCCCTACTTTTCGTCAAAACTGTCCGAACCATTGCTATCTGTCGTTGAGGTGGCAGCAATGACCAGAGTTAACGCAACTAAAGCGATAATGGCAAGCAACAGACGATAAAAAGACGGGTTCAAAAATTTTCTCCCAATCGGCATCCGCACCCAAATCCTCGGACCAACTCTTGAGATGAAAGCTGGGGGCGAGTAACGTAGGCACACGGAAGGAGCGTGACGCAAAGCCACTTTTCTTCTGGACTGTTGGGCGATCCTGATTCTTGGCGGAAGGCGGATCGCCCATGCTCTTTTGCTCTGCTAGATCATTTCGTCCTCCAGTGAGTATCCATATATGCCCCGTAACGGCCCCCACTGGCCCCTTAGACGCGCAGCGTGACCATGACAGCCATGTAGCCACCTCCACCGCTTGCGCGGAAGATGGCGGGGCTTGTAGAGCCGGAGAAGAGAAGCTCGGCTTCCCCCTCGATTGGACCCAAGGCGTCGAGGACATGCCGGGCGTTGAAAGCCAGGCTCATGGCCGGTTCCACGCCGCCCTGCGTGACGGTCAGGGTGTCCTGCGCGCGGCCATAATCGCCCTCGGCGGCCAGGCGCAACTGGCCCTCGGACACCAGAAATTCCACGCGGTTGTTGGCGTTTTTGTCGGCCAGCACGGCTACGCGGTTCACTGCTTCCTTGAGGGCGGTGGCGGGCAACGTGACCTGAAGCTTGATGTCCTTGGGGATCACGCGCTCGTAATCGGGGAAGTCGCCGTCCAGCAGCTTGAGGTTCATCCGCACGCGGTCCGTGGTCACGCTGAGCATGCCCTCGCCGTAGGTGAACCGGGCCTCGCCGTCCTTCAGCACACGGATCAGCTCATCGACACTGCGGGCCGGGATGATCAGGTTTCTGCCGTCACCGCTGACCGGAAAATCGCGGATCGCCACCCGGTAGCCGTCGCTGGCCACCACACGGGCCGAGCCGGTATCCGCGTGGTGTTCGAGCTTGATGCCCCGGAAGACCGCCTGAAAAGCCTCGTTGCTGGCGGCGTAGCGCACGCTGCCCAGGGCGCGGGCCAGTTCCTCGGCGTTCAGGCTCAGGTCCGCGTTGCTGGGGAAGCTCAGGGGCGGGTACGCCTCGGTGTCGCCGGTCTGCAACTTGAAATCCGAGCCGCCCGAACGCACCGCCAGCTCCTGCCCCACCAGTTCCAGTTCCACCAGTTCGCCGCCCAGGTTGCGGACAATCTGCGCGAAAAGGTGCGCCGGGACAACAAAATCCTTCGGCTCCTGCACCTCGGCGGGCACGAAGCACGACAGGTCGATTTCCAGATTCGTGCCGCTCAGCGTCAGCCCTGCCTCGCTGGCCTCGACCTTCAGCGAGGTCAGGAGGGGGTTGCTGCTGCGGCTGGGGACCACGCGTTCCAGCAGACCCAGGCCCTCGCTCAAGGTTTTTTTAGTGACGTGCGCTTTCATGCCTGGACCTCTGCGGTGACTTGCCTGATTTGCGGGGGTTTGATTTTTTGCAGTCTGGCTTTTTTCTGCGCGGATTCCATCTGGAGATTCTGGCTCATTTCAGGGTCTCACTTTTTGGACTGAGTCTAGATTTTCTGGATTAGCTTCCAACCTCTATCTCTTACCTGTCTTTAAATAACTATAAAAGATAGTAGTAGTAGTAATAGGGCCTGTGGAAACTGTGGAAAAGTGCCTTGCGACTGCGCTGGGCGCAGGTTTGGCCTGTGGACAAAATTGTGGATAAGTGGCACTTGCCTGTGGATAACCTGTGGATAAAAAGGGGGGTTATCCACAGGGGTGGAAAAAGCCCGAGTTATCCACAATTTTATCCACAGAAAAAACGGGGTTATCCACAGGTTATCCACAGGTTTATCCACAGCTTGTGAAACTCCGCACACCGTTTTGGAACGGGTTTTGGAACTTATTTAAGTGGCAGGAGAATCTGATGACAGGATTATGTGTCAAAATCGTCCTCATCCAACCCCTGCATTTTGCGGCGCAGGAGTTCCACAGAGGCCGTGACTTCCTGATCCTTGCCCAGTTGCTCCGTGACCTTGTTGATGCCATGCATGATCGTGGAGTGGTCCTTGCCGAAAAACTGCCCGATTTCCGGCAGCGAGTGGTCCGTGAGGTCACGGATCAGGTACTGGGCCACCTGACGCGGCACCACCACCTCACGCACCCGGCCCGCGCCACGGATCACGTCTGGGGGCATGTTGTAATGGGCCGCCACCTGCCGCAGCACGTCGATCATCTCGACCTTGACCTCCTGCGGCGCAAAGACGTTGCTCAGGGCTTTGGCGGCCACGGCGCGCGAGAACGGCACATTGTTCAGGCTGGAAAAGGCCACGACGCGCATCAATGCGCCCTCCAGTTCACGGATGTTCTTGGTGACCTGTCGGGCGATCAGTTCCAGCACTTCCTGCGGGATATCGATGCGGTTGTGTTCGGCGTTCATCTTGAGAATCGCCACGCGCGTCTCGTACTCCGGCGACTGGATATCGGTGATCAGGCCCCACTCGAAACGGCTTCTGAGACGGCCTTCCAGCGTCTGGATGTCCTTGGGCGGACGGTCCGAGCTGAGGATGATCTGTTTGTGGTTCTCGTAGAGCGCGTTGAAGGTGTGGAAGAACTCCTCCTGCGTGCGCTCCTTGCCCGCCAGAAACTGGATATCGTCGACCAGCAGCAGGTCCACGCTGCGGTAGCGGTTGCGGAAGTGGGTCATCTTGTCGTCGCGGATGGCGTTGATCAGGTCATTGGTGAACGACTCGGTGGACACGTATTCGATGCGTTTGTCGGGAAAACGCTCGGACATGTAGTGGCCTACCGCATGCATCAGGTGGGTCTTGCCCAGGCCCACATCGCCGTAGATGAACAGCGGGTTGTAAGCCTTGCCGGGGGATTCGGCCACGCCCATCGCCGCCGCGTGGGCGAGGTTGTTGTTCGGCCCCACCACGAAGTTCTCGAAGGTGTATTTGGGATTCAGCCGCTTGCGGTTCTCGGCCTGATCCTGCGCCGAGGGGCCGCCGGGTGCGCTGGGCGGCGACCTGCTGGGCGGGGACGGCGGGTCGGCGGGTGAAAAGAGGGTGTCCTGCGAGGCGGGCAGCACCTGAAAGCTGACCTGCGGATTCTGCGCGCCCAGCGAGCGCAGGGCGTCTTCCAGCAGCTCCAGATAGTGCTTGCGGAACCACTCCTGAGCAAACGAGTTGCGGACGCCCAGCACCAGCGAACCTTCCTTGACCCCCAGGTTTTTGACCGGGGCAAACCAGGTGTGGTACTCGACTTCCGAGATATTTTTGCGGACGTACCCCAGCACGTCCGACCAGATTTCCTGCGAGATAGGCGCGCACCTCCCTTCCGTAATGCGTAGCGTGAGGCAGCATATCACCCATATCCTGGCCTCCCGGCCAAGTTGGGTGAGCCGGATTAGCCGCCCAGCGACGCCAGAATTTCCGCTTCGCGCTCAGGCGTCAGGGTGTATTGAAGGTCCGCGTCTTTGCTCCATTCCCGCGTATCGCGCGCCGTCACCGCCGGGTCGGTCAGGGTCAGGCCTGCTGCCATCGCCCGCGCGTTGTCCACGTCCATCATGCCGCCCTGCTCGCCGTCTGCGGAGAGATAGACGGGCAGTTCTTTAGAGCCTAGGCCGTTCGCCTCCAGCGTCTTGCCGTCCACCCAGACCGGACCTGAGACGCCCAGCACGTTCATAAACTCCGTCCAGCTAATTCGCGGCCCGGACATGTTGAAGGTGCCGTCGGTGCCGTCCTCTACCACCTTGACCGTGAAACGCGCCAGATCGCGGGCGTCAATGACTTGAAGATAATCCTGGCCGTCGCCGGGGGCCAGCACGGTTTCTCCACGCGCGGCGCGGTCCACCCAGTACGGGTAGCGCGCGGTGTGATCGAACGGCCCGGCGACGATCTGCGGGCGCAGCACCGTGCAGTGTTCGCCGTAGACCTCGTGGACGATGTTCTCGCAGGTGACCTTGAGGGGGCCGTAGGTCTTGCCCGAAACCTCGGTCACTTCCTCGGCGGCGGGTGCGGACAGGGGATCGTCCTCGCGCACCGGATGGCGCTCCGGCTCGGCGTAGACACTGACGGTGCTGACGAAAACGTAGCGCCCCACGCGGCCCTGCAAGGCCGAGGCACTGGCGCGGACCTGCTGGGGCGTGTAGCCGCTGACATCCACGCAGGCGTCCCACTCCCGGCCTTCCAGCGCGCTCAGGCCCGCCGCGCCCTCGTTGCGGTCCCCGTGCAGGCGCTCGACGACTTCGGGCAGTTCGTCCTTTGATTTGCCGCGCGTCAGGACCGTGACCTTGTGGCCCGAATCCAGAAACGCTTCCACGATATGCCGCCCCACGAACTGCGTGCCGCCCAGAATCAGGATGTTCATAGCCCCACCATAGAGCGGGCAGAATAGGGGGTATGAAAGTTCGCTTCACCCGCCAGGGCGTCCGCGTCCGCATCGATGATCTGGAACTTACCGCGCTGCAAAGAGGCGAGGCGTTGATGCTGGAGACGCTGTGGCCGGGCGGAGGCTGGACGCTCAGCCTCGATCCGCTTTCGGATGGCATTGAGGGCGTTGACGGCCATCTGCGCGCCGGGATGAAAAGTCTGCTGCCTGAGCTGGCCGAACCTGCGCGCGAGGGCGTGACGTTGCCGGGGCCGCCGCGTGTGGATGTGGAGAAGGATTTCGGGCCTCAGCATGGGTGACCGGCTCCGCGATGTTCCAGGGTGGCTCCCACGGTCCCACCCCTCAGTCCGCTACGCAGCCAGCTCCCCTCAAAAGGGAGCCAAGGAGATTTACGCTCAGCGCCGCGCCCACCGTCCGCCCACTTCCTCGGCCAGGCCCATCAGTTGCAGCATGACCAGCGCGGTCTGAAGCTCGGGCAGGGGCAGGCCCGTCGTGGCCTGGAGATCGTCCAGCGTGGCGGGGGCGGTCAGGGACTTCAGCACGCGGGCCTGCTCGGGTGGCAGATCGGGAATAGGAGCGGTGGGGGCCTGACCCCAGCCCAGTTCATCCAGCACGTCCTGGGCCGTTTCGGTCAGCACCGCGCCGTCGCGAAGCAGGGCATGTGGGCCAGCGGCGCGGGGATCGCCTGCTCTGCCCGGCACCGCAAAGACTGTGCGCCCGCATTCCAGCGCATGGGTGGCAGTGATCAGCGAACCGGATTTGCGTTCGCCCTCCACCACCAGCGTTCCGGCGGAAAGTGCGGCGATCAAACGGTTCCTCGTTGGGAAGTGGTGCTGCGCCGGGCCAGTGTCCAGCGGGTATTCGCTGATCAGGGTCAGGCGTTCGGCCAGCCGCTCGTTCTCGCGCGGGTAGATCACGTTGACGGCGCAGCCCAGCACGCCGATGCTCTGGCCGCCGGCCTCCACCGCCGCGCCGTGCGCTGCCGTGTCGATGCCGCGCGCCAGTCCGCTGACGATCACCACGCCCGCCCGCGCCAGATCGCCGGAAATCCTGCGGGTCAGGCTGACCGCATACGGACTGGCCGCCCGCGTGCCCACGATGCCCACGGCGCGCGGTACCACATCCAGTTCGGGCAAGTCGCCCAGCACCCACAGCACCGGGGGCGGGTCAATCAGGGCCTCCAGCGCCGCCGGATAGCCGTCCAGCCCCCGGCCCAGCAGGGTCACGCCCATGCGCGCGGCCTTTTCCAGTTCGGCCTGTGCGCCCGCCGCTGCTTTGGGGTTGCCCATGCCGGCCACACTTTTAGAGTCCAGTCCCGGCACGTCACGCAGCTTTAGCAGAGGCGCATGCAGGGCCGCCCGCGCGCTGCCGAAATGCCGCCGCAAAGATTCGATCCTGCGCGGCCCCAGGTTGGGGGTCAGGCGCAGGATCAGCAGGGCCAGCAGTTCGGAGGCGGCGTCGGAGGTCTGGGCGGCAGTGGTCACGCGGTCAGCATAGCGGGGCGGCGGTCCCAGACACGCTGCCCCAGTCTATTTACGCCTCGGGATTCCGGTGAAAACGGCGACGGAAGCGGGCGTGCAGGTTCTGCGTGTTTTCTGCCGTCTGTGCCGCCACTGCGCTGTGAATGATGCGGCCCCCGCGCGAGGTGGCCCCCACCACCAGACCCGCCGCGATCAGCACCAGATTCTTGATGATGTACTGCCCTTCCAGGGTGGGCACCCACGGCACGATCTTGAACGTTTCGGTGGGAAAGAACACCAGCGGCAGGAACGTGCCCGCCATCTGCGCGAACAGCAGCAGCAGGGTCAGGCGCAGGAAACGCCCGGACAGCAGCCCCAGCCCGATCAGGCATTCCCAGGTGGCCAGCACCGGCAGGCTGACCTTCGGCGAGACCTGGCCGAAGGTCAGGACCGAGATGGTGTTGGTGGCGAGGTCCTGCGCCACGCTCAGGCCCGGAAAGAACTTCTGCACGCCGAACCAGAAGAACACCACGCCCAGCGCCAGCCGCAGCAGCAGAATGCCGTGTCGCGCCCACCAGCCCACCATGCGGAGTTCCAGCGCGTCGATCTTCCAGGCCAGGGTGTCTCTCGTTGCGGGCACCATGGCCACCGGGGAAGTGGGGCGAAGGGGCAGGGCGGTCTTGAACTCGGTTTCATTGCGGGTCATAAATTCTCCGTCGGCGTGGGGATCACCTGAACAGAGATATGCGAAAGTTCACCAATTGGATGATGTCACTGCTGGAAACGCCCTGGCGGGACATCCATCTTGCCCCGCCCCGCCACTCATTTTTCTGGAGGGCAGGCGGGTCTAATCCCCAGCCGTCTCCTCTTCATTGCCCGCTCTAGTCCTCGTCCCCCAGCGCCGCGCCGGGAATACTCAGCACGAACTGAGCGCCGCCACCAGGGTGGTTGCCGCCGCTCAGGTGGCCGCCGTGCATCACCGCGATCTGCCGCGAGACGCTCAGGCCCAGACCGCTGCTGCCCGCGCCGCTGATGAACGGCTCGAAGATGCGCTCGCCCAGTTCGGGGGGCAGGCCGGGACCGCTGTCGCGCACGGTGAAGGTCAGGTGGTCCGCCTTTTCTTCCAGGGTCAGTTTCACGCTGCCCTCTGGTCCTGCGGCGCGGCGGGCGTTCGCCAGCAGGTTGCGGACGGCCTGCGTTAATCGGTCCGGGTCGCACAGGATGCCGCCGGTCCAGTCACCCTCGTACAGCGTGCCGGGCACCAGCCGCTCCAGCCGTTCCTGCAAGGTGCGCGCCGGGATGTAATGCCACGCCAGCTTCAGCTCCAGTTGACCGCGTGCCAGTTGCATCAGGTCCTGGGTGGTAAAGGTCAGTTCGTCGGCCACCAGCGCGGCGCGGCGCACTTCCGGGTCGTCGGTGCGTTCCTCGGCGCGGCGCAGACTGGCCTGCAACACGGTCAGGGGTGCGCCCAGCTCATGCACGATCTGGCCCAGCAGTTGCTTCTCGCGGGCCTGCCCGGCCTCGATGCGGACCAGCAGGCGGTTGATGGCGCTGAGCAGGCGGTGGACCTCGTCCTCGCGCGCAGGCAGGGGCAGCGTGGCAAGGCTGCGGCCAGGGTCGATCTGGTCTGCCAGATTCGCCGCCCCCTGCAACCCCGACAGTGCCCGGCGGCCCACCCACCAGCCCACCAGCAGCAGGATCAGCGGCGTGAACACCAGCGCGATCAGCAGGGCACTCGCGGCGCTCTGGCGGGCGGCGATCAGGTCGTCCTCGGGCAGACCCACCCACAGGGTCCCGAAGGCTCCAGCATCGCGCGTCGCCACCCGCACCGAGGTGTCCTGAATGGGAACGCGCGATTGACCTTGAAAGGGGAAAGGAGCGTCGAAATAGGATTTTAAAATCGGACTGGCAAAGGCAACACGGTTGTCGCTGTCAATCACCATCGTGTATGCACTGGCCCCGCCGACCGGTTTGCCCAGACCCGCGCCAACCGTGGTAATAGTTTCGGCCAGCGTATCGGCACGCTCATTCAGACGGTCATTGAATTGCTGATCCATACGCGCAAGAAGCAGCGTCACAACCCCCAGGCTGATCAGCATGATCAAAGCCAGCGCCAGAAGGCTGTAGGTGGCCGCCAGCCGGAAACGCAGGCTATGCCGCCACGCCACCCGCGCCGACGCCATTCCGGCCCCCGGCGTCAGCACCGCGCCCCGCCTGTGTGGTGCGGCGGGCGCAGCATTCGGGGCGGGGCGGGTGTCTGGCAACATCTGTTTTATGCTTGCAGCACGTAGCCGACGTTGCGGATGGTGCGAATCTTCAGGTCACTGTCGGACTGCTCCAGTTTCTTGCGAAGCTGCGAGATCCGCACTTCCACGCTGTTGCTGTTGGGCGTTTCCCAGCCGTACAGATGCGATTCGATATCCGCCCGTGAGAACACGCGTTCGGGCGTGCGCATCATCAGTTCCAGAATGCGCGCCTCGTGCTCGGTCAGATTGATGCTCTTGTCGTTGACCGTCAGCAGCAGGCTGGAGGTGCTGAGGCTGGTGTTGCCCAGATTCACCCCGGTCCCGGCGGCGGTGCGGCGCAGCAGGGCGGTAATTCGGGCGTCCAGCTCCGGCATGGCAAAGGGCTTGGTCAGGTAGTCGTCGGCCCCGGCATTCAGCCCGGCCACGCGCTCCTGCACGCCGCTGCGGGCGGACAGAACCAGCACGGGGGTGCTGCTGTACTGCCGCAGGGACTGCACCAGATCCAGACCGTCGCCATCGGGCAGGTTCAGGTCCAGCAGGATCAGTTGAGCGCTGTGCATGCCCAGCCACGACTGCGCGTCCCGCAGGGTGGCGGAATGATGCACCTGATAGTCGCCCGACAGGTATTCCTTGAGCAGCGGCCCGAGATGTGGATCGTCTTCTACAACCAGAATCTGCGCCAGCATGCGGTCTCCTTGGGGGTGGGGCGGGTCTACTTGACGTCTTTGGCGGAACTGTCCTTAGCCGCGCCGCTTTTACCGGAACTTTCCTTGGCCGCCGTGTCTGTGGTCTTGAGACCCGGCAGGCTCAGGGAAAGTCCAGCAGGCTGCGCGCTGAGGGTCAGTTTAAAGGGAATCAGGAATTTGCCGAGGGTCAGGGAAGTGTTGGGGGCGCTGGCCCCGGCGGCACCCGGCACCTGCAAGGTCAGTTGCCCCTTGCTGAGGCTGCCGTTGTAGCTGCTCTTGAGGCCGGGGAAGGTGACGCGCGACTTTTCCTCGTCGGTCTGGGCGAACAGCACCACCACCGGGCCGTCATAGTCACCGACGAACTGCATGACCAGCTTGCTGCCGGTGGTCTCGCCGTCGCCCACTTTGGTCTGCAAATCCCGGTCCCAGACCTGAACCTTCAGCGCCTCTGCCGCAGGGGCCAGGGCCGTCAGGCACAGCAGGGAAAGTAAAATGCGGGTCATCATGGCAGTGTAGGGGGTCTCCTGAGTGGGCGTGGGGGGGATAAAATGGATAGGGCTGCTCTGGCTGACCCCGGATGCCCCACCTTAAGCCTTCAAACTGACGCGCCCTTGATGAATCTGAGGCGCGTCTTTATCTGGACTTGGGGTTCGGTGGAATCAGGCGAACCCCTTCATTGAAATCACAGCGTTGGGATCACATCGCCTCAAGCATCAGGCGGTCTGGGTTTTCCAGCAGGCGGATCACCTCGCGGCAAAAGCGGGCCGCTTCCGCGCCGTCCACCAGCCGGTGGTCGAAGGACAGGCTCAGGTACATCATGTGGGCCACGACGATGTTGTCGTTCTCGTCCACAATGGGCCGCTTGACGATGCTGTGGATGCCCAGAATGGCGGCGTCCGGTACGTTGATGATCGGGAAAGAGAACAGCGCGCCAATCGAGCCGATGTTGGTGATCGAGAAGGTACTGCCCGCCAGTTCGTCGGGGGCCAGCTTGCCGTTCTGTGCGCGGCCTGCCAGATCAACGACTTCGCGCGCCAGCTCGAAGATGCTTTTCTGGTTCACGTCTTTCAGCACCGGCACGGTCAGCCCCGCGTCGGTGGCGACGGCCATGCCCATGTTGTAATACCGCTTCTGCACGATCTCGCCGCTGGCCTCGTCGAAGGACGTGTTCAGGCTGGGATACTTCTTCAGCGCTGCCGTGACCGCCTTGAAGATAAACGGCAGGTACGACAGCTTGACGCCCGCCGCCGCCACCTCGCCCTTGACCCGCCCCCGGAACTCCACCAGCTTGGTCAGGTTGACTTCATCCACGGTCAGGGTGCGGACGGTGTAGAGGTGGCTGGCCTGCATCTGGTTGCTGATGGCCCGGCGCATGCCCCGCAGCGGCACGCGGTCTTCCAGATGCTCATAGCCCTTGGGCGTGCGGTACTGGACGGGTGCGACGGGCATTCCACCTGCACCTTTGGCGGCGGGCTGTGAAGGTGCGCTCTGGGTTTGGGGAGCCTGCGCCTGCGCTGGAGCTGCCGACTGAGGTGCAGCCGCCTGCTCTTCCCCGCCCTGCCCATGCTCCATCACGTCCTGAACGCGGATGCGTCCGTTGGGGCCACTGCCCTGCACCTGCGTCAGATCAAGGTTCATTTCGCGGGCCAGTTGACGTGCGGCAGGAACGGCCAGCACCCGGCCATCGGCGCGGGCGGCAGGCGCAGGCTCACGGTTCAGCGTTCCCGTCCCGGCGGTGGAACTGCCCGGTGCGCCGCTGCCACTGCGGCTGCCCAGGCCCTGGACTTTCACCTGCTCGTCAGAGGCAAACGCCTTGAACAGGCTGCTGGAATCGTCGTCGGCCCCGCCCTTCATGTGGCCCGCCTCAACGATGCTGCCGCCCTGATCTTCCTGGGCGATCTGCTCGCGTTCCTCCAGCGCCTGTGGGGGCAATTGGGCGTCGGCGGTCGTTGGATTCTCACCGCTGTCCTGAATGGCCTGGGTGGGGCTGGGCGTAGCTGCCGACTCTCCCCCCTCGTCGATCAGGGCGATGACGGCGTGAACGGCCACCACGTCGCCCTCCTGCGCCATGCGCTTATGCAGGATGCCTGCTGCCGGGCTGGGCAGTTCCACCGTCACCTTGTCGGTCATGACCTCGCACAGGGGTTGTTCCAGCGCGATGGTGTCGCCTTCCTCCACCAGCCACTTGAGGATTTCGCCTTCGACAACGCTTTCGGCCAGTTCGGGGAGCAGAATTTCTTTCACGGATTACCTCGGAGGTGGAATGTGGCTTGTGGGTTGCGGGACAACCCAGGAATCTGGCTTGCCTACCCGATCACGAACATCCGCAGGACGCCGTAAAGCAGCAGTACGCCGCCCAGCACCTGAATCCAGCGTTCGCCCCTGCCGTAGATCACGGCACTGATCCCCAGCAGGACGAACATGAAACCGATGCTCAGGCGTTGCCACGGCTGGGGAAGATCGCCCGCCACGGCGTACACACCGAAGCCGATCATCAGCCCGATGGTGCCCAGCAGCGGACGCAGCAGGTCAGGGTTGAGCTTGAGCTTCATGGGCGCAGCTTAACGCGGGCACTCTGTATGGGCGGCAGGCGGCTGTTAATAATTCAGCGCCTGCACGCAGGCCGCCGTGATGCGGTTGGGGCCGGGCAGGTAGATCTTGTCCTGCACGTAGGGATACGGAATATCGAAGCCCGCCACCTGCCCCACCGGGGCCAGCAGCGAGTCGAAGGCTTCGGCCTGAATGCTGTACGCCACCTCGCCCATGAAGTTGCTGATGCGCGGGGCCTCGCTGACCAGCACGGCGCGGCCCGTCTTCTGCACGCTGCTGAGGACCAGTTCCTTGTCCCAGGGAACGAGGCTGCGCAGATCGATGACCTCTACGCTCACGCCCTCGGCTCCCAGCGCGTCGGCGGCGCGTTCCAGATCGGGCATGACGCCGCCGTAACCGATCAGGCTCAGGTCCGTTCCCTCGCGGCGGATGGCAGCCTCGCCAATTTTAACGGTGTAGTCGTGGCCCGGCACCTCGCCTTTAGACGCGCGGTACAGGCGTTTGGGTTCAAAGAAGATCACCGGGTCTTCACCGCGAATGGCGGCCTTCAGCAGCCCCTTGGCGTCGTAGGGCGTGCTGGGCATCACTACTTTCAGGCCCGGCGTGTGGGTGTAGTAACTCTCGGGACTCTGGCTGTGGTGGTGGCCGCCCTTGACGCCGCCGCCCGACGGGGTGCGGATCACCATTGGCGAGGTGTACTGCCCGCCGCTGCGGTAGCGCATCTTGGCCGCCTGAGAGATGATCTGATCGAAGCCCGGCCCCATGTAATCGGCGAACTGGATCTCGGCCACGGGCCGCAGGCCGCGCACCGCCATGCCCACGGCTGCGCCCACGATGGCCGCCTCGCTCAGGGGGGT
This sequence comes from Deinococcus marmoris DSM 12784, assembly GCF_000701405.1. Lineage (GTDB taxonomy): Bacteria > Deinococcota > Deinococci > Deinococcales > Deinococcaceae > Deinococcus > Deinococcus marmoris. The sequence continues at coordinate 12,490 of NZ_JNIV01000019.1, forward strand.
ATCGAACACCCGCTTCTTGCCGAAGGTGGCCTGTAACCCAGCGGTGGCCATGAACACGCCGCCGCGTGCGCCCACATCCTGACCGAACAGCACCACGCGGCTGTCGCGCTCCATTTCCTCATGCAGCGCCTCGGTGATGGCGGTGATCAGGTTAATAGTGCGGGTTCCGGGGGTGGCCGTCTCGGTTTTCCTCTCCTGCGTGGCGGTCATTTTCTCTCCCCTTCCTGCTCGGCCCGCAGCATGGCGGCTTCCTCGCGCAGATGGGCGGGCATGTCGGCGTACACGTCCTCGAACATGATTCGCCAGTCGGGCTGTCCGGTGGCCTCGGCGCGGATGACCTGCTCATCCACCTCGCGGTGAACGGCGGAGATCATGCCCGCGCGTTCCTCGGACCCGATGGGATGGCCCAGGTGTTCCAGCAGTTTCTCGACGCGCACCACCGGATCACGGCCCAGCCACTCCTGCACTTCCTCGCGGGTGCGGTAGTGCTTCTCGGCGTCGGCGTCGGCGTTGCTGTGGGAGCCGACGCGGTAGGTCAGACATTCCACCAGCGCGGGGCCGTTTCCGGCGCGCACCCACTCAGCGGCGTGCGTGCAGACTTCCATGACGGCTACCAGATCGTTGCCGTCTACATAGAAGCCGGGCATCCCGTACGCCTTAGCCTTGATATGGATGTTCTCGCTGGCGGTCTGACCGCGCAGGTTGGTGCTGATGGCCCACTGGTTGTTCTCGCAGACGAACAGGCACGGTGCGGCCATCGCCCCGGCCATGTTCATTCCGGCGTGCCAGTCGCCCTCGCTGGTGGCTCCATCGCCAAAGGTGCAGATGGTGATCTCGTCGGTGCCCAGGTACTTCTGGGCCATCGCCGTACCTGTGGCGGGCGGCACCTGATTGGCGATCGATGAACTGATAGAGACGAAGTTCTGTTTGCGGGCGGCGAAGTGGTGAGGCATCTGGCGGCCCCGGCTGGGATCGGAGTTGCTGCCCAGCACCTGACTGATCAGCTCGAACATCGGCACGCCCAATGCCAGCGCCAGCGTGTGATCACGGTAATACGGCCAGACCCAGTCGTGGCCGGGCCGGACCGAATGCGCCAGTCCCACCTGGGTGGCCTCCATGCCGCTGGACTGCGCGTAGAAGGTGGTGCGCCCCTGCCGCAGCAGCGTGATCAGCTTGCGGTCAAACTCGCGGGCGCGCAGCATCACGCCGTGCAACTCGCGCAGGCGTTCGGGGGTGTAGGCGGCGGGGAGGGGCTGAACGGGCAGGCCGTCCTCGCCGATATAGCGGATGGGTTCTTTGGTGAAGGGTTGAATTCCAGTAACGGGCAAGGGTTCAACCAGAGTTGATGTGGTCATCTGGGGCGGGCCTCCTGAGCGGGCGGCAGAGGCTGGAACGTTCTCTGCCATCGGCGGAATCTGTCTCACTGATGTCTAAACTAACGGGCGTTAGGCATTCTAGCCGCTGCGAGTGAGGAAGGCAGGGGGAGGGGCCGTCCAGTGGGTCTGGACGACAGGTGGATTCAGAATTGGTGGGGAGAGCCTGGATCCCGTTCAGTGCGCGAAAAACACCAGATCGCCGGGGACGTATTCGGGAACAGCTCTCCCCTCCCCTGCTGGCTCCAGGGTCTCTAAAATCCGCCGCGCCTCTGTCAGATAGAAGGCGAAGGGTACTTCTCCCTCACCTGTCTGTGGGCGCTGATCGCCGAACAGGTCCATCGGGGCCTCATCCTGCGCGTGGGTCCAGGCCCCAGTCATCCAGTTGAAGTCATACAGCGGCAGAAAACGCGCCCCGTGTTCGGCCACGAATTCGATGGCACTCAAGATGAATTCCACTTCCTCATCGCTGGCCCACGGCGCGAGGTTCAGGCGGGTCCAGCCGGGCTTGAGGCCGTCGATGTTGGACAGCGCGCACTGCATATAACGCTCACTGCGCTCGTCGTCGATGTTCAGCAGCACATGGCCGTAGGGTCCGGCGCAGGCACAGCCGCCGCGCGCCTGTATACCGAACAGGTCATTCAGGAGGCGGACCACCAGCCGGGGATGCAGGTAGCTGCCGTCCGCCGTTTTGACCAGGAAAGACAGGAAGGCCAGGCGGGCGGCCTGCGGATTGCCCAGAATCTGAATCTGCTCGTTGGTTCCCAGACGCTCCAGCGCACGGGCGAACAGCTCATGCTCACGCGCCGTCAACTCGTCTACCCCCAGTTGCTCCTTGACCTTGAAGGCCAGCGCCGTGCGAACCTTGCCCAGAATGGCGGGGGTTCCGGCATCCTCGCGCGCCTCGATATCCTCGATATACACCTGCTTGGTGCGGCTGACATAGCGCACCGTGCCGCCCCCCGCTGTGCTGGGGACATTCAGGTGGTAGAGATGCTCCTGAAAACACAGCAACCCCGGCGTTCCCGGACCCCCCACGAACTTGTGCGGGCTGAGGAACACGGCGTCGTAGCCGTCCGGTTTTCCTGGCTTCATGTCGATCTTGACATAAGGGCCGCTGGCCGCGAAGTCGAAGAAGGCGTAGGCCCCGTGCTGGTGCAGGATGCGCGCCACCGTGCGGGTGTCGGTCAGCAGGCCGGTCACGTTGCTGGCCGCGCTGAACGAGCCGATCTTGGGGCGGCGCGCGTACTGCGGCGACTTGAGCGCCTGAACAAGTGCGTCCAGATCCAGATTGCCCTTCTCGCACAGAGGCAGCTCCACCACCTCGGCCAGCGTTTCGCGCCAGCTCACCTCATTGCTGTGGTGTTCGTAGGGGCCGACGAAGACCACCGGGCGCTCGTGTTCAGGGATGGAAGCCAGGACCGTGGCGCGGTGATCGCCGCAAACCGTCAGCCCCAGAATGTCCTGAATACGCCGCACCGCCGCCGTGCTGCCCGAACCGCAGAAGACCAGTTTGCAGGTTTTGTCGCCGCCCAGTTGGCCCCGGATGTAGTCGGCGGCCTGATGTGACATGTGGGTGCTGTGCGCTCCGGTGGCGCTGTCCTCGGTGTGGGTGTTGGCGTACAGCGGCAAAGCCAGCGTGTTGATCCGCTCCTCCACGCTCCGTAGCGCCCGCCCGGAGGCCACGTAATCCGCATAGGTCACCCGCCGCTCCCCGAAAGGCGTGTTGATCACGGCGTCAGTTCCGATCAGGTCGGCCCGGAGAGTGGCGAAGTCCATGCCGGATTGTAAGAGTTTCTCAGTTTGAAGACCAGATGAAGGTGAACACTCCAGGGTTTATTTGTCAGGTTTCGGCCCCCACGTCCCGCGATACGGGTCACCGTTCCGGTGCATGGCCCCAGATACACTCAATGGGTGAATGGCTGGAATGTGATCGTGATCGGTGGGGGCCACGCTGGCCTGGAGGCGGCGTGGGCGGCGGCCAAATTCGCGCGGGTGGGTCTGCTGGTGGGTAATCCGGCTACGGTGGGGCGGATGCCCTGCAACCCGGCGGTGGGCGGCCCAGGCAAGAGCCAACTGGTCTTTGAGGTTCAGGCCCTGGGCGGTCTGATGGGTCGTCTGGCCGACGATACCGCGATCCATACCCGTGTTCTGAATGCCAGCAAGGGGCCAGCCGTGCAGTCCCTGCGTGTGCAGAACGAGCGTGATGCCTACGCCGAACGCGCCCAGGACGTGATTCTCGGTCATTCTGAAATTGACGTGATCCGTGGCGAGGCCGCTGATCTGGAACCCGACGGTAAGGGCGGCTGGCTGGTTATCACCACCGATGGCCGCCGTCTTCCCTGCCGCAGTGTGGTGATTGCGGCGGGCACGTTCATGCGGGCCATCACCTGGTATGGGCGGCAGTCTCGTGCGGAGGGGCGGCAGGGCGAGCCACCATCGCGTTTTCTGTCGGCCCCACTGGAACGGGCTGGGCATGTGCTGAAGCGTTTCAAGACGGGAACGCCCCCGCGTGTGCGGGCCGATTCGGTGAACTTCTCTGCCCTGCTGGAGATCCCGGCTGATCCACAGCCCCGTGGTTTCACTGGCATACCCGGACCACGCGCCCAGGAGTCGCCCACCTGGCAGACCCACACCACCCCCCAGACGCATCAGCTCATTCACGACAATCTGCAAGAGTCCCCGATGTTCTCCGGCGATATCGAGGGCAAAGGCCCCCGCTACTGCCCCAGCATTGAGGACAAGGTGGTGCGTTTTGCCCACCATGACCGCCACCTGTTGTTTGTGGAGCCGGACGGCATTCAGACCAGCGAGGTGTATTTGCAGGGGTTCAGTTCCTCGCTGCCGCCGTATCTGCAAGATCAACTGGTGCGGACCCTCCCCGGTTTTGAGAACGCGGTGGTGCAGCGTTATGCCTACGCCGTCGAATACGACGTGGTGGATTCCACCGAACTGAGCCTGAATATGGAATCACGCCTGCTGCCCGGCGTGTTTACCGCAGGCCAGATCAACGGCACCAGTGGGTATGAGGAAGCGGCGGCGCAGGGTCTGGTGGCTGGGACCGCAGCCGCGCGACGGGCGCTGGAGCTGAAGACGGAACCCATTGGGCGGGAAACGGGTTATATCGGTGTGCTAATCGATGATCTGGTGTTTAAGGGCAGCGACGAGCCGTACCGCATGATGACCAGTCGCGTGGAACACCGCTTGCTGGTCCGTCAGGACAATGCCGACGAACGCATGACGCCGCTTGGGCACGGGCTGGGTCTGGTGTCGGACGCCGAGCTGGTACGGGTGGAGGCCAAATATCAGCGCATTGCTGGGGGTATCGCTGCTCTTGCCGCACAGAGAAGCAACGGCCAGACGGGTGACGCGTGGCTCCGCCGTCCCGAATTCCATCTGGCGGATATCGAGGCACTGGGCATCTCACTGCCAGCAGATGTGGATGCCTCAGAACGTGAAGCAGTAGAAATCCGCGTGAAGTACGCGGGCTATATCCAGCGCGCCCGCCTTCAACTCGATTCGGATGCCCGTGCCAGAGATCTCAAGCTGGAGGGGCTGGATTACGCCGCCGTCCTGTCGCTGTCCAATGAGGCCCGCGAGAAGCTGGGGCGCACCCGCCCAGGCACCATCGAGCAGGCTGCCCGCATTTCCGGGGTGCGACATGCTGATATTGGGGCGTTGCTGGTGCATCTGAAAAAGCAGGGCGTTTCACGGGAAACTTGACGGTGAAACAAGACCTGCCCTCTTGGCGGACTTCGGTTCGCCTTTACTCTGCCTGCCTCTTGACGCGCACTGTGTTTCACGGGAAACTTGACGGTGAAACAAACGGGGGGCGCGGTTGAATACATTTGAAGAGGGACTGCTGCTGGGTATCCTGATCGGCGAGGGCCATTTTGGGGGCGACGGTAAGCAGCCACAGATCACGCTGCGGATGCACACGCGGCATCAGAAGCTGTTCGAGACGATGGTGCGGCTGTGCCCAGGGTCCAAGCTGTACGGTCCCTACGAACACGGCGGACGAAGTTATTACCAGTGGATGGCGAGGGGGCAGGTTTTGCGGGAAACGCTGCTGCCCCTGCTGGACCGTCTGCCGCTGGAAAGCATCGATGGGCATGTCTTTGAGCGTTACAGCGATATGAAAGTGAGGTACGGCTTATGAACCGCGAGGGTCTGGATTTATTGCAGCAGGGCGCAGGCGAACTGGGGCTGAAGATCGAACCACAGCTTCCTGCCTTCGAGCGCCTGTTTGAGCTGCTTCAGGAAGGCAACACCCGTCTTAACCTGACGGCACTCAAGACGGAAGAGGACATCGTTCTCAAGCATTTCGTGGATTCGCTGACCTGCCTGCGGGGAAACTACCTGGAGGGGGCGCTCAGTGTTCTCGATCTGGGAACGGGAGCAGGATTTCCCACCTTCCCCCTGGCGCTGGTCAGGCCGGAGCTGCACTTCACGCCTGTCGATTCCACCCGCAAGAAGATTGATTTCGTGCGGGAGACTGCGGCGCAACTCGGTCTGGATCAGGTCGTGCCGCTGGTGGGCCGGGCAGAGGCGCTGGGACGGGACCCAGAACACCGGGAGCAGTATGACCGCGTGGTGGTGCGCGCCGTGGCCTCGCTGCCGGTGCTGGCCGAGCTGGCCCTGCCCCTGTTGCGTGAAGGAGGGCTGCTGGTGGCGCAGAAAGGGGACATTACCGCCGAGGAGCTGAATGCCGGACGGCGCGCGGCAGGCGAGGTGGGCGGCAAGGTTCAGGTGGTGGACCCATTTGAATTACCCGTTCTGGGTGACGCGCGGACCCTGATCATCATCGAGAAACTCAAGCCCACGTCCTCCAAGTACCCCCGGCGCGAGGGCCTTCCCACGGCTCAACCGCTGTTCTGGAACGCAGCGCCAAAGCAGGCACGCTAAAGTGGACCCCAAAGGTGAGGTTGACTTGATGGAAGACGGGCGAAACAGAGGGCTGCACGGTTGCAGGCCACACAGTAGGGCAGCGCAATGAAGGTGCTGGGTCTGGTGAACCAGAAGGGTGGGGTGGGAAAGACCACCACTGCGATCAACCTCGCGGCCTATCTGGCGGCAGGGGGGCGCAGGGTGCTGCTGCTTGATATGGACCCCCAGGGCAATGCCACCAGTGGGCTGGGACTGCGCGGCGCGGAAGTGGGACTATACGAGGCGCTGGAAGACCCGGCCCGCGCTGCCGAATGCATCCGCCCCACCGATCAACCGGGCCTGGATATCCTGCCCGCCACTCCTGATCTGGCCGGAGCAGGTGTGGAACTGGCCGACGATCCCGACGCCCTGAGCCGCCTGTTGACCACTCTGGGCGACTATGACCTGATCCTGGTGGACGCGCCGCCCTCGCTGGGGCCGCTGACCGTCAATGTGCTGGCTGCCGCCGACGCCCTGCTGATTCCCTTGCAGGCCGAGTATTACGCGCTGGAAGGTCTGGCAGGGCTGATGGAAACGGTGGAGCGCGTGCAGGGCGGCCTCAACCCGCGCCTGAAGGTGCTGGGCGTGGTGCTGACCATGTTCGATGGGCGCACCAATCTGGCCCAGGAAGTCGAGACGATGGTGCGCCAGCACTTCGGGGAACTGGTGTTCTGGTCCGTGATCCCACGCAACGTGCGCCTGTCGGAAGCGCCCAGCTTTTCCAAGCCGATCAACGCCTTCGCGCCCCTGTCCAGCGGTGCGGCGGCCTATAAACGGCTGGCCGAGGAGGTGATGTCGCGTGTCGAAAAAATCTAGTCTGGGCCGTGGGCTGGACGCCCTGCTGGCCCGTCCGGTGGCCGAGGCGGCGGGTACAGTCAGCTCCGGGGGAGTGCAGACGCTGGACATCAGCCGCATCGTGCAGGCCGCCTACCAGCCGCGTCAGGTCTTTGATCCGGGTTCTCTGGCCGAACTGGCGCAGAGCATCCGCGAGCAGGGCGTGTTGCAGCCGCTGCTGGTGCGCCCGCGCGGCGAATCCTTCGAGATCGTGGCCGGGGAGCGGCGCTGGCGGGCCAGCCAACTGGCCGGGCTAGGGGAACTGCCGGTGATCATCCGCGATCTGGGAGACCGTGAGGCGCTGGAAATCGCCATCGTCGAGAACCTGCAACGCGAGGATCTAGGACCGCTGGAAGAGGCGCGGGCCTATCAGGCGCTGCTGGACCACGGGCTGAATCAGGAGCGGGTGGCGCAGGCGGTGGGGAAGGGCCGCAGTACCGTGTCCAACGCCCTGCGGCTGCTGACCCTGGGGGAAGGCGCGCTGCGGGCGCTGGACGGCGGCCAGATCAGTGCCGGACACGCCCGTGCGATTCTGGCCCAGCCGGACGCGGACCGCGCCTGGGCGCTGGAGCAGATCACCTCGCGCGGTCTGAATGTCCGTGAGGCGGAGGCGCTACGCCGCGAGAGCCGCACCGCTGCACCCATCAAGGTCAATCCGCCGCGCACCTACCGTCAGTTGGAGCTGGACCTGAGCCGCCGCACCGGCACCCGCGTCCGCATCACCGGGGAGGATAAGGGAAAGATAGAACTGAATTATTCTTCCCGCGAGGAACTGGACCGGGTGTTGGGCCTGCTGGGTTTTGAAGCCGAGGAATAGCAGAGACAAAAGGGGAGAGGGAGAGGCGTTCAAACCTCTCCCTCTCCGTTTAGCCCTGCTCAGCGGCCTGTGCCGACCAGGAAGATATTCGGCCAGGGGCGGTAGCTGCTCTTCAGCGTGTCCTGCCGGATGGTCTTGCCGTCCTTCACCAGTTTGCGCGTGACCTCGATCACTGCGCCGGGGGCGGCCCAGTCGATCTGCTTGCGCTGCCCGGCAGGAACCGTCGCGTCGGGGATCAGGCGGTCAGCGGGCGCGGGCGTGGAGCTGAGTGTCTTCGGTTTGCCGATCTCCACGGTGAAGTCCCGCGCCTTGCCGAACACGCTGATGCTCAGGCTGGCGGCCTCGTCGTCCCATTCGGTCTGGAACCACAGCGCGCCCCCTGTATCGTTGGCGAACTTGAGGTCCAGACTGGGCTGGTAGATGGTGGCATCCAGCCCCTGTGGATCGTAATAATGCACCTGGTACGAGTGGTTCTGGCGCTGGGCGATGGGCAGCCCGGCCCCGTACAGGGTGCGGAACAGCGTGGTGCTGACCTGACATATGCCGCCGCCGACGCCGCTGGCCGTGCGGTCCCCGGCGATGACCAGCCCGGTCACGTACCCGTTGCGGGAGGTCACGGGGCCGACGAACTGGTTGAAAGAAAAAGTCTTGCCCTCGAACAGCCGGTCACTGAAGTTCTTTGCGCCCACATGGATATTGGTCACGCGGTCCTCGCTGCTGCCGTAGTAATTGGTCTCACCGGTCCCGAGATGTGCAGTGATTCCTTTAGAGAGGAAGAAATCCAGCGTCTGCTTGGGCGGTGTCTGTCCTTTGACCACCACACTGGCCTTGACCCCCCTGGGATCTTTGATGGTGGCCAGGACATTGGCGCGGGTTGCCTCCAGGTCGATCTGGAGGCCGTTACGCTGCACCACTGCCCAGCCGTCCCACAGTTCCTCGAATCGGGCGTCCTGCGCTTTTCCCGACAGCCCATTCACGAAGGTCTTGAGATCAGCGTCCAGACTGGCTGAGACGCCGCCTTTCTGGCGGATGAGGGCCATGCGCGGGCCAGGAATGGTGAGTGTGCGGGTCAGCGGCACCGTGGTTTTTTTGCCGCCCACCAGAGCCGGGATGGTGGTTTCCACATTGATCAGCAGCGGTGCTTTGAAGGCAGGTGCCTTGATGGGCGCTGGCGTCGGCGCAGGCTGGGGCACTGGCTCCGGCGTGGGGGTGGGCTGCGGTGCGGGCGGCTCTGGCACAGGTTCGGGAGCAGATGCTGGCTCTGGCACGGGCGCAGGTTCGGGAACAGACGCAGGCTCCGGTGTCGGGGCGGGCAACGGCTCTGGGGACGTGGGCTGGGCGGGCAGTGGCAGTGCCGGGATGGACGGTATCTGGGCGATGCCCTGACCCAGCGCCGCCGTCAGAACTACGGCACCCAGGCCCAGGCGCAGGCGAAATTTTGACCTCATACCGTCAGTATCCCACGCACCGGTTGACCGTCTGTGAGGGGGCATCAGTGCGCCTGCAATTCCGCATGTCCGGCCAGCTGCCGCGCGATTTCGGCCACTGCCAGATCCGCATGGTGGCGTCCGTTCTCGATGAAGACCTGATTGGTCCTGCCCGCAAAACCTGCGCTGCCCACCACGAACAGGCCCGGCGTGCTGCTGGCGTAATGCTCGTCCAGCACCAGACAGGCGTCAGGCTGCTGCGCCAGATTCAGGCCCTCTAAAAAAGACAGGTCCGGGCGGTAGCCGGTCAGGGCGAAGGTGAAATGGGTGGGCAGCTCGAAGGTTTCGCCGTCCTCTCCCTCCACCCTCACGGTGTCCTGGCCGATGTCCACCACGCGCGAATTGAACTCTGCGGCGATACTGCCCTCCTTGATCCGGTTTTCCAGGTCCGGGCGCACCCAGTATTTGATGGTGCTTTTCAGCTCGGGGGCGCGGACAACCATCGTCACCTTTGCGCCGCCGCGCCACAGGTCCAGCGCCGCGTCTGCCGCCGAATTGCCCGCGCCGATCACGGTCACGTTCAGGCCCATGAAGGGGTGCGCCTCGGTGTAATAGTGGCTGACGTTGTCGCTGTCCTCGCCGGGGATGCCCAGGTGCAGGGGGTTGTCGTAATATCCGGTGGCCACCACCACGCGCCGGGCCTCCACGGTGTCCGGCGTGCCGTCGCGGCGCTCGATTTCCAGCGTGAATCCCGCCGGGGCAGCGTGAACCGCCGTCACCGAGGTGTACTGCTCCACGTTCAGCGCCTCACGCTGGGAGACCAGCCGGTAATACATCAGCGCGTCGCGGCGGTCCGGCTTGTCGTGGCCCGTCACCATAGGGTGGTTGCCGATTTCCAGCTCTGGGGCCGTGGTGAAAAACGACATGTACGTGGGGTACTCGAAAATGGCGTTGACCACGCAGCCCTTTTCCAGCACCACGTAGCTGAGGCCCGCGCGTTTGCAGGCGATGGCGGCGGCCAGCCCCACCGGGCCAGCGCCGACGATGGCGACATCGAACAGATCAGAGGGAGGGGCGAGATTCATGTCCCCATTGTGTCAGCCGCACACAGACGACACCGTGAGATTTATAGACGGTTGGGTCGGTAGGGGAGGGGAGAGGCAAAACGACAAACCCGGTCACGGGCCGATCATGCCTTCCCGTTTATTCTTCAGATCAGCGTCCAGCGTTCCTCTCCGGCTGGCCGCCCCAGGAGCCGTCCATGACCATGAAATCCGCATCTGCCCAGCATAGAAACCTCGCCCTCAGCGCCCTGATCGTGCTGGGCCTCGGGGCATCCGCCAGCGCCCAGAACGTGCAGAGTTCTCTGCCAGTTGTCGTGAACGGCAAGGCGCACGCGACGAAAGCCGTCGTGGTCGGCGGCCAGACCTACGTGCCCCTCAGTGTCCTCAAGGAACTGGGCATCGCCTCGGCGGTCAGCGGCGGCACCCTGAGCGTCGGGATCACGGGCGGGGCCACCCAGACCCGCGCGCTGGAGGGCTGCCTGAAACAGGAGCTGTTCAACGGCAACTGGCGCGTGACGGTGCAGAGCGCGGCCTTCACTCCGGCCAGAACAGGCTTCAACACAGGCTGGACGGTGGACGTGAAATACGCCAACGCCAGTGCCAGGCCCAATAAACTGTTCGTCAACAGCTTGCAGCAACTGGGCGGTGATCCGATCATCCTGGTCTTGAAAGACGGAACGCAGCTCACGCGCACCGGCTCAAGCTCCGGCGGAACGGAACAATTTGCCCCGGCCTCGCCCAGAACCCTGAGCTATTTCTTCAGCCGCCCCAATTTGCAGGAGGACAACCCGCCCGTCAAAATGCTGCTGCTGTTCCGCGAGAAGCCCGCCGTGGGGCAGTACACCGTGGCGGACCCCAACATGCGCTTTGACCTGACCTGCAAGAAATAGCCCTGGGCAGACCCGGCCCTACTTTTTACTCAGCTCCCGCCACAGCGTTCCGGTGAAGCCAAAGCTTCGCATGGGATTGTAGGCGGCGGCTGACGCGCCCTGAAGGTTGCTGCGAACGGGGCGGATGTTGGTTTCGGCAGGCAGCACGATGAACGGACTCTGCTGGTAGGCGCGGTCCGCCACCTGCCTGTACAGCCCCGCGCGGACGGCGGGGTCCACAGTGGCCCGGGCCTGAACCAGCCAGCGGTCCACGTCCGCGTCTTTCCAGTTGTTGGTGGGGTAGAAAAAGCCTTCAGAGCTGTAGAAGGTGTACACGAAGTTGTCGGGATCGGCGTAGTCCGCGCCCCAGCCCATCGGCAGCATGATTTCCAGGCCCTGCTGCATCTTCTTGGACTGCTCGGCCCACGGTTCCTCAATGATATTGATGCGGAATCTGGGGTTCAGGGCCTCCACGTTGCGCTTGAGCAACTCCAGCGCCACCTGTCCGGCGATGTGCCCGGTGCGGTAATTGGCGTTGATGATAAAGCCGTTCTTCCAGACCTCGCCGCCCCTGGCCTTCTCGAACAGGGCCTGGGCCTGCGCCGGGTCATAGCTGTAGGTCTTGGTCCCCTTGGAATAGCCGGGAAAGGTGTCGGGCAGCAGCATGGTGCGCTTGACCGCCTTGCCGCGCTGCACGTCGCGCATGTATTCGTCGTAATCGAAGGCGTAGGCGAAGGCCCGGCGCACGTCGGTATCGGCGAAGAAGTTGGCGGGGATGCCCTTGCCGTCCAGTTTGCCGCTGCCCAGCGCCGCGCCGCCCTTGATGTTGTTGTTCATGAACAGGGCCTGCGCCCCGGCACTGGGCAGATTGTCCAGCACGGTCACGCCGGGCTTGCCCTTCAGTTGCGCCTCCACGTTGGTGCGTGTTCCGGCCTCGATCAGATCCGCGTCGCCGCGCAGGAACGCCTGCTGGCGCACGGCCAGTTCGCCCACCTTCTGCATGATCACGTTGGAAATGGCCGCTTTGCCGCCCCAGTAGCTGGGAAAGGCGGTCAGCAGGATGTTGTCGGCGTCGCGGCGCAGCAACTGGTAGGCCCCGGTGCCGCTGGGCTGGGCGCTCAGCTTGCTGCCCGACACGTCCTTGCCCACCCACACCTGCCAGGTGGCCTCCGTGCCATTCCACTCGCCCAGTTTGGCCGCCCATTTGCTGTCCAGCACGCCCATTCCAGCAAAAGCCATCTTCGCCATGAAGGCCGGGTCCGGCTTGGGCAGCTTGAAGACCAGTTGGCCCTGTGCGTTGCAGCTCACGGCCCCGGCAATGCGCGCCCAGGTGACGCTCTTATCAGTCTTGGCGTTGTCGCGCGTGCCCAGCAGCGAGTCGCTGATAAACCAGTTGGCCGATTCGGCGCTGTTGGTCACCAGATCGCGGCGGTAGGTGTACTGGGCGTCCGCGCAGGTCATCGGGTTGCCGCTGTGGAATTTGACCCCTTTTCGCAGGCTGACTGTCAGGGTCCTGCCGCCGTCCGTGTAGGTGGGCAGCGCCGAGGCCAGCAACGGCGTCATCTGGGTCAGGCTGGCTCCCTTGTAGGTCCACAGCGTCTCGTACACGTTTTCCAGCACCTGAAGGCTGAAGGTGTCGTAGGCGGCGGTGGGGTCCAGCGTGGTCACAGTGGCGGCCTGCTGGATGACCAGCGTGTCCTTGGGCGCGGCGGCCAGAGCAGCGGAACCCAGCAGGGCAAGGGTCAGGGGAAGAATGTGGAATGACGTCATGGCAGACCTCCGGGTAAAGGGGAACAGGGGAAGGGGCTATAGTCCAATTTGTAGCGCCTCTTACTATGCCTGCCCTGTTCGGAGAGGGCAAGCTGCCGTCCCCTCTTATCCTGGACAGCCGCCTCCATCTCGGCACCGCCTGAAAACCTCTCAAGGATGTGCCCCATGAAACGAAATACCCCTGCTCTGATCGCCCCCGCCCTGATGGCCCTCGCTACCGCCAGTTTTGCTCTGGCCGCCAGCTACAGCAGCGTCAACATCACACTCAAGCAGGAGCTGGGGGACCTGACGCTGGCTGGCAGCAGCAGCGCCTCACCCGTCATGGGCGTCCGCAACCCCACCATCAAGAACGGCGTGGCCTACGTGTCGGCCTCGCATTCGCTGGGCGATTGGGCCATCGGATTGAGTCCAAAGTTGCCAATCAACCTGACGGTTCAGGCCAGTCAGGGCGAGAGCAGTCTGGACCTGCGGTCGCTGAAGCTGCTGGGCCTGCAAGTGACCCAGAAACTCGGCAGCCTGCAATTGAAGCTGCCTGCTGCCAATCTGAAAGCGGCAGTGCAGCAGTTACAGGGAGACCTGACCGTCACCCTGCCGCCGAACACAGGTATTCGCCTGGAGGTCAAGAAATTTACCCAGGGAGCATTGGTCATCAACGGCAAGACGGTGGCCGACGGACTGGAGTTTGACGGCATGTACCAGAGTGCCAACTTCGCGACGGCTAAATATAAGGTTGATCTGGCTGTGACGATGGAACAGGGGAACCTCACCGTCAAGTGAACCTCTGATCCGCCCGCTCAATTGAAAACCCCCGCCCGTAAGTTGGGTGGGGGTTTTCAATGCTGGTTAAAGTGCTGGTTAAACTCAGGGCAGGCGGTAGTTCAGGCCGATGCGGGCAGTGCTGCCCAGGCCGACGCTGGTGGTGTTCGCCCCGCTGCCCACGCGCACGTAGGCTCCGGCATTGCCCTCGACGAAGACGCTGAGCGGCGCGGAGATGTTGTAACGCAGGCCCAAGGTGGCGTGCGGATAGACGCTCAGGCCCACGTTGCTGCCCAGCCCTGCACCTGCGCCCAGACCGACGCCGTAGTACGGGGTAAAGCCGCCCAGTGAGCTGGCTGCGGCGAAGTCGGCCAGGTAGTCCACGCTGGCGTTGACGGACAGGGCATTGAAGTTAAAGTTGATGGCGTCCAGGTTCAGGCCGTAGCGGATGGCCGAGTTGCTGGTCAGATCGTTCTGGTAATGCACGCTCAGGCCGGAGCCGACGGAACCGCCGACATACGTGGCGGCGGAGGCGGAGGAAACGGCGGCGAGCGCCAGGAGGGTCAGGGCAGCTTTCTTCATAAGCTCACCATAACGAGGTTGCCCTGGTTGTAAAAGGTGAGGCCCTTTACAGAAACGAACAGTGGCCTTTAGGGCTTACTTATTCTTTGGGGCCTGTCTTGCTTTTTTGAGGGGCTGGCGTGACCGCCGAGAGCCGTTCCAGCGCCCGCGCGATCTCGTCCCTTGATTTGCAGAAGGCGACGCGCAGCAGGCCCTGCGGCGCGGGGTGCTGCCAGTAGAACGCCTCGCCGGGAATGACCGCGACGCCGCGTTCCACCAGCGTCTCGGCGCTCCAGTCGGGATGCAGCGCCGTGAGGAAATAGGTGCCGCGCGGCATGAACACGGTGGCCCCCAGACCGCGCAGACCGTCTGCCAGCAAGGTCTGCCGGGCGCTGTATTCGGCACGAAGGCCCTCGTAAAAGCCCTCGGCACGGGCGAGCGGAAGGGCTGAGGCTACCGCCGCCTGGAGGGGCGTGGGCGAACAGAACGATCCCTGCTGGCGCACCCCGGCGATGTTCGTGGCCACGCCTGCCCCAGCTTCCCCAGCAGGGCACGCGATCCAGCCCACGCGCCAGCCGGTGGCCTCCAGCCGCTTGCCCGCGCTGCCCACGGTAAAGGTACGTTCGGGGGCCAGTTCCCGCATGGAGACGGGCCGTTCCCCGAAATACAGTTCGTCGTAGACCTCATCGCTGATGATCCACAGGTCATGGGTGCGCGCCAGGATTACGATCTCCGCCAGTTCCTCGCGGGAAAAGACTGTGCCAGTGGGGTTATAGGGGCTGTTCAGCAGCAGCGCCCGTGTGCGCGGCGTCACGGCGGCTTTCAGGGCCTCCAGATTCAGGGACCAGCCGCCCAGCTCGCTCAGGGTCATGGGGACCGTGACGGGCACAGCCCCGGCCAGCAGCGTCTGGGGCACGTACACGTCGAAGACCGGCTCCAGCATCAGCACTTCATCACCGGGGCCGTACAGCGACAGGGCCAGCACGTTCAGGGCCTCGGTTGCGCCGCTGGTGACGATCACGTCCGCGCCGTCCACCCCCAGGTCCGCGCCGATGGCGTCGCGCAGGGCGGGCAATCCGGCGGGGGGGCTGTACTGGTCCATCGTGCCCACCGCCCGCCGCGCCGCTTCAAGCAGGAAGGCCGGGGGAGAATCGGCGGGAAAGCCCTGGCCCAGATTGACGGCCCCGTACTGCGCGGCCAGGCGGCTCATGCGGGCAAACACACTCTCCCGCGAGGCGCGGGCGCGGGGCAACAGTTCGGGCATGGTTCAGTGTGCGCCTGTGGGACGGTGGGCAGGGGAGGGCGGGTCAGACAGGGCCGGAGCAGGGGCTGCCGGACACGTGCCTGAAAAACGGGTCTAAAAATACTGGGCCTCTGGCCTGGGCCTGGAGTGCGCGGACTGGCTGGACGGCAAAGGCCACATTCCTCTCCTACCGCCGCAACGGCCACAGCCCGCCGCCCCCGACTGTGCGAGGATGCGCCCCGTGAGCAGCGCCGTATCCCCCGATTCCACCCCTCTTCCGGCTGTGCCGCCCACCCTGAGCCTGGGGCTGGTGCTGGTGGTGCTGATCGTCGCCTTTGAAAGCATGGCCGTCAGTACGGTGCTGCCCCGGGTGGCCGAGCAACTGAACGGGCTGGCCCTGTATGGCTGGGCCTCCAGCGCCTTTTTGCTGTCCAGCCTGTTCGGCGCGGTGCTGGGCGGCGTGCTGGCGGACCGGCGCGGGCTGGCCTACGGGGCAGTGCTGGCGCTGGTTCTGTTCGCCTTTGGCCTGCTGGTGGGGGCGGCGTCTCCCACCATGCTGATCTTCGTGCTGGGCCGCCTGATTCAGGGCCTGGGTGCAGGCGGGCTGGCCGCGCTGCCGTGGGCCGTCATTTCTACCCGCTACCCCCCGCAGGCCCGCGCAAAGATGCTGGCTGCCATTTCCAGCGCGTGGCTCCTTCCAGCTTTAATCGGCCCGCTGATCGCCAGCGTGATGGCCGATACGTGGTCCTGGCGCGTGGTCTTCTGGGGACTGGTGCCGGTTCTGGTCGTCAGCGCCCCGATGTGCGTGCTGCCGCTGCGGGTGCGTGTCCGGCAGCCGCAGAAGGGTGAGGCCGCGCTGGGCAGCCGCCGTGTCCTGTGGGCCGCACTGGCGCTGGCCGTCTCGGCAGGGGCGCTGGTGGAAGGTCTGCGCCGCGCCGACATCCTGGGTCTGCTGCTGGGCGCAGTAGCCCTGATCGGCGTGGGCCTCAGCACCCGCGTGCTGTTCCCAGCGGGCCTGTGGCGCTTTAAAAGTGGCCTGCCCAGCGCCCTGATGGTCCGGGGGCTGGCGGCTTTCGCCATCATGGGCACCAGTTCCTTTCTGCCGCTGGCCCTGAACGAGTTGCGCGGCCTGACGCTGACCGGGGCGGGCATCGTGCTGTCGTTGGGCGGCGTGACCTGGACCCTGGGGTCGTGGATTCAGGCGCGAATAGAGGACGCGCGCGGCGAGGCGTCGCGGCCCGCCCGCATCCGCGCTGGCCTGAGCGGCGTAACTGTCGGAGTGGCCCTGACCGCCCTGGGTGTGCTGGGCGTGGTGCCACTGTGGGTGATCTACCCCAGTTGGGTGCTGGCCTGCCTGGGCATGGGCATCGGCTACACCAGCGTTTCCCTGTTCGCCATGTCCAACGTTCGCCCGGAAGGCGCGGGGCAACTGTCCGGGCAACTGGCCAACATTGAATCGTTGATGGTGGCGCTGGCCGCAGGCGTGGGCGGCGCACTGATCGCCCGCGTACGCCCGCTGGACGGGGCCTTCACGCTGGCCTTCGCGGTCACGCTGCTGGGGGCGGTGCTGGCATTGGCGGTGGCCGGGCGGCTGTGGGCCGGACAAAAGGGAAAGGTGGGGGAAGAAAAAGAGGCGAACCTCGTTTGAGGATCGCCCGCTTCTGAGTGTTCTCGGGGGGAGAGGCAGATTGCCCCCTCCCCCTGTCCTGACTACACCCCCAGGTAAGCGCTCCGAACCCGGTCATCCGTCATCAGTTCCTGCTGGGTGCCCTGCAAGGTCAGCACGCCGCTTTCCATCACGTAGCCCCGGTGCGCGATGTCCAGGGCAGCGTAGGCGTTCTGCTCGGCCAGCAGCACGCTGACCCCGGCCTCGTTGACGCGCTGGATGGCCGCGAAGACCTGTTCCACCACCATCGGCGCGAGGCCCAGGCTGGGTTCGTCCAGCAGCAGCAGTTGCGGGCGGGCCATCAGGGAGCGGGCAATCGCCACCATCTGCTGTTGCCCCCCGGACAGGCTTCCGGCGGGGGCGCTCCGCTTCTGCACCAGATCGGGAAACAGGGTATAAACGCGCTCCAGCTCCTTGTTGGTGCCTGCCGCGTCCTTGCGGTGAACGAACGCGCCCAGCCGCAGGTTCTTCTCCACGCTCAGTTCGGGAAACAGCAGGCGACCCTCGGGACACTGCGCGACGCCGTGTTCCACGTTGTATTCAGGTTTGCCGCCCGTCAGCGGCGTGCCGTTCCAACTGGCCGTGCCGCCGCTGGCCCGTTGCAGACCGGACAGCGTGCGAAACAGCGTGCTTTTGCCCGCGCCGTTGGCCCCCAGCATCACCACGATCTCGCCGGGGTTGACATTCAGAGAAATGGCGTGCAGGGCGGTAAAATGGCCGTAATTGACGCTCAGATTGCGGACCTCAAGCATGGTTAGAATCCTTGATCAGTGGAACTGTGGTGGAGGCTGGAGTGTCCCCGTTGCTGGCCTGCCCCATCTGCCCGCCGTGGGCATGGCTGCCCAGATACGCCTCGATCACGGCGGGGTCACGGCTGACCTGCGCGGGCGTGCCCTCGGCGATCTTCTGGCCGTGGTGCATCACCAGAATCTCGTCGGCCAGACCCATCACCAGGCTCATCTTGTGTTCCACCAGCGCCACGCTCAGGCCGCCCACCACCAGTTCACGGATCAAGGCCATCAGGTTGACCGTTTCCTCGGGGTTCATCCCGGCGGCGGGTTCGTCCAGCAGCAGCAGTTTGGGATCGCTGGACAGGGCCATCGCAATCCCGACGCGCTTCTGGCCCTCCTGCGTCAGCGCCCCGGCAGGCAGATGCGCCTGCGCGGCCAGCCCCACCCGTTGCAGCGCGGCCATGCCCCCCACGTGGCTTTCCTCCTCGTCGTGCTTCTCGCGCCCGGTTCGCAGCAGGGCGTCCCACAATCCGGCGCGGGTGCGGACGCGGTGGCCGATCATGGCGTTGTCCAGCACGCTCAGTTCCTTGTAGATGGTGGTGGTCTGGAAGGTGCGAGCAATGCCGCGCGCCACCACGTCGTGCGTGGGCAGTCGCGTGATGTCCTGCCCCATGAAATGAATGCTGCCCGTGGTGGGCTGATAAAACCCGGAGATCAGGTTGAAGAAGGTACTCTTGCCCGCCCCGTTCGGCCCGATGATGGCGGTGATCTTTCCGGCCTCGATGCTGGCGGTCACGTCCTGAACGGCGTGGTTGCCGCCGAAACGGATGCCCAGCCCCTTAACTTCCAGCACGGGTGACCTCCTTCTGGTGGGGTGGCGTGGCGGGTGGCGCGGCAGGCGGCGGGGTACGGCGCGCGGTCAGGCGGTGCCACAGGCCCACCAGTCCCTGCGGCGCGAACATGATCAGCAGCACCAGCAGCGGCCCAAAGATGATGTATTGATAGTCCTGCAATCCCTTGAGGTTCTGCGCCAGCGTGTACATCAGCGCAGGCCCCAGCAGCGGCCCGGCCAGCGTTCCCAGCCCGCCCACCAGCAGGTACAGCAGGATGGTGAAGGTCTGGATCGGCCCAGTGGACGCCGAACCCAGGAAGCCCAGCGAGGTGGCGTACAGCCCGCCCGCGAAGCCCGCGATGGCGGTGGACAGCATCATGGCCCGCAGCTTGTGAGAGTACACGTCGATGCCCGCACTGCGCGCCAGATCGTCGCCGCCGCGAATGGCGATCAGTGAACGCCCGAACACGCTGCCCCGCGCCCGCGCCACCGCGATGACCGTCAGCGCCAGACTGATCAGCGCCAGATAGAAAAAGCCCCCCGACAGCTTGAGGCCCACACCATTGGCTAGTGCCTCCAGCCCGCCGGGAGGTTGAATGCCGTTCAGGCCGTCGTTGCCCCCGGTCAGCGCGTCCCACTTGTTGATGACCAGCATGATGATCACGCCCACGCCCAGGTTGAAGATGGCAAACGTGTCGCCCTTAGTACGGAAGGCCACCAGCCCCAGCAGCAGCCCGGCTAGCGCGGTAATCGCCACCGCCACCGGCCACGCCAGCCAGAAACTCCAGCCCGCCTTGAGGGTCAGGATGCCAGTCGCGTAAGCTCCGATTCCGAAGAATCCGGCGTGTGCCAGCGGCAATTGCCCGGTGTAGCCCAGCAGCACGTTCATGCCATACGCCAGAATCGCGTAGATCATGATGTTCACGCCGATGTCCAGCACGTACCCTGATGGGTTGAACAGAGGAACCAGCGCGGCCAGAACGAACACAGCCACCCACCACATCCAGCCTTTCATGTGCCCCTCTTGAACAGGCCCTGGGGCCGGATCGCCAGCACCAGCACCAGCATGGCAAAGCCGATCACGTCGGCAAAGTCCAGGCTGATGTACGCGCCGCCAAAGGTTTCGGCAAACGACAGCAGAAACGCGCCCACAATCGCCCCTGGCACACTGCCCATGCCGCCCAGGATGATGATGGCAAAGACCTTGAGATTCATGACCTCGCCCATGCTGGGGCTGACCAGCAGGGTGGGGGCAATAAGTGCCGCCGCCGCTGCCGCCAGCAACCCAGAAATGGCGAAGGTCAGCGCGCCCACGCGGTTGGTGTTGATGCCCACCAGCCGCGCGCCCTCGCGGTTCTGCGACATGGCCTCGATGGTTGCGCCCGTCAGCGTGCGTTTCAGGAAGTAGTTCAGGCCCACCACGACCACCACGCTGGCGGCGATGATGATCACGCGCTGCCAGGTGATGATGATGCCGCCGATTTCCACGATGCCGTTGATGGGCGCGGGAATCTGCTTGAAATCCGGCCCCCAGATCAATTGCACGGCGGCCTCCAAGAAGAACAGCACGCCAATCGCGGCGATCATCGGTGACACATGCGGCGCGTTCCGCAGCGGATAAAAGATCACCCGTTCCATCAGGGCGGCCAGCAGCGCCACGCCGATGGCCGCCAGGATCAGCGACGGCACGTAGCCGATGCCCAGCCCGGTCAGCGAGGCGTAGGTCAGGTACGCGCCCAGCATGTACAGCCCGCCGTGCGCGAAATTGGGCACGCGCATCACGCCGTATACCAGGGTCAGGCCCAGCGCCACCAGCGCGTAGACCCCGCCCAGCGCCAGGGCATTCAGGAATTGTTGCAGGAAAGTGATCAAGGGGTTGGTCCTCCAGGGAAGGGGGCGAGAGGGCGCAGTTTCACCATCAATAAAGCATCAGGCACTACAGCATCAGGGCGGAACTCAAACGATTGAGAAAAGTTGCTGGTCTGGTTTGCTGCTTACACTCTCGCAGGTGACCCACAGACTTGCTTGCAGACTGACTCAGCCGGACTAATGCGCCTCCAGGCAATCAAAACGCGCCCCGAAAAACTCAGTCGGGGCGCGGGCAGCAGGGCAGCTTTCAGGCAGAACCTGAGCGCTGCCCTGGCCGCCCTATTTGAAGATCTTGCTGACGCGCAGCTTGGTGTACTTGCCGTCCTTGACGCTGGCGATGATGAACTCGGCGTCGGCGTGGCCGTCCGGGGTCACGCCCAGCATCTTGAAGACGGTGCTGCTGCGGGGCAGCGCCTTGGCGGCGGCGTCCAGATTGGCCTTGATCTTGACCGGATCGGTGGTGGTTCCGGCCAGCTCCATCGCCTTGGCCAGCACGTTGATCCCCATGTAGTTCAGGGCCGCTTCACTGGTGGGAATCTTCTTGTACGCCTTCTGGTACTGCGCCACGAAGACCTGCGTTCCGGCGAACTCCTTGGTGGGCAGCACGCCCACGGAGCCGTTCAGGTAGGCCACCGGCACGATCTGGTCCATCTGCTCGAACTTGGCCTGATCCATCACGATGAAGCCGCCCTTGAAGCCCTGCTCACGGGCGGCCTTGACCACCAGCGCGGTGGGCTGGCTGGGGCCGCCGATAAACAGCACGTCGGGCTTCTCGGACAGGGCCTTGGTCACGGCGGCGCTGTAGTCCACGGTGGTGCCGTAATCGACGCCGTTGTTGCTGCCCACGGTGCCGCCCTGCTTCTTCCACTCGCCGGTCACGGCCTCGGCCCACTGCTTGCCGTAGGCGCTGGTGGTGCCGATCATGCCCAGCTTCTTGCCGAAGGCCTTGATCTGCGTGGACACGAAGGGTTGCAGGTAGTTGTCGTAGCGCGGCGGCAGCATGAAGGTCAGCGGGTTCTTGGCGGCCAGGATCGCGGGTTCGCTGGAGTAGGCCACCAGCAGGAAGGACGGATCGCGGGTGGTCAGCGGCTGCACGGTCAGGATGCCCCCGGCGTGCGGCACAAAAATGATGTCAATGCCCTGCGAGGTCAGTCGCTTGACGTTGGTGGCCGTCTCGTTGGGCAGGTAGCGGTCATCCAGGCTGACCAGCTTGAAGGTGACCTTCTCGCCGGCCACGGTCACGCCGCCCGCCTTGTTGATGTCGTTGATGCCCATCTCGATGCCGCTCTGGACATCTTTGCCGTAAAAGGCCGCGCCGCCCGAGAGGGGGCCGGAGTAGCCGATATTGACGACCTTATCGGCGAGGGCGGAGCTGGCCAAAGCTAAAACGAGGGCAGGGAACAGAAGTCTGGTCTTCATGGGTGAACCTCCGTAATCCAGAGTCGTAGTGGACGGTGCCAAATACGCTGGACGCAGTACAAGTTGTGCGTGGAACACATGCTGTCATGGGCAGGCGGGGGTGTCAAATGCTCTGCCCCCAATTGATGAAGTTCCCAGTTGAGAGGTGGGGGATGGGCAGACCTTTAAAAGGCGGTCCACCGCCGCCTGACACGACTTGCCGCGCTGTATTCCTGGGGACTGCGCCAGGTGATATTGCACTCGGCGACTTGGCACTGGGGGGCACTAGACTCGGGGCAATGACTGGTTCCCTCCCCAAAAATGCCGCCGCCCCGCCTCCCATCACCCCGGCCCCGCGCAGCCGCGCCCGCATGCTGGAACTGGTGTTTCCCAAGGACACCAATTATCTGGGTACGGCGTTTGGCGGCTGGGTGCTGTCTCTGATGGACAAGGCTGCCAGCGTCGCGGCGGTGCGGCACGGCGGCGGCAATGTGGTCACGGCGCGTATGGACGGTGTGGATTTCCGGCTGCCGATCCGGGTGGGAGACGCCGTGGCTCTGGACGCGCAGGTGGTCCGGGTGGGCCGCAGCAGCATGACCGTGCGGGTGGACGTGTACCGCGAGACCATGACCACCGGCGAGCAGGAACTGGCCACGACGGGCACCTTCGTCTTCGTCGCCGTGGACGGGGACGGCAAACCCTGCCCGGTGCCGCCGCTGCCCGAGGGTCAGGAGACGCCCAGCGCCCACCCGGACCATCAGGCCCGGCCCTGAACGGAGACGGCTGGGGTCAGGTTGGTGGGGGTTGAGTCGGCTGGGATTGGAAGGGCGGGAGGTCTTCTCCCGAACGCCAGAGTCGAGAACCCGGCATTTCGAGCGACACAGCGTATTTCAGGCCCAACGCACGCCCAGCTTCATGAAGAAGTCCGCATCTTAAGAAATCCATGTGAAGTTCTCACCTTTATCAGCGAATGACGTAAGGCGCGCGATACAGCCGCCTGCTTAGGCTCTGGGAACTATGACGGCCTCCTCCCCCCATCCCTCGGTGCTGATCGTTGACGACAGCCCCGGTGTTCTGCTCACCATGCACCGGCTGCTCTCGCCTCACGTCAGCGTGCAGATGGCGAGCAGTGCCCACGCCGCGCTGGAGGTGCTGACCTCCGACACCGCGCTGGTCCTCAGCGACGTGCGGATGCCGGGCATGGACGGCCTGGAACTGGCCCGCAGGCTGCGAGAGGGCCGCCCGGAGCTGTCCGTGGTCCTGATGAGCGGCATCGTGGAGGACAGCCTGCGCCGTCAGGCCCGCGAACTGGGCGTGCTGGACGTGATGCGCAAGCCCCTGCAATCCGAGGTGCTGCTCTCGTCGCTGCCAGGCTGGTTAAACGGTGATGTGGACGACGCTTCCGGTGCGGAGCAGGAGGACGGTGATGACGGTCTGCTGCCCAGCACCCCGGTTCTGCAAGCGCCCGAACTGAGCTTTCAGGCCGCTCAGGCGTGTGTGGGCGGAATCAACCTGCTGCCCGGTGTGCTGTCGTCGTGCGTGTTCGGCGAACAGGGCGAGCTGATCGCGGGTTCGGCCCAGTTGCCCGCCCAGCTCGGGGCTTACCTGGGTTTTCTGTGCAGTACCTCGGCGTCCCTGAGTCTGCATCTGGGCGGACAGCAACCCATGCAGGCGGTGCAGATCGAGTTCGGGGACCGCGTGCTGGTGGTCTGCCCCTTCGGCGCGGGCGTCGTGACTGCTCTGGTTCACGACACCCCGGCGGCCAGCGGCGTCAAATCCTGGATGCGAACGCACGCAGGTGAACTGAACCCGCGTTCGCTGCATTAAAAACTGCTGCATTAAAAACCATTTTTGAGAAATGGAGGAGTTCATCTGGAAGGCCGCTGAGGTGTGGGGAGCGGCCTTCTTATTTTTATCCGTTGATCTTCGTATCGGTACCTCAAGCCTCAAACCCGTCCAAACTAATGTCTGTGACAGCTTGACCCCCCACGCCCAGCCTGCTAGATTCTGTATAGCTATGCGTAAAAACCGCATAACAATACATATGACACCAGACTCAATTTCCCGACGCTAAAGATTCCGCCTGACCCGCAGCTTGTGATTGACACTGCGGGAATGGGCGGCGCTGTCATGCGCCGGGCTTTTGCGTTGCCTGACCTTTCTAGGAGACAATCAAGCCATGACTGACCCCAACAGCACAGCCGCCAGCAGCCGCGAAAAAATCGTCCTCGCCTACAGCGGTGGCCTGGACACCAGCATCATCCTCAAGTGGCTCCAGACCGAGCGCAATTACGACGTGGTGTGCTTCACTGCCGATCTGGGCCAGGGCGACGAGGTAGAGGAAGCCCGCGTCAAGGCGCTGAATACGGGTGCGGTGGCCGCCTACGCGCTGGACCTGCGCGAGGAATTCGTGCGCGATTACGTGTTTCCAATGTTCCGGTCCTCTGCGCTGTACGAGGGCTATTACCTGCTGGGCACGTCCATCGCCCGCCCGCTGATCGCCAAGAAAATGGTGGAAATTGCGGCCAAAGAGGGTGCGGTGGCCGTGTCGCACGGCGCGACGGGCAAGGGCAACGATCAGGTGCGCTTCGAGATGACCGCCTACGCGCTGAATCCCGACATCGTGACCGTGGCCCCGTGGCGCGACTGGGACTTCCAGGGCCGCGCCGATCTGGAAGCCTTCGCGCATGAACACAACATCCCCGTTCCCACCACCAAGAAAGACCCCTGGAGTACCGACGCCAACATGCTGCACATCAGCTACGAGGGCGGCATTCTGGAAGACCCCTGGACGGAAGCCCCCGCCCACATGTTCAAGCTGACGGTGAATCCCGAGGACGCTCCCGACGAGGCGCAATACGTGGAAGTGGAATTCGTGAACGGCGATCCGGTGAGCATTGACGGCGAAAAGCTTTCTCCCGCAGACCTGCTCCAGAAGGCCAACGAGATTGGCGGCAAGCACGGCATCGGGCGCATTGATCTGGTGGAAAACCGCTTTGTGGGCATGAAGTCGCGCGGCGTGTACGAGACCCCCGGCGGCACGTTGCTGTACCACGCCCGCCGCGCCGTGGAAAGCCTGACCCTTGACCGCGAGGTGCTGCACCAGCGCGACGCCCTGGGTGTGAAGTACGCCGAACTGGTCTATAACGGCTTCTGGTTCGCCCCCGAGCGCGAGGCGTTGCAGGTTTACATTGATCACGTGGCGCAGTCGGTCACGGGTACGGCCCGGTTGAAGCTGTACAAGGGCAACTGCGACACGGTGGGCCGCAAAGCGCCGCAGAGCCTGTACGACAAGGACCTCGTGAGCTTTGAGGCGGGCGGCGACTACAACCAGCACGACGCCGGAGCATTTATCAAACTGAATGCCCTGCGGATGCGCGTGCAGGCGCGGGTGCAGGCCAGGGCTGGGCAGAAGGACGCGGCGAAGGTCTGAGCGTGACTCTGCCGCCCGGCCTCACCCTGCGCGCCGCCACTCTGGCCGACGCTGAACTGATCCAGGCCCAGCGCGACGCCATGTTCACCGACATGGGCAGCGACGTGGCGCGGGTACAGGCGAGTTCTGCCCCCAGTCTGGAGTGGTTGCGCGGCGCACTGGCCGACAGCACGTATTCCGGCATCCTGGTCGAGAAAGACGGGGAAGTCATGGCGGGTGCGGGCGTTTCCTGGCAGATGCTTCCGCCCAGCCCGCGCACCGTGACCCCGCTCCGGGCCTATATCCAGAACGTTTATGTGGCCCCGGAACATCGGGGGCAAGGGCTGGCCCGATATCTGATGCAGGTTCTGCTGGCCGAATGCCGGGCGCGCGGCGTGGAACAGGTCAGCTTGCACGCCTCCGACGCGGGGAGGCCCACGTATCTCAAGCTGGGTTTTGTTTCCACCAACGAGATGCGCCTGACTCTGGAGCCGTCGTGATTCGCCCCGTGATCGCCGCCGATCTGCGCGCCTTCCACGCCGTGATGATGGCGGCGGACATGGACCCCCGCTCAAGCTGGAACCGCACGACGCTGGAGGGGCTGGAGCAATCGCTGTTTGCTCCCGGCTTAGGCGGATTCGTGGCCGTCGATGGCGGAAAGGTCTGCGGCTGCGTCGGCTTTCGCCCGGATGGGGAAGACACGCTGACGCTGAATAAACTCGCCACCTTGCCCCGGTATCGCGGCCAGGGCATCGGCGTGGCGCTGGTGCGGGCGGTGGAACAGTTCGCTTCTGAACGCGGATTCGGGCGGGTGCTGCTGGCTGTCTCGCAGTTCAATTTAGAGGTTGTGCCGTATTACGAGCGGCTGGGATACGTGCAGGCGGATGAAATTTATGCGTTTGCCAGTCCGGGGAGTCCGGTACCAGTGGTGCTGGTGAAGGCCATTCAAAGTCCCCTTCAAAAGGTTGTGACATGACGAATACCAAAGACAAGAAACTCTGGGGAGGCCGTTTTGCCGAGGCCACCGACAGCCTCGTGGAACTGTTTAACGCCTCCGTGTCCTTTGACCAGCGCCTGTACGAGCAGGACATTCGCGGTTCGCTGGCCCACGTCGCCATGCTGGGGCAGGTGGACATCCTGACCGCCGAGGAGGTCGCGCAGATCACGGGCGGTCTGAATGCCGTGCTGGACGACATTCACGCTGGAGAGTTCGAGTGGCGTCTGGACCGCGAAGACGTGCATATGAACATCGAGGCCGCGCTGCGGGACCGCATCGGCCCAGTGGCGGGCAAGCTGCATACTGCGCGCAGCCGCAACGATCAGGTGGCGGTGGATTTCCGGTTGTTCACCAAGGAAGCGGCACACGATCTGGCCGCCCAGACCCGTGCCTTACGCGCCGTGATGGTGGCGGAGGCCGAGCGGGCGCTGGATGCGGGCATCATCCTGCCCGGTTACACGCACCTTCAGGTGGCCCAGCCCATCCTGCTGGCGCACTGGTTCATGGCCTACGCCGCCATGCTGGAGCGCGACGAGGGCCGCTTTCTGGACGCTGCCGTTCGCATGGACGAGTCGCCGCTGGGCAGCTCCGCACTGGCCGGGACGCCGTGGCCGATTGACCGCCACACCGTGTCTACCGCGCTGGGTTTTGCCCGCCCTACCGCCAATTCCCTGGACGGCGTGGGCAGCCGGGACTTCGCGCTGGAATTTCTGAGCGCCTGCGCCATCCTGTCCGCCCATATCTCGCGCCTTTCGGAAGAACTGATTCTGTACAGCACCTTCGAGTTCGGCTTCCTGACCCTGCCGGATTCGCACACCACGGGTAGCAGCATCATGCCGCAGAAGAAGAACCCCGACGTGTCCGAACTGGCGCGCGGCAAGGCGGGCCGTGTGTTTGGCAACCTGATGGGCCTGCTGACGGTGGTCAAGGGAACGCCGCTGGCCTACAACAAGGACTTGCAGGAGGATAAGGAGGGTGTGTTTGACAGCTACGACACCTTGTCCATCGTGCTGCGCCTGTACGCCGACATGCTGCCCAAATGCGAGTGGCACGCCGAGAAGACCCGCGAGGCGGCGGCGCGGGGCTACAGCACGGCCACCGATGTCGCCGATTTCCTGGCCCGCCAGGGCGTCCCTTTCCGCGAGGCGCATGAGGTGGTGGGCGGTCTGGTGGGCGTGGCCTCACGCAGTGGCCGCCAGTTGTGGGAACTGACCGACGAGGAATTGAAAGCTGCTCATCCTTTGCTGAATGCCGAAGTCGCGGCCTCGCTGACCGTGGAAGAAAGCGTGGCAGGCCGTCAGAGCTACGGCGGCACTGCGCCCAAGCGGGTGCGTGAGGCGGTGGACGCGGCGAAACTGGCGCTGGGGCTGGCGGCGAACTGATGGACGTGACGGTCAATCTCGACGGCACCCTCCTGGGCAAGCGGCAGGAGGAGTGGGCGCACTGGCTGGCGCATCCGCAGGACAATCCGCTGTCCACGCGGGCCACGTTCGTGGGCGCTGAGGTGGTGCTGGCAAACGAGTTGTGCGTGTACGTGCAGGACTCACGTTACAGCGATGGTCTCCGCGCTTCTGGCTATATCGTCACCCGCCGCCCCTGCGAAACTGTATTTGACCTGACCCCCGCTGAGGCTTCTGCCGCCCATGAGCTGCTGGCTGAGGTCCGCACCCATCTAGAGGCCACAGTCAAACCAGATGGCTACACAGTCGGCTGGAACGTCTTCCCAGCGGGTGGGGCGCATATTCCCCACGTCCATCTGCACGTCATTCCGCGCTGGAACACGGACGCCTCGGCGGGCGCGGGCCTGCGCTATTTCCTGAAAGCGGCGGCCCAGGCCGAGGACCGACGACAACAGCTCCTTGGCTCCCTTTAAGGGGAGCTGGCCGCGCAGCGGACTGAGGGGTTTACCTTCAGCTCAAAAGTCAACAAAGTCCCTCCAGAGGTTCCCCCATGACCCCCACCAACATCCCCAACTCCCACCCACCTCTTTCCCAGATGCACGTCAAGCTGCGCCAGGCCGCGCCCGCAGATTTTCCCACCGTCCTCGCGCTGCTGGACGGCTGCGGGCTGCACACCCAGAGCGTCACACCGCAGGGGAGCACCTACTGGATCGCGGAGCTGAACGGCGTGCCGGGCGGCTGCATTGGCCTGGAACACGGCGAGGGGGTCTCGCTGATCCGCTCGACTGCCGTTCTCCCGGAGGCGCGTTCTCAGGGGCTGGGCCGCGCGCTGGTGACCTCGGCGCTGACGCACGCCAGCCTGCGCGGGGACCGGGCTGTGTACCTGTTCAGCCAGGAGGCTGGGGATTACTGGGGGCGCTTCGGCTTTGTTCCGGTGGGCGTGGACGAGATCAGCGCCGCGCTGCCGGACACGTCCCAGGTCAGAAGTGGGCTGCTGAAAGGCTGGATTCACGGCGAGCAGGCGTGGAAGCGTGAATTGAATCATGAATCGACTGCGGGCCGGACGTGACCCCCGGACGCCCAGGGCTACTGCAAAGTCAGCTTCAGGGGGTAGAAGTGCGGCAAACCGGAAGGCAAACCCCTCAGTCTGCTTCGCAGCCAGCTCCCCTCAAAAGGGAGCCAAGGGGTGCAAAAGAACGTGCAGCGCGGCAATCTCCTTGCCTCCCTTCTAAGGGGAGGTGGCCCGTAGGGCCGGAGGGGTTAAGCGGGACTGCCCACCCCACAATCGACTTTGCGTTAGCCCTGCCCGGACGCCTGCCACGGGCGCGGGACGTGCGCTATTCTTCCGACGTTCTCAATTCAGGTGCGCCGGGACCGCTCGGCGAATTTTCTATTCTTTCCCTTTTCTTTCCCGGAGGAATTTCCCATGACCGATCAGAATATTCAGATCAGGCTGGCTGCGGCCAGCGACAAGGACACCGTGGTGCGCGTGTTTCACGAGGCTGGGCTGGACACCGACGAGGCGATGGCGACGGGCACCACCTACTGGGTGATGGAGCGCGGCGGCCAGCCCATCGGCGCGATTGGCCTGGAACACGGCGATGGGGCCTCGCTGCTGCGCGGCGCAGCCGTGATGCCGGACGCGCGGGGTGGGGGTCTGGGACGGCGGCTGATCATGAGCGCCACCGAGTACGCCCAGGGCCGGGGGGACCGCGCCATCTACATGTTCAGCAGCGGCGGCGACTGGAGTACCTTCGGTTTTACCCAGGTGCCGATGGCCCTGGTCATGGGCGATATTCCCGACGCGCCGCAGGTCAAGGCGTACCGCTCCGGCGGCCAGCGCCCCGGCGACACCACCTGGATGCGCGACCTGACCAGCGGAGCCAGCAAGGCGTAAGCCGGGGGACCGTCCGGGTTTTTCCAGCCTCACCGAGGTGTTGCCCATGACCCTTTCCCTGGACTCGATTGCCATTCCCGACATTCACCCGCAAGCGCCGTTGCATGGGCGCAAGGCCAAGTTGTCGGACATTGAGGCCATTCACGAGCTGATCGGCTACTGGGCGGCGCGTGGGCAGATGCTGGTGCGCTCACGCGCCCTGCTGGCCGAGACCATCCGCGACTTTCACCTGATCTTCGCCGATGCCCACGAGGGTCAGGTCGGTGGTCTGGCGGGCGTCTGCGGCCTGCATCTGCTGGCCCCCGATCTGGCGGAGGTGCGCGGCCTCGCCATTCATCCCAACATGCAGGGGCGCGGCCTGGGCAAGCAACTGGTGGCGGCGTGCGAGCGGGAAGCGCGCGAGATCGCCCTGCCCGCGCTGTTCGCGTGGACCTACCAGCAGGTCTTTTTCGAGAAGTGCGGCTTCACGCGCATTGACAAGACCCACCTGCACCCGAAAGTCTGGAGCGAGTGCCAGCGCTGCGCCTTCTTTGAAAACTGCAACGAGATCGCCATGCTCAGGGTGCTGGAGTAGGGGAGACGTTCTCAATCACAGCGCCTGCCTTGCCGTCCTGCCACTCCAGCGTGAGCCGCTGCCCCGCCGTTACCGCTGCCGCCCGCGTGACGGGTTGGCCCTGCGCATCCCGCACCAGGGCGTAACCACGGGCCAGGGTGCGTTCGGGGGTCAGCCCCAGTGCCTGCCGCATGAGGGCATCCACGTCGGCGCGGGCTGTATCGCTCTGGCGGCTGGCAGCGCTCAGGATGCGGTCCCTTGCCCACAATGCCCCGGCGTCGGCTTCCACCAGCACGGACGCGGCGGCGGCGCGGACGGTGCGAATATTCTCCTGCGCCTGTGCGGCGGCCCCAGCCACTGTGCGGACGATCAGGGCGGCGGCTTTGCTGGGCGTGTCGGTGCGAATGGCTGCCACCTCGTCGGGCAGGGAGTCGTCGCGGGCGTGGCCCAGGCCGGTGATGACGGGGGCGGGAAACGTCGCGAGGGCGCGGGCGAAGGCCAGATCGTTCAGCCACGCCAGATCGGTCACGGCCCCGCCGCCCCGGATGACCACCAGTGCGTCTAGCGGGGCTTCCCCGTGCAGGTCCAGCGCCGCCTCTGCCGCACGCAACAGACTGGCGGACGCCTCGCGGCCCTGAAACGTGGCTTCCAGATAGGTGAAGTCAATGACCCCAGCCATCTCCAGTGGGTCCGTCTCCTGGCGAAAGTCGCCCAGGCCCGCCGCCCCGCTCGGTGAGATTACGGCCACCCGTGCGAAGTCGGCGGGCGGGGGCAATAGACGGTTCAACCCATAGACGCCCTCCTGCACCAGCGTCTGCCGCAGCGTGTCCAGGCGCAGCGCCGCGTCCCCCAGCGTGTATTCGGGCGACAGGTCCAGCACGTTCAGCGAGAAGCCGTATTGCGGATGAAATTCCGGCTGGCAGAACAGCAGCACTTTTAAGCCTGCCGTCAGCGTGCCGCCCGTCGCCTGCCTGAATTTGCCCTCCAGGCTGAAGCGTTCGCGTGCCCAGACGGTGGCGCGGCATTTGGCCACCTCGCCGTCCTCGCCCAGTTGCACCAGATCTATATACAGGTGGCGGCGGTCCGTCACCGAGGCCACCTCCGCCCGCACCCACACGGCCCCCGGCATCCCCCGCGCGATCACCTGCCCGATGTAGGCCAGCACCTCGGAGAGTTCCAGGAACTGCTCGGGCGGGCGCGTCGGCTCGGTCTTTTTGCGCCGTTTGGTCATAATCTGGCCCCCAGCAGCCTTCCGAAGATGGCCGCCGTCAGCCCCAGGCCCACACTGCCCAGTGCGTAGAGCAGCGCCTGCACCGCCTGTCCGCGCAGCAACAGCCCGTCCATCTCGGCGCTGAAGGTGGAGAAGGTGGTGAACGCACCCAGCACCCCTGTCCCAAAGGCCACCCTTACCGCCTCCGGCACCACGCCGCGCCCGGCCAGCGCCAGCGTCAGGCCCAGCAGGAACGATCCCAGCACGTTGATCAGCAGCACGGCGTAGGGAAAACCCGTGCGGGCCACCAGCGGCAGCAGGGCCATCACCGCCCCCTGACGGCAGGCGGCCCCCACCGCGCCTCCCAGCATCAAGGAAATCCACAGCGCGGGCGTCATGGGCAACAGAATAGTGCGTGAATGTCGGGACGCTGTGTGCGCGTAGCATCAGGGCCATGATCCGTGCCAAGCACCTTGCCAGTGGGGAAGCCCTCGAGTGGATGGGGCAGACCCAGGGGGTCTGGGTGGACGTTCAGGACGTGACGCCGCCCGAACTGGCCCGTTTGCAGGCGGCCTTTGCCCTTAACGAGCTGGCCCTGGAAGACGTGCTGGAACACGGCCACTGGAGCCGCGCCGAGCAGTACCCCGAACACACCTTTATCACCGTCCGTTCTTTCTCGCACCCCGATAAGGAGGACGAGGACACCGAACGCATCAGCATTTTTGGGTTCACGGACGCGGCGCTGACCTTCAGCACGAACGGCACGGCGGCGCTGCGAAACGTCTGGGCGCTGGTGGGCCGCGAGAATGTCAACCTGCCCGCCGAGGTCACCTACGAACTGCTGGACCACACCGCCGATACCTTTTTTACGCTGGCCGAGGCGCTGGAGAGGCGCACCGACGCGCTGGAGGAGCAGGTGTTTAAAAACAGGCGCGACAACCCGGTCCCCGATATTTTTGAGGTCAAGCACCTGCTGTCGCAGGGCCGCCGCCTGGCCAGCGACGCCCGCGAGGCTGCCGCGCTGCTGGGCCGCCACGCCACCGCCACCCCCGCCGATCTGGTCCGTTACCGCGACGCCCAGGACAGTTTCACCCGCGCGGCCAGCCACCTGGACGGCCTGCGCGATTTCCTGACCAGCCTGCTGGACCTGCACCTGAACCTCCAGAACCAGCGCATGAACGAGGTGATGCGGACCCTGACCGCCGTCAGCGTGATCTTCTTGCCCCTGACCTTTCTGGCCGGGGTGTGGGGCATGAACTTCAGGGCCATGCCGGAACTGGAATGGCCCCTGGGCTACGCGGTGGCCTGGGGCAGTTTCCTGCTGATCGGCGGCCTGCTGGCCCTTTACTTCAAGCGGCGCGGCTGGTGGTGAAGCCAGAAAAAATCCCTCTCCAACACTGTGGAGAGGGAAGATCAGAACGGAAGAGATTCAGCCGTGGTAGCCGCTCAGGCCCTTGAGGCGAGTCTCGTCGATCAGGGTCAGGCAGCGGTAGGCGGGCAGCAGCAGACCGTCGTCGCGCATCTCGCCGATCAGCTTGCTCACGCTTTCGCGGGTGGCCCCAGTGCCCTCGGCGATCAGTTCGTGCGTGGCGCGGACATAACGTGCGCCGTCGGCGTGCTGGCCGCCCAGGGTGCTGTCGGCCAGATTCAGCAGGTAACGGGCGATGCGCTCACGCAGGTCGCCGTCCTGGATATGCACGCCGTCGGTCATCATGCGCTGGAGCTGCGCGCTCAGGCTGCGGGTCAGGTCCCACAACTCGGCGGCGGACAGGTGTTCGGGGTGGATGGGGGTCAGCGCGGCGTCGGTCAGCGCGACGACCTGATGGGCGCGGGTCTGGCCGTGCAGCGTTTCCTCACCGAAAATGTCGCCGGGGTGGATGTGACGAACGGTCAGGTTGCGGCCCTGCGGCGTCAGGCGCACGGCGCGCATCAGGCCGCTTTCGAGGCGGTACAGGCTGGGAGAGCTGTCCCCTGCGTAATACAGCGTCTGGCCACGGCGCACCTGACGGGTGGAGAGATCGGTGTGGGTGATGGGAAGAACGGCGGTGGGGTTTACGTAGGTCATAGACGCTCCTGTGACGATAAGGGGCATTTCAGAAAATAAGTTCGGCTCACTCGAGTCGGACCTGCGTATTTCACCTGACGCCTCTTCTCTGAACAGCCTTTCGTACCAGCACTGTACAAGCTTTGAACAACCTCTGAACGTTCAGGCCACACAGTATGAAGGCAGACCAAATATCAAATAACCTTGCGATTAACCAAAGACGTCCAGACCGTCAAAAACCACGCTGGCATGGGCTTTGATGGTGAGTTCATGGTTGTTGTTGTAGCCGCCCGCCAGCACCGTGACCACTGGGATGTCCGCTGTTTTTGCCCAGTTCAGCACCGTGCGGTTGCGTTCCCGAAGGCCCTCCAGGCTCAGGGCAAAGCGCCCGAAGCGGTCCCCGGCCAGCACGTCCGCCCCCGCCAGATACAGCAGTAAGTCAGGCCGGAACGCGTCTATGGCGGGCAGCGCCTGTCGACGCAGCACGTCCAGATACTCGCTGTCGGTCACGCCGTCGCCCAGGCCCAGGTCCAGAGAGCTGATCTCCTTGCGAAACGGGTAATTGCGCTCGCCGTGAATGCTGAGGGTAAAGGCCCGTGCCTCCGCGCCCAGCATGGCCGCCGTGCCGTTGCCCTGATGCACGTCCAGATCGATGACGGCCACCCGCGAGGCCAGCCCGTCGTCCAGCGCCACCTTTGTGAGCAGCGCGGCGTCGTTCAGCAGGCAAAAGCCCTCGGCGCGGTCCCGGAAGGAATGGTGCGTGCCCCCGGCCAGATTCGCGCCCCAGCCGGTGTTCATGGCGTCATGCAGGGCCGCCAGCGAACCGCCCGCCGCGCGGCGCGAACGCTCCACCATCTCCGGCGACCACGGCAATCCCAGGGCGCGTTCCTCATTTTTCCCCACCTCGCCGCGCCGCCAGCGCCGCAGCCAGTGCGGATCATGCGCCCGCGCCGCGTCGGCCCAGCGCAGGGCGGGCGCGTCCGGCACGGGCAGATGCGGGCGCAGCAGCTCGCGCACCCCGGCGTATTTGTAATACGGAAAGCGGTGGCCCTCGGGCAGCGGAAAGTGAAAATCGGCAGGCGAGTAGGCCCGGAAGGAATGAGTGAATGAAGGTGGGGCGGCGGCGCACATCCCCCTCAGTCTGCGGCAGACGGCGAAATCAGAGGGAGAGGGGGGTTACGGGGTTGTAGGAAGGCGCTGAGGGATGGCCTCCTCAACGCCTCCTTCTCAGCCCGTTCCCGCTCTAGCCCTCGTTTGCCTGCCCCAGCACGGTTTTCAGCACGTCACTGATGGTCACCACGCCCAGCAGATTGCCGTCGTCATCCACGATGGGCAGGCCGTGAACGTTCAGCGCCAGCATCTGGCTCAGGGCGTCGCGCATGGGGGTGCCGCTCCGCAGATGGCCGGTGGGCGGGCGCATCAGGTCACGGGCCGTTTTGCCTTCCAGGAAGAACTGTCCGCCCATGACCGTGTCGCCGTGGCTGACGCTGGCGCGGTCCAGGGCCTCGGCCAGATCAACCTCGTGCAGCAGGCCCGTCAGCACGCCCCCCTGAAGCACCGGCAGCACGCGCAGGCGCGAGATCTTTAATTTGGCCGCCGCTTCGTGGGCCGGTGCGTCGGCGGGGGTGGTCACCACGCCCACGGTCATGTGCTGTTCCACCGCGCCCCAGCGCAGGCGGGGGGTTTTCGCCTCTGCGCGCAGCACGTCGGTCAGGGTCAACATGCCCAGGACAACGCCGTCTCCGTCCACCACGGGCAGCCCGCCGATATGCCGCTCCAGCATGGTGCGAACCGCCGTCGCCAGCGGCGTTTCAGGGGTGACCGTATGCACAGGCTGGCGCATGGCCTCGCGCACCCGCACCCGCCCGACCCGGCCCGCGAAATCCCAGGGGGTCAGGCCCTCGCTCAGCGGCGGCAGGTTGCGCCGGATCTCGCCGTCCGTGAGGATGCCGACCACCCTGTTGTTCTGGGTCACCGGAAGCCGCTTGACCTTCAGTTCCTGCATGGCGACCACGGCGTCGGCCAGCGTCTCGTGTGCGCCGATGCTCACGGCGCGGGGGTGCATGGCGTCCTGCACCGTCAGCGCGGGCATGGAGTTGGGGGCGGCTGCGTGCTGAGGCGTTGCGGCCTGGGAAACTGCGATCTGGGGCGTGGTCTGATCGGACATGGGGCAAACCTCCGGGCTGGGCTGAGTTGCTGCGTGGGGTGCGGGCGGGCTTCTGGACTGGGAACAGCCTCTTCTCCTGGCATTACGGGCGCATTACCGCGCGTGGTGGAACGGCTGGGCGGCGCGCACCGCTCTGTATTTACTATTTATTTCTCTGGATTTCCCTGGCTATATTTCCGTGGCGATTTCTCGTGCAATTTTTGGGACAGTGGTCCGGGGGCGCAGGCCCCACGCGTCTCAGCTTCCGGGCCTGTACCCTGAAACCATGCCCCGCCGTGTGCTGATGCCCGCCCTGCTGTTGTCGCTGCTGCTGACCGCCTGTGTGGACCAGCCACCCGCGCCGGAGCCGAAGCCCAAGCCGGACCCGGTGGAGCCGCCCGCACCAGCGGCCTGCCGTACCCTGGGGGCTGCCGGGGCAGGGGTGGCCTCTGTGGAGGGACTATCCGGGCAGCGGCTGGAGGGGCAGTGGTCGCAGGCCAAATCCGACTGGAGCGCCGCGCGTGTGCCGGGGCAGGTGCTGGTTTTGCAGGGCAGCGCCGGGGGCGACCTGAGTGGGGACAACCTGAGTGCCCAGGCCCTGCGTGCCCTGTCCGGCGTGCAGATGCAGGCCGTGGTGCCCGGCGTGCAACTGGCCCGGACCCCGGCGGGCGAGGATGACCGGGCCTTCGCGGGGCGTCTGGCGGCGGCGGGTCTGCGGACCCAGCCCAACTACGTCTACCGTGCGCTAGCCCTGCCGAACGATCCGGCTTTTCCAGGCAACGCGGGCCTTGAGGTAAAGGGCGTCAATGTGTTCCAGACCTATCTGACGCGTAGCGGGGTTCCGGCGGCCTGGGACGTGCTGAAGGCGGCAGGCAAAACGCCACGGGGGGCCAGCGTCGCCGTGCTGGATTCGGCCCCGGACCGCAGCCATCCCGAATTGCAGGGGCGGTTGGAGGCTGGCGTGTCCTGTCTGGCGGCTGGCCCCGAAACGGGCGCGGTGACGGGCAGCGAACACGGCACCGAGGTCGCGGGCCTGATCGGCGCGAACACCAGCAACGGCGTGGGCCTCGCGGGCGTGGTCTGGAGCGGGCCAATCACGGGGATCGAGGTGCTGGACCGCAGTGGCAGCGGCAGCACGGTGGACCTGACCGCCGGATTGAATTACGCCGCGCAGCAGGGGGCCAGGGTGATCAACATCAGTCTGGGTGCGCCGGGAATAGATGATGCGGTGCTGGGCGCAGCGCTCACGGCGGCGGCGAAAACGGCAGTGATCGTCGCGGCGGCGGGCAATTCGGCCAATGAAGGGGTCTATTACCCGGCCAGCCACCCGGACGTGATCGCTGTCGGGGCACTGGGCAGCAGCGACGGCGCGCTGGCGTGCTACAGCGCCCGCCCGAACCCCCAGCTTCCCCGCGCGCTGGACATTGTCGCGCCCGGTGGGGTGGGCGGAAGGTGCCCAGGGTTCAAGCCCGAGCTGGATATCCCCGTCCTCGCAGTCGGTGACAGGGTAGAGGACCAGTACAGACTGGAGGCGGGCACCAGTTTCTCTGCCCCGCTGGTCAGCGGTGTCGTGGCCCTGATGCGCGGGGCCAACCCCGGCCTGAGCGCGGAACAGACCCGCACCCTGGTCCTGGCGAATGTCAACCGTTCCGGCGGGCTGCCTGTGCTGGACGCTGCCGCCGCTGTGCGCGCCGCACTGCGCTAGCCGCCCTGCGCCAGAGCTAGAACGCCAGCGCTGGACCACCAAAAATGGCGGCCCCAACCGCAGGCCGCCATCCGCTTTTCCTGAGTGTCCCAGACGCCGCCCCTACTGGGGCATGCTCCCTGGCAGCAGCGTGGGCGTTTGCAGGTGGCGCACCAGCAGCACAAACACCACCGCCGCGTGCAGGATCAGCAGGCCGAACAGACCCTCCTCAGGGGCCGTGGCGTAGCCGTAGGCCCCCACCAGTTGAAACAGGGTCATGACCAGCAGGGCGCGTGGGCGGCGCTCGGGAAAACGCAGGTATAGATACAGGCCACCACCGATGCTGAACAGCAGAGGAAGAACGAGGGCGTTAAGCATTCCTTGATCCATGCCTCATTATCCGCGCCGTTTTCTGACAGGTCTGTCACCTGCATAGAATTCCTGCCGGACGGTACAGCGTGCGCGGCGCGGGCCGGAACCGATGGTCGCCCCGGCCTGCGCCGCCGCGTGACTACAGGCGGTAACGCGCCAGTTTCTGCGGGTCCACCGTATGTTCACGCAGGCCGTCCACATCCAGCCAGCCGTCCTTGAAGGTGATCGGCAGGTTCAGCAGGTCACCTTGCAACTTCAGCACGAAGCTCAGTTCACACGGCTCGGTCACCTCGGCGCGGGTGGACAGCAGGGCGGCGTGCAGGGTGCCCAGGCCGCTGCTGGCCTGCGATCCCACCATGCCGCGCTTGCCGCGCCGGGCGGCCTCGCGCAGCATCCACGCGCCGTCGGTGAAGCCGTTACGGGCAGTCTTGACGTTCAGCACGTCGAAGGTATTGAAGTCCAGTTCCCGCTCCAGATCGGCGGGGGTAAAGCAACTGTCGTCCGCCACGATAGGCAGGGGGCTGCGGGCGTGCAGGTCGGCCCGCGCCCGAAGCTGGCGCACCGGCAGCGGTTCTTCCACATACAGCAGCCCGGCCTCCCACATGGCTTCCAGGGCGGCAGGGGCCGTTTCCGGGGTCAGGGTCTCGTTGCTGTCGGCATATAGCAGCACGTCCGGGCCGAAGGTGCGGCGCAACTCGGCAATCACGGCCAGATCGTGGGCATGGTTGCGGCCCACCTTGACCTTCAGGCAGCGCACGCCCGCCGCCACCACGCGCTCGGCCTCGGCCAGCATGTCGGCAGGGGTGCCCAGACCCAGGATAAAGCTGACCCGCACGCGGGGATTCGGCCCCAGCAGCGTGTCGAACAGCGTTTTTCCCCCGGCGCGGGCGCGGGCGTCGTGCACCGCCATGTCCAGCGCGCCGCGCGCCGTGTGGTTGTTCGCCACGCTGTTTCGCACGCGGTTCAGCCCGTTTTCATCGGCAATGTCCAGCCCGGTCAGCGCCGGAGAAAGGTGGGTCAGCACGGCCACCACGCTGCCGGGGGTCTCGCCGTAGATGGTGGGGCGCGGCGTGGCCTCGGCCTGTCCCACCGTGCCGTCGGAGAGGGTCACGCGCACCAGCACATGCTCGGCGGCGCTGATGGCGGAGTGCGCGCCCCACGCCAGCGCGGAGGTCAGCGGCAGCCGGAAAGGAATGGCCCCGATCTGCTGGACCGTGACGCCGCTGGGGGGGGCCTGGGAACCGCTCATGCCCAGTCCTGCACGGCCCGCGCCACCTGTGCCGGACTCAGGGCCACGGTGTCCAGAACCAGCGCCCGCTCCGGCGGCAGCCCGCGCAGAAAGGTCTCGGCGGCGGCGGGATCGTACTGGCGGCGCTCGCTCAGCACGATCCGCACCTTTGCCAGCACTTCCGTTGCCGCGCAGTCTGGGCCTTCCAGCGCGGCCAGCCCGTCCAGTTCGGCGGGGGAGAAGACCCCGGAAACGCCCGCCAGACCGTCCAGATCGGCCCGCAGTGTGCCCCTCGTTGCCGTGCCTGCCACCTGATCGAAACGGTCCCCCCGGCCCAGCAGGCGGCGCACGCGCACGGCGTCGGGGGCACCCAGTGCCACGAAACGCCACGCCGGAAAGCTGTGGGCGGCGTAAGTCACCTCGTCCAGCCCGCGCAGGCCGTCGAACAGCGGGGACCGGCCCCAGTGGCGGGTGTCGGCCAGCAGCGATCCCAGCGCCTGCGCTATGCCGCCGGGATGGGCGGCGCGGTACTGCGCGGTCAGGGCGAAGCGTTCTTCGCGGTCCGTTACGGCGCGGCCCACCCCCGGCCAGATCATCACCGCGTCGGCCACCTCGCGGCGGTTGGGCAGCACCCGCTGTCCTCCCAGCTCCCGCAGCGCCTCCAGCGCCGTACTCTTGCCCACGCCGGTCACGCCCACCAGCACGGTCAGCGGCAACTCGCCCAGCGTCCGCTCATGCTGGAGGCGTTCCCCGTGTTCAGGCGGCGCAGTATTGCTAGAGGCATTACCGACAGAGGCCGTGTCGGCACGCAGATGGGGCAGAGAGGGACTGTCGCTCACGCCGTTCAGGCTACACGGGCCAGGAAGGCGGTGGTCCAGGGTGGTCCAGCCAGCGCGGCGCGCATCCGATCTGCCGTTGCCCGTATTTTTTGCCCTTCCCTGGACTTCTTGCCCTTCTGCGGGCTGATTTGGGGACAGGGAGGCGGGCTGCAAGGTGCGTTGCGCGTCTGTTAAATTTTATAAAGACCACCGCAAGACCAGGACAAGTGCTGCTGAGGACTTCAGCCATCACTGACCCGCCGTTCATCTCTACACTTTGGGATGGAGGCAACATGACCCGACTCAAAGGCAAAGGCGGTGGCGGCGGCAGTATCTGGCTGCCCATCCTGCTGATCATTATCGTCGTTTTCCTGCTGGCGTATTTTCTTTATCTGAAGCCGCAGGGCATCCTCGATCTGGGCTTCATTTAGAGTTGCCCAACCTCGTTTTCTGCACTTCTTCTCTTCAAATTTTCTGTTTTTACACTGGAGCGTAACCCATGATTAAAGGCAAAGACATTCTGGGACGGCACATCGTCGCCATCGATTCGGGCCAGCGCATCGACAACGTGCATGACCTGATCTTCGATCATCAGGCCAATGAGGTTCTGGGCCTGCTGGTTGACGAGGGCGGCTGGTTCCGCGCGGCCAAGGTGGTCCCCTTCGAGATGATCCGCTCGATTGGCGAGGACGCCATCATGATCGACTCGGCAGACCACGTCACCACCACCCGCGACGATGACCGGCTGGCCGACGTGCTGGACAGCAAGATCAGCCTGATCGGGATGACCCTGCTGACCACCGACGGGCAGGACCTGGGCAAGATCGCCGACGTGTATTTCGACGAGAAGACCGGCAAGGTGGAGGGTTACGAGGCCACCGGCGGGCTGTTCTCGGACCTGAGCAACGGGCGGACCTTCGTGCCCGCGCCGGAAAATGTGCAGATCGGTGAACACGCCGCCATTGTGCCCGTGTCGGTGGCCGCCGCCATGCAGGAGCAGGAACCGGGCGGACTCAAGGGAGCCTTCAGCAGCGCGGGCGACTCGATCAAGGGCGCATACGAGAACGTCGCCGACGCCACCAAGGAGCGCCAGAAAGAGTACGCCACCGGCAAGACGGCGGGCGGCGACATCACCCTGGAAGACGGCACCGTGATCGTGACCAAGGGCGACACCATTACCGCCGAGCAGGCCGATCTGGCCGAGCAGCACGGCAAGCTGGGCGCGCTGGCGAC
>NZ_JNIV01000020.1 GCF_000701405.1 Deinococcus marmoris DSM 12784
CGGTACGCTCCATTGGAGCGTATTCCACGGGAGGGCCTTTTGAAACCATCGGCGGAAGGTACGTTCGTGGAGTCCGCTGTAACGGCTGAGATTCAGGGCATTGATTCGGCCAGGAATGGCCTGCCACACCGGCATCAGGTGGAGGAAAAAACGCTGTTGGGCAGCGGGGAGATTGAGCAGGGTGAGCAGCACAGGTAAAATAGTCATTGGGTCTCCTTGGGTGTGGGCTTGAGAACCTCACCCTACCGGAGACCCGTTTTTTGGGCCACCCCTACTTTTCGTCAAAACTGTCCGAACCATTGATTAAAGGGGACACGCTGAGCGGGCATCAGGCCCCGGCCACCTGCTCCTTCCCCTCACGCCGGGCCAGCCAGACGGCCAGCAGCAGCAGCACCCCGCACAGCACAGCGATCAGCACGAACAGGCTGCGCGGTGAGAAGGCAAACAGCGCCCCGGCCAGACCCGCCGCCGGAATGGCGCACAGCAGGGTCAGGGTCTGCACTGCCGAGAACAGATCAGCCGTGCCGTTCTGCGGCAGGCGGCTGAACAGGGCAGCGTCGCGGTAGGTCAGGGTCAGGAAGGTCACGCCGCCCAGCAGCCCCACTGCCGCCAGCATCGCGCCGACGTTGCCCGCCGGAACGAACAGCAGCGCCACTGCGCCGATCAGCCCCAGCGCGCGGACCACCACCAGCGTGCGGCCCAGCGGCAGCCTTGAGAGTCGGGGCAACGCCACGCCGTACAGCAGCAGCGTCACGAAGGCGGCCACGAATGGCACGAACGACAGGGTCTGGGCGCTGAAGTCCAGCGTCTGCTGAAGAAAGAGGATCTGAAACAGGCTGAGCTGCTCGATGAACACAGTCAGCAGGTAGAAGGCGGTGATGCCCATCAGGCCAGGATGACCGCGCATGCCGCCCACCAGCCCCAGGGTGTGGCGCACGCTCTGGCCCAGGCCCAGTTCGCGGTGCTGCGCCATTGCGGCCACGCCGCTGCGGGTTTCGTCGGTGATCGCATTGCGCCACAGAAACATGACAGTCATGCCGACGCCACCCAGGATGTAAAAGCCACGCATGGTGGCGGTCACGCCGTGCTGGGCAATCACCAGCCCCACCAATGGCGTCAGCAGGCCGCAGACCGTCACGATCAGGTTGATGATGCCGAAGACGCGCGCCCGTTGCCATTCCTCGACGTCCTCAATCAGCAGCAGGCTCCACGAGACGGTCACGATGCGCCCGCTGGCGGCCAGCACGGCGGCCACAGCGAAGGCGGCGAAGGAATTGGCGAAGGCCCACACGAACATGGGCACCGTCCACGAGATCAGGTCACCGATCAGGGTGGTGCGTTTGCGACCCACGCGGTTGGTGATCGGGGCCGCCACCGCCTGAAACAGGAACGACAGGGCCAGCGTCATGGAGCCGAGCAGCCCGATCTGCGTGCTGGACAGGCCCACGCTGCTCATGTACAGCGGCGCGT
This sequence comes from Deinococcus marmoris DSM 12784, assembly GCF_000701405.1. Lineage (GTDB taxonomy): Bacteria > Deinococcota > Deinococci > Deinococcales > Deinococcaceae > Deinococcus > Deinococcus marmoris. The sequence continues at coordinate 1,471 of NZ_JNIV01000020.1, forward strand.
AATACAGCACCACCACGCCGAACACGCCCCACAGCGGCTCCATCAGAATGGCGTTGCGGGCGTTGCGCGGCAGTCCGGCCAGCGCCTGAAGCTGCAAGCCTCTAGCCAAGGTGAGGGGCGCTCGGGTGGGTCTTGGGCGGGCCGGAAGAAGTCATGCCCGCGATTCTAGAACGCCGGCCCCACCGCCATTTCATAGGTCGACTCCGGTGACCGGGACAGATGACCTTTTCCACGCCTTCGCATTGCCTGAATCTTGTGCAATTCACGCACTCAACATCAGTTTCAACGCCTAAATTGAACCATGCCCGTTTACCTTCACAACATCGCTCTGGCGCTGCCCGAGACCGCGTACCCCCAGTCGGTGATCCGGGACGTGATTAAGGCGCAACCGGAACTGGACCGCCTGGCCAAACGGCTGACCGGAGCCGCTTTCAACGCCTCGGGCATCGATCAGCGCTACAGCGTGGTCAGGGAATTTGCCGACACAGACGGAGAAGCTGGTCTGTTCTACGATCCGGCCAATGAGCGGATGCTCACACCCACCACCGGGCAGCGCAACATCGTCTACGCGCAGGAGGCCACCAAACTGTACGTGGAGGCCGCCCGCAAGGTGCTGGAGGACAGCCCCTTCGAGGCTGCCGACATCACCCACGTCATCACGGTGTCCTGCACTGGCTTTTTTGCGCCGGGGCCGGACTACGCCATCGTGCGGGCGCTGGGGCTGGGCGGGAATGTGGGGCGTTATCACGTGGGCTTCATGGGCTGCTATGCGGCCTTTCCCGCGCTGAAGATGGCCAAGGCATTCTGTCAGGCGGACCCCAACGCCGCCGTGCTGGTGGTCAGCGCCGAGCTGTGTACCCTGCACATGCGCGCTGCACCGGACCCGGACACGATCATCGCCGCCTCGGTGTTCGCGGATGGCTGCGCCGCCGCGCTGGTCAGTGCCCGGCCCCCGGCAGCCGGACAGCGGGCGCTGCGAATGGACCACTTCGAGACCACCCTGACCCCCCCCGGCGTGGGCGAGGCAGAGATGGCCTGGACGATTGGTGATCAGGGCTACGAGATGGTCCTGAGCAGCTACGTGCCGTCCATCATCGAATCGCATATCGAGGGCGCGCTGTCGCCGCTGCTGGACCACGAACCCGCGCTGGCCGACGCCCGGCACGCCGGAGTCGAACACTGGGCCGTCCACCCCGGCGGGCGCAGCATTCTGGACAAGGTACAGGGCAGCCTGAAGCTGAGCGACGAGCAGATGCAGCCCTCACGGGAAATTCTGCGGCAGTACGGCAACATGAGCAGCGCCACGATCCTGTTTATCCTGCGCGATCTGCTGAACACTGTGCCGGAAGGTGAGCGTGTCTGCGCGATGGCCTTCGGGCCGGGCCTGACCGTGGAAATGGGCCTGCTGAGCGGCGCAGTGGGGACTGGAACTGCCGAACTGCCCCAGCGTCAGGGCGAACTGGCCGGGGTGCGGTGATCTTTCCGGCCCACTTCCACGGGCGCGAGGTCCAACTGGCCGAGCGTATGGACGATCCCCACTGTGACCCCCAGGAACTCAACCAGACCTACGCGCAGTTTGGCGCGGTCAATGGACTGGTGGCCGGCTGGCGGCAGGTCTATCGGCAATTCCTGCGCCCCCGGCTCTCGGCCTCGCGCCCGAATACGCTGCTGGACATCGGCTGCGGCGGGGGTGACGTGCCGCGTGCCCTGGCCCGCTGGGCGGCGCGCGACGGTTTTACCGTGCGGATCACGGCCATCGATGCCGACGCGCGGGCCATCGCCTTTGCCGGGGCGCAGCCGCCTGTTTCCGGTCTGCACTTCCGGCAGGCCATGAGCGGCGATCTGGTGCAGGAGGGGCAGCGTTTTGATCTGGTGATCTCCAACCACCTGCTGCACCACCTGACGGCCCCGGAGCTGGATGCCCTGCTGGCCGACAGTGAGGTGCTGTGTTCTGGTCTGGGTTCCGGTCTGGTGGTCCACAGCGACATCCAGCGCAGTCCGCTGGCGTATCTGGGCTTCCGGGCTGGGATCGCGCCGCTGTTCCGGGGATCGTTCATCGGTGAGGACGGGCTGCTGTCCATCCGCCGCAGTTTTACCGCCGCCGAACTGCGCGAGCTGGCTCCGGCGGATTGGACGGTCCGTAGCCTGATCCCCTTCCGTAACCTGCTGATGTACGAGGCTCCGGGCCGTGGCTGAGCCGATGCTGGACGTGCTGATTGTCGGGGGCGGTCCAGTCGGGCTGTTCCTGGGCTGTCTGCTGGCAAAACGTGGTCTGAGCTTCCGCGTGCTGGAACGGCGAGGCTCTCCAGGGCAGCATTCCCGCGCCATCGGCATTCACCCGCCTGCGCTGGAAGCCTTCCGCGAGGTGGGGCTGACTGAACCGCTGCTGGCGGAGGGCCTGCCGATCACGCGCGGCATGGTCATGGGCGAGAACGGGCCGCTGGGCGAACTGGGCTTCGGGACGGCCTCAGCGGAGTTTCCATTTATCCTCTCGCTGCCCCAGCGCGACACCGAGGCCGTTTTACGCCGCCGACTGGCCGGACTCGCGCCCGGCGCTTTCTGCGCTGGCGTAGACGTGCTGAAATTGCGGGAAGTGGCGGACTGCATTCACGTTACTGCCTGCGAAAACGGCAGACCGCTGGAACTGCGCGCCCGTTACGTCATCGGTGCGGACGGCTGGCGCAGCCGCGTGCGAAAGGCGCTGGGTCTCTCCTTCCCCGGCCACCTCTACCCCGACAAGTACCTGATGGGCGACTTTCCCGACACCACACCGCTGGGGCAAACGGCGCTGGTGTCGCTGACCGGGGACGGCGTGGTGGAATCCTTTCCGCTGCCGGGGCAAGGAAGGCGTTGGGTAGTCCACACCGGAGAGCAGCTTTGGGGAAATTCCTCAGCACAGGAGTTGACGGCCATGATCGAGGAGCGCACTGGCCTGCACGTTCCCGCCGCCGAGTGCCGGATGCTCAGCGCCTTTGAGGTCCGCCGCCACCGTGCGCCCCGCATGGTCTGCGGACGGGCCGTGCTGATCGGGGACGCCGCGCATGTGGTCAGCCCGATTGGCGGGCAGGGCATGAACCTGGGCTGGCTGGACGCTGCCGCGCTGGCCCCGCTGCTGCAAGGGTCTCTGGAGGGCCGCCGGGTAGACTGGCCGCGTTTTGAACGCAGACGCCTGCGTTCTGCGGCCATCGCCACCCGGCAGGCAGAATTGAATATGGCGGCGGGCCGTCCAGCGGGCGCACGGGCGCAACGCTGGCGCGAACGCCTGATCGAGAAGGTGCTGCTCTCCCCCACTGCCGAGCCGCTGCTGGCCAAAGCGTTCACGATGCGCTGGCTATAGAGTGTCGGAAATGGTCACATTGGGAGCAAATCTGGAGTGGTCAGTCTGTGCGCGAGGTTCCCACTGTCCCGCATCCTGATCGCCTCGCAGCCTATCGCCGGGCATGTTCTGCCGCTGCTGCCCATCGCGCGGGAACTGGTGCGGCGCGGACATGCTGTGCGCTGGTACACCGGGCGCAGGTACGCGGCGCGGGTGGAGGCAGCGGGGGCCGAATTTCTGCCCTTCGTCCACGCCCGCGATTTCGACGATGCCGATTTCGGGGCCACTTTCCCTCAGCGCAACTGGCGGCGCGGTCTGCGGCAGTTGCAATACGACGTGCAACAGATCTTCGTGGGCGGGATCGAGGGCAACATGCACGATCTGCGGCAGATTCAGCGGGACTGGCCCGCCGACGCCGTGCTTGCTGATCAGACGCTGGTGGCGGCGCTGCTGCACGCAGAGGTGGGTGGGCCACCCTGCGCGCTGCTGGGCGTCTTGCCGCTGGGCATCCAGAGCCGCGATACCGCGCCGTTCGGGCTTGGGCTGCCGCCTTCTGCCACGCCCGCAGGTCGGGCCAAAAACCGCGCTCTGCACTGGCTGACGCAGCAGGTCGTCTTTAGCGCAGCGTCGCGCGATCTGGCGGCGGCCTGCGGACGCATGGGCGTGCGGCCCCGGCCCTTTTCGCTGCCGAGATCGCCCCACCTGATGCTTCAGCCCACCGTCCCCGCCTTTGAGTACCCGCAGAGCGATCTGCCGCGCACCCTGCATTTCATCGGTCCAATCACGCCGCCTGTTCCGGCGCGGGTGGACCTGCCCGCGTGGTGGCCGGACGTTCTGGAAGCAAAACGTCCAGTGGTGCTGGTGACCCAGGGCACCCTCGCCACCGATCCGCGTGAGCTGATCCTGCCCACCCTGAGGGCGCTGGAAAATGAGGACGTGCTGGTCATTGCGGCGGGCGCGGCTGGACTGGAGAATCTGCCTGCCAACGCCCGCGCGGCGGCCTTCGTTCCCTTCGCGGCGCTGTTACCACACGTCTCGGTGTACGTGACCAACGGCGGCTATGGCGGCGTGCAGTCGGCGCTGGCACACGGCGTCCCGGTGGTGGTGGCGGGCGGCAGCGAGGACAAGACGGAGGTGGCGGGCCGCGTGGCCAACGCGGGGGTAGGCCCGAATCTGCGGACGGCCCGGCCTACGCCCGAGCGCATTCGCCGGGCGGTGCTGGGCCTGCTGGGCGACAGCCCCCAGCGGCAGCGGGCGCAGATGCTGGGAGCCGAGATGCGCCTGCACGACGCGCCAAATGAGGCCGCGACGCTGGTGGAACAGTTGGCGCGGACAGGGCGTGCAGTGAAGCGAGTCGTCAGTCTTTGATGCCGATCCGCTGCAACCGCCAGCGCAGGCTTCGCTGCAACATCACCGGGTAGAGGTGGGTGGGGATGGTGGTCAGCAGCAGCCATCCGGCGGTATCGGCAGCGCGCAGCCGCAGCGCGCCCACGGCAAGGCCCAGGCAGATCAGCGCCAGCAGCAGGTGGCTGTATTCCGCCTCGCGGGTGGCCCGGTCCAGCCGCGCCAGCGAGGCGCGCGTGCCGCCGAAGCCGCGTGCATCCCGGCGCAGGCGTTCCCAGCCCACCCACCTAAGAAGATTGGCAAAAACTGGCGCTCCCAGCCTTTTATAGAAGGGGACTTCACCGTCACCAACGGTAAAAAATGAACCACGCAGCACCGGCCTGGTCAGGGCTAACAGATACAGCGCCCACCACATCAGCAGGACCTGCACCCCCAGCGCGAAGAGGAGGGTGTGAAATCCAGTAACACGGCCCAGCCCCCAGGCAGTCAGCGCCACCAGCAGCCCCGCGCCGCCCAGTTTCGCCGGGACGAGCAGCACGCCCTAGAGCCGTCCCAGCGCGTCCACCACGGTCACGCGCCCGGCGCTGCGGGCAGGCCACAGTCCGGCCAGCAGACCCAACGCCAGCGCCACGCCCAGACCCACCAGGATCAGGCGTGGGGTCAGGGCCGCGCCATTGAAGCCCGCCAGATTCTGGGTGTAGACGTTGATGCCGCCCGCACCCAAGGCCGCCAGCCCCAGCCCCACCACGCCGCCCAGCACCGACAGCAACACGGTTTCGCTCAGCACCAGCCGCCGCACGAAGGCGGGCCGCGCCCCGATGGCCCGCAGGGTGCCGAATTCGCGGGTGCGCTCGTAAACGCCCATCAGCACGGTGTTGACCACCGCCAGCCCGCCCACGATCAGGGCGATGGCCGACAGGCAGACGCTCAGGATGTCAGCGCTGTTCAGCACTTTGCCGATATTGCCCACCACGTCCGCGCGGGTGCTGACCTCCAGACCCAGCCCGCCCACCTGGGGCTGCTTCGCCAGCGCGGCGGCCACCCGGTCTGCATCGGCGGGGTTCTTCAGGCGTAGCGCCACCAACGAGAGGCTATCCCCCACCCCGAAGGCGCGCTGCACAGCCTCGATGGGCAGGAAGGCAAAGGTATCGGTCAGCGCACCTTCCGGCTGGAGGATGCCAACCACCCGCGCACTTCCCCGCCGGGTCAGCTCCAGGGTATCGCCCAGCCCCAGCCCCAGGTTCTGCGCGGCCTTGGCCCCCAGCACGGCCACATCTTTTCCGGCGTCGCCCGCCCTCAGCAGGCGGCCCTGGGCTGGCCGCACACCCGTGAACATGGCGTCGATGCCACTGGCGGCGGGCAGGCCATAAAAGACGGCGCTCTGGGCCGGGTCCAGCGACTGGCGGATGGTGGCGGCCACCGGGGTCAGGGCCGTGATCCCCAGCGTGGGGGCCAGCTTTTTCAGTGTTTCCACCACCGCCGGATTCATGTCCATGCGCGGCAGCAGGGTCTCCCCTGCCCGCGTACTCGCCACCTGAAGGTCCGGTCCCACCGTGCCCAGTTCAGCGGCGAACACACCGCGCAGGCCCTCGCCCAGCGACAGGAAAATCATCATGCTGCCCAGCGCCACCGCCAGTCCCAGCGCCGTCAGGACGGTTCGCACCGGACGGCGCAGCAGGCCCAGGCCAGCCAGCCTCAGCAGATCAGCGTTTCGCACGGCCCAGGGTAGCGCGTCAGGCTGTGGCCTCAGCAGATTCAGTTCCGGCAGATTTAACCCCGGCAGCCTCGGCCTCAGCCAGATCCACCACCAGACCGACTAGAGCAGCGTGGACGAAGGTCTGCGGATAGTTGCCCAGCGGCTGACCGGTCCGGGGATCGGCCATCTCGGGCAGCAGGCCCAGATCACCCGCGTAGGCCAGCACGGCGTCCAGGATCACGCGCGCCCGCGCCGGATCGCGCATCACCCAGTACTGCGCCACCCACAGCGTCCCGGCCAGGAACGCGCCTTCTGCCTGTGTATCGTCATCGGCCAGAAAGCGCCAGTACAGATGGTCCTGACAGGACTCGCGCTCCAGCACGGCCACCGTCGCCAGCATCTCCGGCGAGTCGGGGGCGCAGAAGCCCCACACCGGATACAGGGCTGCCGTCACGTCCACACCCTCTTCCCCGGCCACGTAGGCGTAGGCGCCCTCGGCGTTCAGGGCGTTGGCCATGACCCACTGCCGCGCAGCCCCCGCCGCCGCCTTCCAGCGCGCGGCCTGCGCGGGTTCCTCGCTGTGTTCGGCGATGTACTCCAACGCCACGGCGGCCAGCACCTTGCCTGCCACATAGGGCCGCTGCTTGCGTTCCTCCCAGATACCGTAATCGTCGTCCTGCCAGTGGTCTGCCAGGAACTCGGCAAACCGCTCAGTCACCCCCCAGTGTTCAAGGGTGCCCCCGCTGTCCCGTGCATCAAAGCGCTCGTAGACCAACTTGGCGGCCAGCAGCACGTTGCCGTAGGCGTCCAGTTGCAACTGCCCGCGCGCCCCGTTGCCGATCTGAACGGGGCGACTGCCCGCGTACCCCGCGAGGTCCAGCGTGGTTTCCTGCGGAGGTTCGCCGCCGTCCACAGTCAGAAAGGGTGGCGCGGGGAGGCCGTTTTGCGGTTTTGCCTGGGCGCAGATGAACTCCAGAAATGCCCGGCCCTCCTGACCGTCGCCCCCGGCGCGTGTCAGGGCGCTGACCACCATGCCCGCGTCGCGCAGCCAGACGTAGCGGTAATCCCAATTTTTCTGGCCGCCAAGGGCTTCTGGCAGGCTGGTGGTGGGGGCCGCGATGGTCGCGTTACCCGCGTGATCGGTCAGCAGCCGGATGGCCCGCAGCGAGGCCCGCACGGCGTCCTCGTAGGGGCCGTGATAGGTGGCGTGGGTGGTCAATTCCTGCCAGCTCAGCATCGACTGCTCGCGCCAGCGGGTCACGCTTTCCCAGTCGGGCGACTCCAGCCGTTCATCGCTCAGGAACGCCCAGGCCGCCTCATCCTGCGGCACCTCCACCACCACCGAGTCCCCCACGATCCGGGGCGTGTGCGAGGCATACAGCCACTGCTGCCCGTCAATCCGCACCGCCTCGCCCTGCTGCTCCATTGTCACGGTGCGGCGGGCATAATCGGGCGCGGCATTCAGGATCAGCCGGTAGGGCCGTGGGGCGCGCGAAAACACCCGGCAGATGCCACCTGGCAATCCCACATCAAAGGGCATGAAGTCGGTGATGGTCAGCTCCCCGTCCCCGGCGCGCAGGACCGTTTCCAGGTGGCCGCCGTCACCCAGATAGCAGCGTCCGCCCGGCACCGCGCCTGCCAGTTCCACAGCCCACGAGCCGCCGCGTTCCTCGTCCAGCAGACGCGCCAGCAATGAGGGTGCATCGAAGCGTCCGGGACAGTACCAGACCACCTCGCCCAGGGGCGTGACCAGCGCGGCGCTGCGGCGGTCACTGAGCAGCCCCAACTCATGGATGCGGGGCGGGGAGTGGTGTGTGGCAGGGGTCATCTGATCCTTCTGGGGCACAGGGCACTCTAGAGCTTGACTCGCATGTAGATGGTCTGAAGTCGCCAGTTTGAGCGGCTGGTCAGGCCTCTGAAGCAGACACTACTCTCCAAACTTCAGTCCTCGTCCTCAGCGATCTCGGCCCGGCTGAGCCACCCACTCTCGCCGGGAATCATGGCGTAATCGCACAGCGCCAGAAAGGCGGCGTCGCCCTCCTGTGCGCTGACACCCACGGTCAGGGTCACCTCGGGCGGGAGCTGGCCCAGCACGTAATTCACGGCACTTTCAGGGGTCAGTTCGCGGGGCAGCAGCGTCAGGCTCTCGCCCTGATTGAGAACCCGGAAATCCGCCTGGAAGGGGCCACCGTCCAGCCACTCGTGCAATTCACGCTCGGCCTGAAGCAGCGCCAGTTCCAGCCCGTACGGATGAACCAGACGCGCCAGCAGCGGCAGACCGGAATGCTCCTCCAGCGTGACCTCCAGCCCCAGTTGCCCCAACTGGCTGATGTGCGTGGCTGCCGTGTGGGCCAGTCGCAGGCCCTCTGCACGCAGGCGCTGCGTTTCCAACGTCAACCGCCGCCACGCCGGATCTTCCAGTCCGTCCGGGCCGATTACCACCGCCCCGTGCCGCAGGATCTGCCAGGAGGTGAAAGCCGCCGGAACCGACAGCAGTTCGGCCTCGTCCAGACCCGTGACGGGAATCAGTTCGGCGTGCTGGAGCAACACGGAAAGACCCGACGCCGTGCGCTCCTGCTCGGGCGTGGGGTCCGCGCTGTAAAGGGTGGGTTGTGGGTTGACGAAGGCAACGATCATGGCCGCAGGGTAGTCGAGACGGGCCGGGGCAACCGTGGGACAAGAGTTGCTCGTCACGTGACGAGCAACCCTCAGTTCTTCCTGAAGCGCGCCGCCAGTGCCGTGCTGGCGCGCGAAAGCAGGGTCACGTCCGTTCCCACGGCGACGAAGGTGTAGCCCCATTCCAGATAGGTCTGGGCCTGCGCTTCATCGGTGGAGAGGATGCCCGCCGCCTTCCCCGCCGCCCGGATTCGCGTCGCCGCGTCCCGGATGGCATTCTGAACATCCGGGTGACCGGGATTGCCCAGTTGTCCGAACGAGGCCGCAAGGTCTGCCGGGCCAATGAAAACGCCGTCCACACCGTCTACCGCCGCGATCTCATCCAGCGCTTCCAGGCCAGCAATGGACTCGATCTGGAGCAGGAGACAGACACCATCCTCCGCGTGTTGCAGATAGTCGGCGTCCCGCCCGAAGCCGCTGGCGCGGGCCAGCGATGCGCCCACACCGCGTACCCCGCGCGGCGGATAACGGGTGGCGGCCACAAGTTCCTGCGCCTGTATCGCCGTTTCCACCATAGGAATCAGGATGTTGCGTGCGCCGATGTCCAGCAGTCGCTTGATGCCCACCGTATCGCCCACGGGCGGACGCACCAGCGGGGTCACCGCCGGGTACGCGGCCAGCGCCTGCAAACTCGCCAGCGTGCTGCGGAGGTCATTGGGCGCGTGTTCGCCGTCAATCAGCAGCCAGTCGAAACCCGCCCCGGCGCAGACCTCGGCGCTGTATGGATCGGCCAGCGCCAGCCACAAACCGCACAGGGTGTCACCGCGCCCAAGAGCTGCTTTAAACGTATTTTTAGCCATGTATTGCTCCACGCGCCTGCCCGGCGAATCGGCACGAGAAGGTGCCCAGAGGTCCGTAATCGAAGGTAAACACGTCGCCGGACGCGATATCTACCGGGCGCGTGAATGATCCGGCCAGCACCAGTTCCCCCGCCTTCAGGTACTCGCCGTGCGGGGCCAGACAGTTCGCCAGCCACGCGATGCCCTGCGCCGGATGCCCCAGCACGCCCGCCGCCACCCCGGTTTCCTCGATCACGCCGTTGCGGATGCACAGCGCCGCCGACCAGCGCAAATCCAGAGCGTCGGGTCTGACCGCATTGCCGCCCACGATGATTCCGGCGTTGGCCGCGTTGTCACTGATGGTGTCGAAGACCCGGCGCGGTTTGCCCGTCGCGGCGCTGACCCGCTGAATCCGCGCGTCGATGATCTCGGCGGCGGGGGTGACGTATTCGGTGACCCGCAGCACATCAAACAAAGTCACGCCCGGCCCACGCAGATCATCTTTTAAGAGGAAGGCCAGTTCCACTTCTACCTTCGGGGCCACGAAATCGGACAGTGGAATGTCGCCATTCGGCTCGTAGAACATGCTGTCCAGCAACGTGCCGTAATCCGGCTCGGTGATCTGCGAGGCGATTTGCATGGCCCGCGAGGTCAGCCCAATTTTGTGGCCGCGTACCCGCCCGCCCGCGTCCAGCTTGAGGCCCACCCAGGCGCGCTGTACAGCGTAGGCATCGGCAAAGGCCATGCCTGGAAACCGCTCGGAGAACGGGGCGATCTGCACGCCGCTGAGTTCGGCGACTTCCAGTTCGGCAGCCAGACCGGCCAATTCGGCTTCGGGAATCACACGCTCCACGGTGGTCATGACGGCTCAGCCTTGACGTAGACCGTGATCGGCAGCGGGAAGTTGACCATGTACCCGCCCCGTCCGGCATCGTGACCGCTTTCCTGCGTGCGGCCCGCCGAATCTGTGGCGCGGGCCAGCAGTGTGACGCATCCGGGCTGCTGGGGCGTGTGCCAATCCAAGCGCCATCTGCGCCAGATGTGCGGTTCGGCGGGGTCCAGAAATTCCGTGTCGGCCCACGTCTCGCCGCCATCTGTGCTGACCTCCACCCGCGTTATATCTCCCTCACCCGTCCAAGCTGTGCCGATGACCTCAAAAACACTCCCCGCCGTCACGCTGCCGTGCGGGGCGGGGCGCGCAATCTGCGCCTTCACCTGCATGGCAGTCATGGGAATCATTTGCGGCGAGAGGCCGTCCCGATGTTGCCAGTAGCTGTAGTCAGTGGTCTGGAAAAAGCCCTGATAAGGCGTGTCCGTCACATGCAGTTTGCTCAGCCACTTCACGGCGGCCATGCCGTACCAGCCCGGCACCACAGCCCGCAGCGGAAAACCGTGGTCCGGCGTCAACGGCTGCCCGTTCATGGCGTAGGCCAGCACCACATCATCCTGAGCCTTTGCCAGCGGCACACTGCGGGCATAGCGAATCTCGCCGGGTGTGCGGCCCGGATCGGTCAGGGTTCCCCTATCGGCCCCCTCCAGAACAACTTCCAGTGCCCCGTCCTGAATCCCGGCCCGCTCCAGCACGTCGCGCAGGCGCACCCCGGTCCATTCGGCGGTCCCGACTGCGCCAAGGTCCCACTGCACCCCTGGCATGCGGGGCGACAGGTACACCCGCCCATTGCCCGCGCATTCCATCGTGGCGCTCAGCGTGTGGGACGGCATGGCCCGCAACTCTTCCAGCGACAGCGACAGGGGAGAGGCCACCCCGCCGCCCACCTCTAACCGCCACGTCTGCGCGTCCAGGAGCGGCACCGGAAAATGGCTACGGACGTAATGACTGGGTTGCGGGGTCAGCCGTCCATCCAGCGCGTAGAACGGGGTTTCCAGATTGGGCGGCGACGCCTGACGGACGATCAGGGCAGGGGCATGACGAGAAGAATCAGCCGTGGGACGGGACATGGAGCCTCCTGTAGGGGGTTAAAGACAGTATTTGCTCCATCATAACGGTTTGTCTGAATCGTTTTACAAAGGTGAGGGCAGCCCGGCTTTGGCCTCCCGGCGATCAGATCACATGTACCGGAATGCCTGTCAGTTCCCCGGCGACAGGAGAGACCGTGCCGCCCTCAAACGCCTCCATCTCTGAGGCCTCCTCGAACCAACTGCGCGGCGTTCTGGCCCCCCAAAGCGTCTGGCGGCGCGGATCGTCGCGCAGCCAGCGGATCGGCTCGAAGTCCGGGTCCACGGTGATGTAATCGGAGGTATATAGCTCAATGCGGTGGCCGTCCGGGTCACGGATATACAGGAAAAAGGCGTTGGAGACGCCATGCCGCCCCGGCCCCCGCTCAATGCGCTCCGGCTGCCGCGCCCCAGCGAGGATGTCGCAGGTCCGCAGGATGGACATGGCGTCGGGCATCCAGTACGCCCAGTGGTGCAGGCGGGGGCCGGGGCCATTGGTGAGGGCAAGATCATGCACGCCGCCGCGCCGCTGAATCCAGGCGGCCCAGTAGCGCTCCTGCTCGTCCACGGTGTACTCGGACAATCTGAATCCAAGCGTGTCCATGTACCAGCGCATGGTCTTTTCCACGTCTGGCACCATCACGTTCACGTGGTCCACGCGCTGCAAGCCCGGTCCCCGATGCAGGTGGAAGTCCTGTAACAGCCACGGGTACTTCTGGCTGACGTGGTAGAAGGCCACTGGAATGCCGAAGGGGTCCTGCATCCGCAGCAGGCGTGGGCGGTCCAGTTCCTCCTCCCAGCGGTGGGGGAGACCCTCGCGCTCGGCCAGCGCCACCAGCGCGTCCAGATCGGCCTCGCCGTTCACACGGTAGGCGAGGTGACGCACGGTGGACGTGCCTTTCTCCTCCAGTTTCAGCGTCCACTCACGGTCTTCCACGCCGCGTAGGTACAGCGCCCCCGGCTCCTCGTGCAGGACGTTCATGCCCAGCAGATCGACGTAGAACTCGCGGCTGGCCTCCAGACTCTTGACCGTGAAGACGGCGTGGGCGATGCGGATGAGATTGGGGCGGCCCGCTTCAGTCATCCGCCGCCACCGCCTCTTGTTTGTCCTCGCGCTCCAGAAAGGCGTGGATACGGTCCACATACGGCTGCTTGTCAAACACCTCGTACAGCGCCGAGTGCATCCGCACCGGGTCGCCGAAGAAGTAGCGCTCGTACAGGGTCTGCCGCCCGGCAAAGCTGCTCATGGACATGTCCCACGCCAGCCGGAACAGCTTGAGACGTTCCTCGGCGGTGGCGCGGCCCGCTTGCAGGTACTTGGCGATCTGCGGCCCCAGCGGCCCCTCGCGGTCTGCCTTGCTGGGCATCATGATGATTCCCGATGCGCCCAGCAGTTGCAGCAGCTCCGGCAGGCGGGCGTGGTTGGCGGGGTAGTAGTTGCGGGCAGCGTCCAGCGGGCCACGCGCCGGGGTCATCACGCCGTACCTGTTCGGCTCCGCGCCGGCCAGCGCCGCCGCCTCCAGGCCCTTCATGATCTCCAGAATCACGATGATCTCGGCCACCTTGCTCTGGACGTGCTGGAATTGCCCGCTGCCGATGGCGTCCACGATGCTCTGCGCGGTGCCCAGAAACGCCTCGGTCTTGGCAATTTTGAGGTTGACCACCTGATAGGCCATGTGCAGCACGGCATCGGTGCCGGCGTAGGCCTTGTTCGCCAGCTCCGTGTCGTACAGCAAGAAGACCCGCTCCCACGGCACCAGGACGTCGTCGAAGATCACGAAGGCGTCCTGCTCGTCGAAGCGGCTGGCCAGCGGATGGTCTTCGGGATCACGGCCCACGTCAATGGGTTCGCGGCACTGGAAGCTCAGGCCCGGCGTGTTGGTGGGAATGCCGAAGCCCATGGCGTAACGGCTCTTGTCAGCGTTTTCCTTGAGAACGGTGGATGGAAAAATCAGGATCTCGTCGGCAATCGGCAGCGTCGCCATCATCCGCGCGCCGCGCACGATCACGCCTTCCTCGGTTTCCTCCACCACGCCCAGCGCGATGTAGGGGTCAGGCATCTCGGACGCCTGCTTGGCGCGGTTGACCTGTGGGTTGGTCAGGGCGTGCGTCAGGCACAGGTCGTTGTCGCGCACGAACTCGTAGTAACGGCGCATGTTGGCGGCAAAGTCGCGGTTCTCGCTGCCGGGGCGGCTGGCGTCACACTGGCCAAAGTAGTCCGCCCCCATGCCCGCCGCCATCACGTTGGCATTCATGTAGTCCGGTGCGCGGCCCAGAAAACCCAGCGAGTAGTTGGCGCGGATGCGGTGTGCCTCGCCAATTTTTTTCAGGTCGTCCTTGCTGCGCGGCACCATGAAGCTGACGGCGTGGCGCTCGCCGCCGTCCTCGTAGGTCAGGGCGTCACGAAGGTCCGGCTGGTGTTGCAGGTCATACAGGCCCGCCAGCGAAGCGCACATGTTGCGGGTGGACGGGTGCGTGGTGGGATCGGTGATGCGCTCACCGTCGATGTACAGGGTGGGCGGGTTCTTTTGCAGGCGGTTCAGGAAGTGCTGTCCGGTGATAGCGGCCATGTTCAGGACTCCTTTCCGGCTGGGCCGGACACAAATGGCTTGTGGTTCAGGCTGTGGCCAACCTTCTGAGCGTTCACTCTGCGAGCCGCCCATCGGCCCGGTCACGCTCTGGCTGCGGCTTTCCCACGCCCAGCCGCGCCGTCTTGTGCGTCCCCAGCGAGATGGCGATGTTCTTGGTTTCCATGTAGAACTCAAAGCTGTAGTCGCCGCCGTCGCGCCCGATGCCGCTGTTCTTGACGCCACCGAACGGTGTGGGCAGATGCCGCACGTTCTCACTGTTGACCCAGATCATGCCCGCTTCCAACCCCTGGGCGAAGCGGTGGGCGCGGGTCAGGTCATTGGTCCACAGGTAACCCGCCAGTCCGTACTGCACGTCGTTGGCCAGCGCCAGGGCGTCCGCCTCGTCCGTAAACGGAATGGCGGTCAGCACGGGGCCGAAGATCTCCTCCTGCGCGATTCGCATGTCATTGCGGGCGGCGGTGAACAGGGTGGGGGAGACGAAGTTGCCCTCACTTCCCACACGCTCGCCCCCGGCGGCAATCGTTGCCCCATCCTTCTTGGCCTGATCGAAATAACCCATGACCTTCTCGAAGTGGCGAGGGTGGACCAGGGGGCCAACTTCCGTCTCCGGGTCCAGCGGGTCGCCCACGCGGATGTTCTTCGCGCGCTCGGCGATGCGGGCGGTGAACGTGTCGTAAATGCCGTCCTGAATCAACACCCGGCTGCTGCTGGTGCAGCGCTCGCCGTTCAGGCTGTAGATCATGAACACCACGGCGTCGAGCGCTTTTTCCAGATCGGCGTCGTCAAACACCACCACCGGATTCTTGCCGCCCAGCTCAAAATGCACGCGCTTGAGGGTGTCGGCTCCCTGCCGCATGATGTGGCTGCCGGTAGTCGTTTCGCCCACAAAGGCCACCGCCTTGATCAGCGGATGTTCGGTCAGCGCCTTGCCCGCGCTCTCGCCGAAGCCGTGGACGAGGTTGTGCACGCCCCTGGGCAGCCCCGCCTCATCCATGATCTCGGCCAGCAGCGTGGCGGTGACTGGACTCCATTCCGCAGGCTTATGGACCACCGTGCAACCCGCCGCCAGCGCGGGCGCGATTTTCCAGGTGGACAGCATGAACGGCGTGTTCCACGGGGTAATCACGCCAACGGGGCCAATTGGCTGGCGCAGCGTGTAGTTGATGAAACCGGGCGCGGGCAGACTCTGGCCGTCCGCCGCACTGGGCGCACGGTCCGCGAAGAAGCGGAAATTGTCTGCGCCGCGCGCCGCCGCCGACTTCATGAAGCGGATGGCCTGCCCGGTGTCAATGCTTTCCAGCACGGCGATTTCCTGCGCTCTTTTCTCAATCAGATCAGCCACCTTGTGCAGAATCTTCTTGCGTTCCTGCCCACTGACCTCGCGCCACATCTGAAAGGCGTCGTGGGCAGCATGGGCGGCAAGGTCAATGTCGGTGGCGTCGCCGCTGGCAACCGTCGTCAGCACGGAATTGTCCACGGGCGAGTGCGTCTCAAACGTCTCGCCGCCGTGAGAATCGGTCCACTGCCCGCCGATGAAATGCTTCAGGCCCTGGCTCAGTCGGCTGTCCCGGAGCTTGGCGGCAATTTCATGGTTCGGCTGCGCTGTTTGAGGGGGTGCGGTCTGGGTCATGGAACCTCCTGGGATGGGGGTTGATGGTTGAAAGTTGATGGAAAGCGGCGCAAATTATTTTGACCTTCAGACCCACTCACCGTCCGTCCCACTCGCCTTCCTTGCTCTCTTTGCCCTGAATCGGCTCCGCACCCTCGTCTTCCTCCACGATGTCGTTCACCAGCGTTCCCAGCCCCTCCACTTCCAGGGTCATCACGTCGCCGGGGCGCACATGGCTGATGCCTTTGGGCGTGCCAGTGAGTATCACGTCGTCTTTTTGCAGGGTCATGAAGCGCGAGATGTGCTCGATCAGCTCGGGGATGGAAAAGATCATGTCGCGGGTGGACCCTTCCTGCCGCAGTTCGCCGTTGACATGCGCCGTTAGCTTCAGATCGTGCGGATCGGCAATCTCGTCGGCGGTCACGTAGTACGGCCCCAGAGGTCCGAAGGTGTCCCAGCCCTTGCCGCGCATCGGGGGGCGGAAGGTGTTGGTCACGTAGTCGCGCACCACCAGATCATTACCGATGGTGTAGCCGCCCACATGATCCATGGCATCGGCGGCCTTCACGCGCCGGGCGTCGCGTCCGATGATCACGCCCAGTTCCACCTCGTAGTGCATGAATTCCGCGCCACGCGGGTAGATCACGCTGCCTCGGTGGGGGAGCAGGGTGGTGTTGGGCTTCCAGAACAGCGCGGGTTCCGTGGGCTGGGTCAGACCCAGTTCCCCGGCGTGATCGTTGTAATTCAGGGCCAGGGCAATGACCTTGGGCGGCTCCACGGGCAGCAGGAATTGAACATCATCAGGCGTGTGTGCAACGCCAGCAGCGTCAATCAGTTTTCCGTCGTGCAGATGACCGTTCAGAGCGCGGCCTCCAGCGATAAAGCGGGCATATTTCATGTGGTCTCCGGGGAGAGGGGGCGAAAAATGGGTTCGGATTCAGCATAGGACTCCTGATCCCCTGGATGTTGGACGAAATATGAATTGTGCGGTGCAATTCTGTATCTTTGAACAAATGCCAAGCTTCAGTGAAATGTGTCCACGACCCGGCCTGAAGGATGGCGCAGATGAGCGGATCACCCCCACAGCAGCGGATGAGACGGCCCGCCTCCTGCCCCATCAGTCCCCTTCGGAAGTAGAGGCAGCAGCGCAGGCTGTCCTGGCAACGCTCCAGAGTCCGGGCCTGCCCACCCTGCTGGGGGCGCTGCGCGGCGCGGCCATGTCGCCCCAGCCTGAGCGCGAACTGGTGGAGCTGGCAGCAAACTGGACCGGAGGCTTCGCAGAGATCCGGGCCAGTTGGGGAGATACGGTTGCCTCGGCAGGCCGGGCCGCCGGGCCGACAGAAACCACACGCCTGGATCACCATGAGCGCCACGTCGGAACACTGACCGCCGCCCTCCCCGCCCAGTGGCAGGTTCTGATTCCCGTGCTGGCCGAATACGCCCTGCTGGCCCGCCTACGTTCGGCAGCGGCGGGGGCAGCGCGGCGGCGGGTGGGGGAGAGGATGCTGGACGCGCTCCTGTCAGGGCAGGGGGATGACGCCCTGAACGGACTGGGCCGCGAACCGTTCGCGCTGGCCGTGGCCACCCTGCCGCCCCAGGCGTCCGCGCAGGATCAGGCGCTGGACCTGCTGGCTGCGGTGGGAGAGGGCTATTTCAGCGAACGCCGCCTGGTGGGCCATTCCACCGTGCGGACCGGGAGGCAGGGCGGCATGGCCGTGTGGCTGTGGACCACCCTGGACCTTTCCCGCGAGGCGCGCGAACTGCACCTGTCGCTGACCTCCTCTACCGCCCTGGACGTGAGGTTGGGCGTCAGCGGACGGCAGGCAGGTGGCGCGCGTGAGGGGGTTACGGGCGTCCAGACGGCCCTCACGCAGGCGAGGCAAGCGCTGTTGGCCACGCAACATACGCGGGCCTATACCGTATTTCACGAGATGGACGCCCTGCATACCCTGATCTCGGACGGCAGCCTGAGCGTGCTGGCCGCGCAGGTGAACGCGCAACTGGACACCCTGGGAGACGATGGGCGCACCGCCGACACCCTGCGGGCGTACCTGTCCCACCGGGGAACGCTGTCCGAACTAGCCGCCACGCAAGACATTCACGTCAACACCCTGCGGTACCGCCTGCGCCGTGCCGAGGAAGTGCTGGGCGGGCGGCTGAGCGATCCGGCGCTCCTGGCCCGACTGTATCTGGCCTTCAGGACCGAAACAGTCTGAGGGGGACAGGACGGCTGGGGCAATCTCAATCCGGTTCAGCGAGCAGGGTCTCAAGCTGACGCAACAGCTTCTCCGCCCGTTCCCGCTTTTTCGTACCGAGCCGTTCCAGCGTCCTGACATCACCAAGGCGGCGGGCCAGGGTCTTCCAGTTCCCACCTGTGTCCGCCTTCGGGCTGACGGCCTCGCGGAGTTGCTGAACCGTGGCCCCCGCCTGTGCCCGGGCAATCAGCTCGGCCCGCTCTCCGGCCTGTTCCACCCGTCCGATGATCAGCGCTTTGCGGTAGTCGAGACCCGCCCGTACGGCGTCCTGAACATCCTCGGGCAGATTCAGGACGGCGGCGCGGTTGCGGATGAAGCTGCGCCACGTTTCGCCGCCCAGTGCGCCAAAAGCGGTGTCCAGTCGCGCCACCAGTTCCGGTTCAGACTCCGGGTGACGGTCCAAGGCAAACATGCGGGCCACAGCGCCAGCTTCCGGCAGGTCCAGGGTGGCGGCGGCCACTTGCAGGCGGGCGCGCACCTCCTCGATCACGTTCAGGTTCTCGCGTTGCAGGTTTTCCACGGCGGCGGCCAAGCGGGCCTCGGTGTCGCCCAGGGTGCGGATCAGCACTGGCACCTCGCTCAGGCCCGCCTGCTGAGCCGCACGCCAGCGCCGCTCCCCAGCCACGATCTCGAAGGTTCCGCCGCCCAGGGGCCGCACCAGCAGGGGTTGCAAAACGCCCTGCTCCTTCACGCTGCGGGCCAGTTCGTCCAGGCTGGCAGGATCGAAGTAGCTGCGGGGCTGAAACTGGCCGGGCTGCAAGCGGGCCAGCGGCAGCGTGGTGGCGGCGGGCTGGCTCAGCGAGTCCATACCCTCTACCAAGCCGCTCAGGCGCGCGCCGATCACTGGACGGGTCTTGCGGGTCACGCCCCAACTCCGGGAATCTGGACCGGGAGACCCACCGCCCGCGCGATTTCCGCCGTAACCGTCAGCACGTCGCGGTGAACCGGCGAACCCGGCGCATACACGCCCACTGGCTGCCCCGCGCTGGAGCTGTCGTTCCACACTGCCCCCCGATCTGCAATCGGGCTAGCAAGAGGGGAGAGCAGACCCTGCAAGGCCGCATACGCCTCGCGGTCATGCGAGCGCCGGGCATCGTAGAGAGTGGGCACATACAGCGCCACCGTCAGGTCCGGGCGCAGCTTGCGGTAGGTGGCCATCGCCTCGGACAGTCCGGCCAGCGCGTTCATCCCCTTCTGGCGCGTCGGCACCGGCACGATCAGGTGATCGGCGGCCAGCGCCCCCAGAATCGAGAGCTGCCCCAGACTGGGCGGGCTATCGATCAACACCACGTCGTAGTGGTCTGCCAGCGCCAGCAGCGCCTGACGCAGGTGCAAGTGCGCGCCCACCACGCCCATCATCTGCCCCTCGGCCAGCGCCAGCGAGACGTCGCTGGGGATCAGGTGCAGCCCGTGAACCTCGGCGGGTGAGGGTAATGGATCACCGCGCGAGGCCGTGTTGTACACCGTCTGCTCGCGCGTTACGCCACTGACGCCCAGCCAGTCGGTCAAATTGGCCTGCGGATCGAGGTCCACCAGCAGCACCCGCTGTCCAGCCTGCGCCAGCGTGAACCCCACATCGCGGGTCAGGCTGGACTTCATGACCCCACCAGCGTGGTTAAACAGCGTGAGTGTCTTCATTAGGGCGCAGCTTATCGCATCATCGCCGCGAAAGAGACTCGTGAAAGCGCGGGAATAGAGGGGAAAGCTGTCCCATGACCGGAGCAAATTCGAGTTGGCACAGGTTGCTCGTCACGTGACGAGCAACTCAAATCCATCAGGCCAGCCGCTCCACAAATGCCGTACCAGTCGAGTTCCGCACCTCTTCCAGCGTCGCACCGGGCATCAGTTCAGCCAGAATGAGTTGCCCGTCCGTAAACTCAAACACTGCCTTATCGGTGATGACCATGTCCACCGCCCCACGGGACGTCAGCGGCAGCGTGCAACTCTCCACGATCTTGGGTGTGCCGTCCGGGTCCGTGTGGGTCATGGTCACGATCAGCCGCCGCGCGCCGCTGGCGAGGTCCATCGCGCCCCCCACGCCCAGCAACGGCTTGCCAGGAACGGCCCAGTTCGCCAGATTGCCTGCCGCGTCCACCTGCAACCCGCCCATCACCGCCACGTCTACATGCCCGCCCCGGATCATGCCAAAGGACGCAGCGGAATCGAAGTAACTCGCCCCCGGCAGCGCGGTCACCGGAATCTTGCCCGCGTTCACCGGGTAATCCATCGCCCCGCCGCCCTCCGGCGCAGGACCAACGCCCAGCATCCCGTTCTCGGTGTGCAGATTGATGTTCATCTCCAGCGTGATCAGGTCCGCCACCAGCGTGGGAATGCCGATGCCCAGATTCACCACGTCTCCAGCCTGCAATTCCCGCAGGGCGCGGCGGGCCATGTTTGTGCGGGCCGCGTCCACACGCTTTGCGCCGCCCTTCACGTCAGCGCTGCTGCCCAGGTCCGCCAGGGTCAGGGTGGCCTGCACCAGATAATCCACGTACAGGCCAGGAGTGTGGACGTGTTCGGGGGCAATGTCGCCCACTTTCACGATCTCCTCGGCCTCCACGATCACCAGCCGCGCCGCCGTCGCCATCGCCGGGTTGAAGTTCTGCTCGGTCAGGCGGTACTGAAGGTTGCCCGCCGTGTCGGCCCGCCACGCGCGGATCAATGCCACGTCGCCGCACAGGGCCGGAACGAAGACCATCTCCTGACCGTTCAGCACGCGCACGTCCGCGTCTCCGGCGATCACCGTTCCGGCGGCGGTGGGCGTGTAGAAGCCGCCGATGCCCGCCCCACCGGCCCGAATGGCCTCGGCCAGCGTGCCCTGCGGGATCAGTTGCACTTCCAGCGAACCGTCCTGCGCCGCCGCCACCGCTTCACGGTTGGAGGTGAAAAACGAGCCGATGGCCTTTTTCAGTTGCCCGTTCCGCAGCAGGCGGCCCCCGCTCAGGCCCGCCTCGCCGACGTTGTTGCCGATGAAGGTCAGGTCACGGGTCCCCGTTTCGGCCAGGGCGTGAACCAGATGCACCGGGTTGCCAGTCATGCCGAACCCGCCCACCAGCAACGTGTCGCCAGATTTCACCATTGCGGCGGCTTCCTCGGCGGAAAGAATGGGGACGGCCTTCATCCCTGGATCCGCTCGATGATGGCCGCTTCTCCCTGACCGACACCCACGCACAACGTCGCCAGACCGTAGCGTCCGCCCCGCCGCCGCAGTTCATGGGTCAGGGCCACGATCAGCCGCGCTCCAGACATGCCCAGCGGATGGCCCAGCGCAATCGCGCCGCCATTCACATTCACCTTTGCGGGGTCCAGTCCCAGCTCACGGATCACGGCCAGGCCCTGCGCGGCGAAGGCCTCGTTGAGTTCGATCAGGTCCAGGTCTTCCTGCTGGATTCCGGTGCGTTCCAGCACTTTGCGCGTGGCTGGAATGGGTCCCAGACCCATCACGCGGGCTTCGACGCCTGCCGCCGCGCCACCCACCCAGCGGGCCAGCGGCGTGATGCCCAGTTCACGTGCCTTGCCCGCGCTCATCAGCACCAGCGCCGCTGCACCGTCGTTCAGGCCCGAGGCGTTGCCCGCCGTGACGCTGCCACCCTTGCGGAACGCGGGTTTCAGGCCCGCAAGCTTATCGGCGGAGGTGTCCAGCGTGAAGGTGTCGCCCTCGCGCGTGTACCGGGGATGCTCATCGGTGTCAAAAACGGTGACGCCTTTTCTCCCCTTGACTTCCACAGGTACGATCTCGTCCTTGAAGCGCCCAGTGTTCAGCGCGGCCACTGCCCGGCGCTGCGACTCCAGCGCGAAGGCGTCCTGATCGGCGCGGGTGATCTCGCCGCCCGCATACGCGCCCTCGCGGCTGCGTTCCACGATGTTCTCGGCGGTCTCGCCCATTACCTCCAGCGGAAACAGTTCGGCCATCGCGGGATTCGGGAAGCGCCAGCCCAGCGTGCTGTCGTAGACCGTCACATTGCCGTTCTGGAAAGCCCCTGCACCCTTGGGCATCACCATCGGCGCGCGGGTCATGCTTTCCACGCCGCCCGCCACGTACACGTCGCCGTCCCCGTTGCGGATGGCACGGGCCGCCGTGTTGATGGCCGCCAGACCCGAAGCACACAGGCGGTTGACCGTCAGGCCTGCCACCGTATCGGGAAGACCCGCGAGCAGCGCCGCCATGCGCGCCACGTTGCGGTTGTCCTCGCCCGCCTGATTGGCGCAGCCCAGGATCACTTCCTCGATCAACTCGGGCGGAACACCGCTTCTTTCCACGGCAGCTTTGATGATGTGTGCGGCCAGATCGTCGGGCCGCACGGTGGACAGCGCCCCCCGGATGGCCCCGATAGGCGTGCGGACAGCGGAAACGATGACGACATCTCGGTCTTGAAGTTGGTTTGCTGAGGTCATGGAAACTCCTTGACGCATCCAGTCGGTGTATGAAGCGGGACAGGACGTGTCTTTCTCTCCAGCATAGTCGGCCCCGCCGAGCGGCGGGCAACATGCCAGCGAATCGCAGGGCTTCCACACGGTTTATCCCCGTAGACCACACAAGTCATCCCCGTAAACCACACAAGAGCCGCCCGACATTCCAGCCAGGCGGCTCTCTTCCAAACTCTATTTGTGGTGCAGGGCCACAGACCGGGGCCACGTCTCCGTGTTCAGTCAGGCAGCCTGACCAATAACCTCGCGAAGGTCAGCACAATTGCAGCGTTGATCTGCTGTTTTTGATGCACCCTCAAGATCTCCAGATGAGATGGATCTTGTCTGCTTCGTCACCAGACTGAAACCCGCCTTGCTCACTCGCGCATCCGCCCAGATCAAGCCGTTTTTGCAAACGATCTTATCGGCGTCAGGATCAGCTCACGTCGATCATCACCTTCATGCTCGCCTTTTTCTCGTGGTCAGCGAACTCGAAGGCTTCGGGGGTCTGATCGAAGGCGTAGCGGTGCGTGACCAGTGCGTCCAGATCGATTGCGCCGCTGGCCACCAGCGCGATGGCTGCCGGATAGCAGTTGGCATAGCGGAACACGCCGCGCAGCGTGACCTCGCGGCTGGCCGCCGAGACGATATCCAGGCTGACCTCGGGATCCGCGGGCAGGCCCACCAGCACGGCGCGGCCACCGGGACGCGGCGCGGCCAGCGTCATGCGCGTGGTGGGCAGGCTGCCCGCCGTCTCGAAAGACACATCGACCCCGGCGTGAGACAGCGGGAGATCGCCTCTCGTCAACTCGCGGATCACGGCCAGCACGTCTTCATGACGGGCGTTGATGGTGTGCGTGGCCCCCACCTTGCGCGCCAGTTCCAGCCGGAAGTCTTCAAGATCGACGGCGATGATGGTGGTGGCCCCCGCCGCCCTGGCCGCCTGAATGGTGGTGCAGCCAATGGGACCTGCGCCAAACACCGCCACGCTGTCCCCTGGCCCCACATTCCCCTTGCGGGCCGCCCAGATGCCCACCGCCAGCGGCTCCAGCAGCGCGCCCGCATCGTCACTGATGCTGTCAGGGAGTTTGAAAGCGAAGTCGTCGGGCCAGACCACGTACTCGCCCAGCGCGCCGTTGACCGGGGGCGTGGCCATGAAGGTCATGTGCGGGCACAGGTTGTACTCGCCACGCTTGCAGTACGCGCAGCGGCGGCACGGGTAGCCCGGCTCCAGCGCCACCCGGTCACCCACCTGCAAACCGGTTACGTCCGGTCCCAGGGCTTCAACCACGCCCATGACTTCATGGCCCAGCACCAGCGGAGCTTCGACGACAAAAGGGCCGATGCGTCCGTGGGTGTAGTAATGCACGTCGCTGCCGCACACGCCGATGCGCCGCACGCGCACGCGCACCTCATGGGGGCCAGGAGAGGGAACCTCACGCGTTTCCCATTTCAGCTCGCGGATGCCGTGCAGGACACTGGTGCGGGAGGTCTGCGTTCCAGAGAAGGTCTGCGTTTCAGATGATGTTGGGGGATGGTCAATAGAAGTCATGGGGGGGCCTCAATGTGCGGAAGAAGTGGAGGGGAGGGACAGCGTATTGGGGTCCAGACGCCAACTATCAGCGCTACCGGCTGGCCAGCGCCTCGATTGCGCCCACTGGTCCACGCTGACGCAGGCTCTCGCGGGCGGCCAGATAAGCAGACCTGAAGCGCGGATCGTCACCCAGATCACCGAACAGTTCCTTCTGTTGCAGGAACGCGCCGGGCTGCGTGGCCTCGCGGCGCACAGCCTCGAGCAGGGCCGGACCGCGCTGATCCTGGAGCGGCGGAACCGGGCCACCCGCATCCACCGCCTCCAGATACGCCGCCCACGACGCCACCACCAGCGCGGCGTGGCTGATCTCACCCTCCCCCGCCAGTTGACCGCGCACCACCGGCAGCAGGAATTTGGGAATGCGCTCGGAGCCGTCGAAGATCAGGCGGGACAGGGTGTCCTGAATGGCGGTGCTGGCAAAGCGTTCGATCAACTGGTGCTGATAGGCGTCGAGATCAACGCCGGGAACAGGTCTCAGCGTCGGCGCACCCTCGCGGGACATGTAGCCCAGCAGAAAATTCACGAACACGGGCTGGCGGCAGACTTCATGCGCGTAGGTGTATCCGGCCAGCAGCCCCAGGTAGCCCATCGCCTGATGCCCAGCGTTCAGCAGCCGCAGCTTCATCAGCTCGTAGGGTTCCACGTCTGCCACCACCTGCACGCCCACCGTTTCCAGCGGGGGCCGTCCCAGCGTGAAATGGTCTTCCAAAACCCACTGTGTGAAGCTCTCGCCCACCACCGGCCAGCCGTCCTCGATGCCCGACTGTGCGGCCAGTTCCTGCCGGTCCTGATCCGTGGTCATGGGCGTGATGCGGTCCACCATCGAGTTGGGAAACGCCACCTCGCGGGCGATCCACTCGCCCAGATCGGCGTTCTTGAGGCGCGCGAAGGCACTCAGCACCTTCTGGGTCACATGGCCGTTGCCCTGGATGTTGTCGCAGGACATGACAGTGAAGGGCGGAATGCTGCGTTCGCGGCGGCGGCGCAGGCCCTCAGTGATCAGGCCGAACACCGTTCTGGGCACTGCGCCCGCTTGCAGATCGTGGGCGATATCCGCGCCTGTGGGATCGAACTCGCCCGTCGCGTTGTTCAGGTTGTAGCCGCCCTCGGTGACGGTCAGCGAGACGATGCGCGTGGCAGGATCGGCCAGCTTCTCGATCACCCATTCGGGATCGTCGGGGGCAAACAGGAAGTCGTGGACCGAGCCAATCACCCGCGTATCCACGTCGCCTGCCGGTGATTTGGTCACCAGGGTATACAGGTGATCCTGCGCCTCCAGCACCTCGCGCATCTTCGTGTCTCCGGGCAGCACACCCACGCCGCAGATGCCCCAGTCGGCATGATCCCCGGCATTCAAAACCCGGTCCAGGTACATCGCCTCGTGCGAGCGGTGAAAGCCGCCGACGCCGAAATGCACGATGCCGGTCCTCAACGTGCGGGGATCGTAGTCGGGAACGGCCACACCAGGGCCGAACTGACCGAGATTTTCCAGATTAAGTTTGGTCATGGATGACGCTCCAGCAGGGTATCGAGACAGGAAAGAGAGGGGACTTCATTCGGCGAGTTGCACGATCAGGTCGGCGCGGGTGCGGGTGGCATGGATCAGGGCGGCGTTCGGGCCGTCCACCGCCTCCACCCAGCCCTGGGCTTCGGCCTGTGCTTTGCCGTAAGCGACGTGGCGGGAGATCAGCCGCTCCATCCGCAGACCGTCGGGCAATTCCAGAAACCATGCGGCGTCCAGCGCGGGTCTGACCCTTTCCCATTCGCCGTCCTCCAGCAGCAGGTAATTGCCCTCGGTCAGAATCAGGGGCGTGCCTGCGGAAATGGGAATGGCACTCCCGATGGATTCTTCGAGCTGGCGGTCAAATGTAGGGGCGTAAACCGTCTGATCTTTCTCGGCGCGCAGCCGCTCCAGCAGCGCCGCATAGCCGCCAGCGTCGAAGGTCTCGGGTGCGCCCTTGCGCCCGCGTCGGCCCAACCGCACCAGTTCGGCATTCGCCAGATGAAAGCCGTCCATCCCCACCAGCGCCGCCTGATCGCCCAGAGCGTCTGCCAGCGCCGCGCAGAGGGTGGACTTGCCCGCTCCCGGCGCACCCACGATGCCCAGAATGCGCCGCTCGCCGGGAACGATCATGGCCCGCGCCCGCACCAGCAACTGGGCCAGGGTTGCCCGGATGGTTTCGGGCGGGGCCAGTTGTGGGTCAGGGCGTGGGATAGTCATCTCGGTTCTCCATTTAAGGGTAAGAGGTGGAAGGCAAAATTGGCAACGGCGCGCCTGCTGGATTTATTTGACGGCTCCGAAGCTCAGGCCACGGATCAACTGGCGCTGAGCCACCCAGCCGAAGATCAGCACCGGCAGTACGGTCAACGCGGCGGCGGCGCTCATCTGCGCCCAGAACAGGCCCATGCTGGTCTTGAACGAGCTGATGAAGACGCTCAGGGGCGCGGCGTCCGAACTGGTCAGATTGACGGCGAAAAAGACCTCATTCCACGCGAAGATGACCGCCAGCAGCGCGGTGGCGGCCATCCCTGGCGTGGACAGCGGCAGCGCGATGCCGAAGAATTCCTGCGCCACCGATGCGCCGTCCACCTTGGCCGCCTCGTAGATGGCAAAGGGGATCTCGGTCATGTAGCTGTGCATCATCCACACCACCAGCGGCAGGTTCATGGTGGTGTACATCAGGATCAATCCCGGCAGGGTGTCCAGCAGGCTCAGGTCACGGAACAGCAAGAAGATGGGCACGATCACGCCCACGGCGGGCATCATCTTGGTGGACAGCATCCAGGTCAGCGTGCCCTGCGCGCGGGTGGTGGGGTAGACGGCCAGCGCAAAGGCGGCGGGCAGGCCCAGCACAAAGGCCAGCACGGTGCTGCCAATGGCCGCAATCAGGCTGTTCTTGAGCGCCGGAAAGTAACTGGGCAGCGCGTTCTGGAAGTTCTCCAGAATCGGCGCGAAGGCGAAGACGGGCGGAACGGCGAAAGCCTGCGCCTCAGTTTTAAAGGCGGCCAGGAACATCCACACCAGCGGAAACAGGAAGGCGATGGCGATCAGGTAGGTAATGATCGTCAGAATGGTATTGCGAACCCTGATGCGGCTCTTGTCGCGTTTGACTGGCATTGAACTGCTGGGAATGGCCGTCATGTTATCCCCCTCTGTTGCTTGCGGTGGTGCGGCTGATCATCCGCAGCAGGTAGACCGCCAGAATGTTGGTGAGGATCACGGTAATCACCCCTGCCGCGCTGGCCAGTCCGATGTTGTACTCGGCAAAAGCCTTCTGGTAGATGAAATACGGCAGGTTGGTGGTCGCCAGCCCCGGTCCCCCGGAGGTCGATCCGTAGATCTCGCCGTAGACCTGGAGCAGCGCGATGGTTTCCATCAGCACCACCACCTGAATGGCCTGCGCCCAGTGCGGCATGACGATGTGCTGGAACTCCTGCAAGGGACTGGCCCCGTCCAGGCGAGCGGCCTCCAGTTGATCGTCGGGCAGGCTCTGCAACCCGGTCAGCAGGATCAGCATGGCAAAAGGGGTCCATTCCCAGGTGATCATGGCGATCACGCTGGCCATCGGGTACTGCGCCAGCCAGTCCACCGGCTGCCCACCCAGTGAGGTCACCACCCACGAGAAGAAGCCGAACACCGGATTGAGCAGCATGTTCTTCCAGACCACCGCCGTGACGATGGGCATGACCAGAAACGAGCTGATCATCAGGGTCCGCAGCAGCCCGCGCCCCGGAAAGTTGCGGTTCAGGAGCATGGCCATCGCGCCGCCAATGAACAGGGTCAGAAGCAGCGTTCCGCCCGCCAGCACGACGGTGTTCAGCACGACTTGCAGGTTCTGCGGGTTGGTCAGCAGCGTGGCGTAATTGCCAAACCCGATGAAGGGCCGGTTGTCGGGAATGACCAGGTTGTAGTTGAAGAACGAGTAGTACACCGTCATGAAGAACGGCACCTGAGTGGTCAGGATCAGGTACAGCATGGCGGGCCAGATCAGTACGGCGGGGGTCAGGCGCAGACCACGTTTGGGTGCGGGCGGACTGGCCGTGGTGGTGGTGGGGTTGGCGATGGTGGTCATGGGATCCCCTTGTGGCAGTGGTGGCCGTCCCGGCACCCGGCACTTGAAAGGCGGGGCGCGGGCGGCAGTCCGGTTCAGCGCGGCCTCTTTCCGGCCAAAGGCGAGGAGGAGCCGGGCAACGTGGCCCAGCCTCCTCCTTTAGCGGTGATCAGAAGCGCTGGGGTTTATTTCTGGTAGCCGCCTTCCTTGGCGACCTTGGTGGCGGCGTCCTGGGCCTGCTTCAGCGCCTGATCCACGGTGGTCTGGCCGCTGATGGCCCCGGCCAGGAACTGACCGACCTGGGTGCCCAGCGCCTGGAACTGCGGGATGGCGACGTACTGGATGCCCGAGTAGGGCACGGGGTCCTTGGTGGCAGCGTTCACGTCGGCGCTGTTGATGGCACTCTGCACCAGTCCGCTGAAAGCTCCGGCGGCCTTTTTGTAGTTGGCATTGTTGTAGGTGCTGGTGCGCGTGCCGGGGGGCACCGAGGCCCAGGTGCCCTTTTCCTTGGCGACCAGCGCGATGTACTCCTGACTGGTGGCCCAGGTGATGAACTTGAAAGCCGCGTCCTCGTTCTTGGTGGTTTTGGGAATGGCCAGGTTCCAGCTCCAGTACCAGTGGTTGCCCTTGGGGGTCCCGGGGCCGGTGGGCGCGTTGGCGAAGCCCACCGACTTGGTGATCTTGGAGCTGGTGGGATCGCTCAGGAATCCGGCGGCCACGGTGGCGTCCACCCACATGCCGCACTTGCCCTGGCTCATCAGCGTCAGGTTCTCGGTAAAGCCGTTGCCGGTCGCGCCGGGAGGGCCGTACTTCTTGATGGTATCGACGTAGAAGGTCATGGCGTTTTTCCAGGCCGGCGAGTTGAGCTGCGCCTTCCAGTCGTTGTCGTACCAGCGCCCGCCGAAGGTGTTCATGACGGTGCTGAACACGGCCATGTTCTCGCCCCAGCCCGGCAGCCCGCGCAGGCAGATGCCGTAGACACCGCTGGCCGGCTTGTGGATCTTGGCGGCAAAGCCCTGAATCTGGGTCCAGGTGGGCTGGGTGGGCATGGTGATTCCGGCAGCCTTGAACAGGTCTTTGTTGTAGTACGTCATGCTGCTCTCGGCGTAGAAGGGCACGGCGTACAGGTTGCCGCCCACGGTCAGCGCCTTGCGGACACCGGGGATCACGTCGGCCAGGTTGTAGCTCTTGGCAATTTCAGGGTTCTTGGCGAACATGGGGGTCAGGGGGTCCAGCCAGCCGTTCTTGGCCCAGATCGGCACTTCATAGGCCCCAACAGTGGCGACATCGAAGCTGCCCGCATTGCTGGCCACGTCCAGCGTGACCTTCTGGCGCAGTTCATTCTCGGGGAGGACGACCCACTTGGTGGTGATATCGGGGTACTTCTTGGTGAACTCGCCCGACAGCTTCTGCATGGTCACCATGTCCGGGTTGTTCACGGTGGCGATGGTGATGGTGGTGGCCGCCTGCGCGGTGGCCGTCAGGGCAAGGCTGAGCATCAACAGTCGTTTCATGGGTCTTCCTCCATCGCCGCAATGTTTCCAGGCGGCGAGATAATGAACGGCAAACCTCAGATAATGGGGTCAACGCGTTCTGATTAACCGGAGCAGTCCCCGGTCAGATGATGAATGGTCTCGTGTCCATTACTTAATCACAGATTTTTCCATTCGTCAAATCTGATTTCTTAGACTCAGGTCAGTGTTGGCTGACAATGGACAGGAGGCCACTCTCAAACGCGGTCCTGATTCAGTTTCAGGGGTTCGGTCTCAGCGTCCCGATGTCGGTGGACACCCATCTGGCCCAAACCGCCTAGAATGTGTGGCGTGTCAACGATTCAGGATGTCGCGCGGCTGGCCGGGGTGTCACCGACCACTGCCAAGCGTGCGCTGCGCGACCCCGAGAAACTCACGCCCGACACGCTGGCGCGCGTACAGGCGGCGATTCAGGAGCTGCATTACGAACCCGACGTGCGCGCGGGCAGCCTGCGCGGCGGCCAGAGCCGCACGGTGGGCCTGGTGGTGGCCAGCATCGTCGAGCCGTTCTTCGCGCAGTTTGCCCGCGCCGCCGCCCGGCACCTCAAGGCCGCCGACTACACCCTGATCGTCAGCGAGAACGAGTACAGCGCCCGGCTGGAGCTGCCCGAACTGCGCCGCCTGTACGGCCAGCGCGTGGCCGCCATCATGCTGCGGCCCGGCTACGGCGACGACAGCCGTGAATACCTGGAGCGTCTGCGGGAGCGGGGACTGTTCATCCTGGAATTCGACTATGCGCCGGACGACTCGGGCTTTCCCAGCGTGGTGCTGGATCACACGGGCTGCATGCGTGAGGCGGTGGCCTACCTGCACGGACTGGGCCACACCCGGATTGCCGCACTGGGCACCTATGATCCCGAGATTCACCCGGAAGACCGCTCACGCACCTTTCCGCAGGCCATGCAGGACCGGGGCCTGAGTGTGCCGCCCGACTACCAGCGCGTGGTCCTGCTGACCGAGGACACCGCCTACAACCTGACCCATGAACTGCTGGCGCTGCCCACGCCGCCCACCGCCCTGATTGCCCTGACCGGAACCCAGGCCATCGGCGCGTTCAGGGCCATCCGCGAGCGTGGCCTGAGCCTGCCGGGTGACCTGTCGCTGCTGACCTTCGACAACTACCCGTGGACCGCCCTGGTGGACCCGCCCATCACCGTGATTGAGCAGCCTGTCGAGGCGATGGCCGGGGCAGCGGCCCACGCGGTGCTGCGCGCGCTGGAAGGCGGATTTGACGCGGGCCGAGAAACCACGCCCCAGCACGCGGTCTTTCCAGGCCGCCTGATCGTGCGCGGCAGTTGTGCCCCGCCCCGTGTGCCCAGTCTGGCGCTGACCCGCTGAGATTTGGCCCACTGAGGTCCAGCCTCGCCGTGCTGTAATTCCGCCGTGCTGTAATCCCCCCATGCCCATTCCCACGTCACTTCTGGCCCTGGATATCGGCGGCACCTCCATGCGCGCCGCGCTGATGGAAGGCGGGCGGATCACCCGCCGCGCCGAGGTCCGCACCCCCAAGCCCAGCACGCCGGACGCCGTGACCACAGCGGCGCTGGAACTGGCCGCCCCGCTTGCCCCGGAAGCTGCCGCTATCGGCGTGGCGTGCGCGGGCGCGGTGGCGGGTGGGCGCGTGACGGCCACTGCCGTCCACACCTTTCCCGGCTGGACCGACGTGCCGCTTGCCGATCAGATCGGGGCCGGGCTAAAGCTGCCCTGTGCAGCCCTGAACGACGCCCGCGCCGCCGCCTGGGGTGAATACGTGGGGGGGGCAGGCCGGGGCACGGGCGAATTTATGTTCATCACCGTCAGCACCGGGGTGGGCGCGGGGCTGGTGCTAGGTGGGCGGCTGCATCTGGCGGGCAACGGGCTGGACGCCGAACTGGGCTTTGTCAGCGTGCCTGCGGTCTGGAAACGGGGGGCGGAGGTTGCGCCGCTGGGCGAACTGGGACCGCTGGAGTTCGAGACGAGCGGGACGGCCCTGGGCGCTCAGGCGCTGGCGCTGGGTCTGGCCGATGCCCGCGCGCTGGCCGACGCTGCCGAAGACGGGAATGCCCAGGCGGACCTGATCTACCGCCGCTCCGCCGCGCTGATCGCGTGGAAAATCGCCGACATCGCTGCATTGCTGGGCGTCACGCGTGTGGCTCTGGGCGGCAGCGTGGGCCTGCGGGCCGGATACCTGGACCGGGTACGCGGGAGCCTGAGCCAGTTTCCCGCCCGCTACCAACCTGAAGTCGTTCACGCCGAACTGGGCGCGGATGCCGGGCTGATCGGCGCGGGGCTGTGGGCCGGGCGAGAGTAGACCCCGCTCTATACTCAGGGGAATGTCAACCGACAGCCTCCATCACGGCACCCGCGCCGGGGCGAACGCCATTGCCCACGCGCTGCGGGCGTGGTGGTGCGCCAAGTTGGGCCGTCCACTGCCGGGTTGAGGCGGTTTTCTTTCCACACCCCGCTGCCGGGGCCGGATTTTCATTTTCACTGCGAGGTTCCACCATGACCGTATTTGACCGCCTGTTCGCCGATTCCACCCTGAGCCAGTTGCAGGAAAAAGACGCCCGCGATCCGCTGGCCTACAAACGCGCCGAATTCAAATTGCCGGAGGGCGTGGTCTATCTGGACGGCAACAGCCTGGGCGCGTTGCCGCTGACCGTTCCCGCCCGCCTGGCCCGCGTGGCCGAGGAGGAATGGGGTGGTCAGCTCATCCGCTCGTGGACCGCCAATGCTGAAGCAGCCCAGGACTGGATGAACCTGCCGGACCGTGTGGCCGCCAAGATTGCCCCGTTGATCGGCGCGGGGGCGCACGAAGTCGCGGTGGGCGACAGCACCAGCGTCAACATCTTCAAGCTGCTGGCCGCCGCGCTGCACATGGCCCCGCCTGAGCGCCGGGTGATCCTGACTGACGCCGACAACTTCCCCACGGACCTGTACATGGCGCAGGGCCTGAACGCGCTGCTGGGGGAGAAGTACGAGCTGCGGCCTGTGCCATCTGCCGAACTGGAAGCCAACCTGAGTGAAGACGTCGCCCTGACCCTGCTGACCGAGGTGGATTACCGCACGGGCCACCGGCTGGACATGGCGGGCCTGACGGCCAAAGCGCACCAGCACGGCATCCTGACGGTGTGGGATCTGGCACATTCTGCCGGGGCCTTCCCGGTGGACCTGAACGGCGCGGGCGCAGATTTCGCGGTGGGCTGCGGCTACAAATTTCTCAACGGCGGCCCCGGCGCACCCAGTTTTCTGTTCGTCGCAGAGCGTCATCAGGACTCGGCCCGCGCTTTCCTGAGCGGCTGGATGGGCCACGCCGACCCCTTTGAGATGGCCCGCGAATTTACCCCCGCCCCCGGCGCACGGCGCTACGTGGTGGGCACACCGACGGTCCTGAGCCTGAGTGCGCTGGACGCCGCGCTGGACGTGTTCGCGGATGTGGACATGAACGTTTTGCGGGCCAAATCGCTCTCGCTGACCGACACGTTTATGGAGTTGATGGAACCGCTGACGGCCCAGTACCCGCTGACGCTGGTAACGCCCCGCAACCACGACGAGCGCGGCAGTCAGGTCTCCTACAGGCATCCGCAGGCGCGGGAAGTGATGCAAAAGCTGATCGAGAGCGGCATCCTGGGCGACTACCGCACGCCGGACATCCTGCGCTTCGGCTTCACGCCGCTGTACCACTCGCACGCGGACGTGTGGCGGGCCGTGCAGGGCATTAAACAGGTCTTAGCAGGAGGCGCATGACTGACCAGAATGCTCCCGAACGCGCCTATACCGACTTTTCCAAAAGCCTCAGCTACGGCGATTACCTGCAACTGGATACGCTCAAGGCCGCGCATCAGCCGATTACCGAGGCACACGACGAGCACCTGTTCATCACCGTTCACCACGTCTCGGAAGTGTGGCTGGAGCTGATCGTGCGCGAACTCGGGGCAGCCATGCGCCTGCTGGAAGGCGGCATCACCGACGCGCCGCTGAAGATGCTGACCCGTGTGGTGCGCGCTCAGGAGCAACTGACCAACGCCTGGGAAGTCCTGAAGACCATGACCCCTGCCGATTATCTGCAATTCCGGCACGCCTTCGGGCAGGCGTCGGGTTTCCAGTCGGCCAGTTACCGCACGGTGGAATTCCTGCTGGGCAACCGACGCGCCGTGCTGCTGCGCCCTCACGAACATCGCCCGGACCTGCATGGCCCGCTGGAGGCCGTGCTGAACGCCCCCAGCGTCTACGATCTGGCCCTGAAACTGCTGGCCGAACGCGGGCTGCCTGTGCCGGACGAGGTGCTTCACCGTGACCTGACCCTGCCCCCGGTCCTGAACGAAACGGTGCTGGAATCCTGGCTGACCGTCTACCGCGATCCGCAGACCTACTGGGACCTGTACGAGCTGGCCGAGAAGTTGCTGGACGTGGAGGACAACTTCCGGCGCTGGCGCTTTAACCACCTGACCACCGTGGAGCGCACGATTGG
Organism: Deinococcus marmoris DSM 12784; assembly: GCF_000701405.1. Lineage (GTDB taxonomy): Bacteria > Deinococcota > Deinococci > Deinococcales > Deinococcaceae > Deinococcus > Deinococcus marmoris. Next base: position 35,728 of record NZ_JNIV01000020.1, read on the forward strand.
CTTCAAGGCGGGTTCGGGCGGCACCAGCGGCGCGGGCTACCTGCGCGGCGTGCTGGGTGTGGTGCTGTTCCCGGAATTGTGGGAAGTGCGGACGCGGCTATAGGACAGAATTGAACCCAGATTGCTCAGCCAGCGTACTGAGAATATCCGCCCGTTCAGACCGCCGACTTTCAAGAGGAGTTCCCATGTCAAAATTCCCGACTCTATTGAGCGCCGCTACCCTGGCTGCCGCCCTCACCGCCAATCTTGGCCTCGCTTCCGCCGGAGGGGCAGCGCCAGTGGCCAGTGGCCTGATCAGTTTGCCCAGCACCTACAGCGTGGGCGAGACGCTGGACCGGGTAACAAGTGCGGCGGCGGCCCTGGATTTTGGCGTGGCCGCACGCATCAACCACGCCCAAGCGGCGCAGAAGGTGGGTCTGGAACTGCGCCCCACCGAGGTGCTGCTGGTGGGCAACCCGAAGGGCGGCACGACGCTGATGCAGTGCGCGCAGACGGTGGCGATTGACCTGCCCGTCAAATTCCTGTCGTATCAGGACGCCGCCGGGCAGGTCTGGCTGACCTACAACGATCTGGCCTACCTGATGTCACGCCACAATGCGGTGGGTTGCAACGAGGCATTTGCCAAAGCGGGCGGCGCGCTGAAGATGATCGCCATGAACGCGCTGAAGTAGGGCGGCGCGGACAAACGCGAAGGGTCCCGCCGTCATAGCCGGGACCCTTCGCGTTTGCTCTGAAAAATTGCGGTTCAGGCGTTGAGGTCAGGCAATGCCGCCAGCGCCTGCTCATGCTGTTTCAAAGCCTGCCCCATCGGCTGCGCGGCCACGGCCTCTCCCCCCGGCCTGAGCGTGTCCATCACCGCTTTCAGATCGGGAAACAGTCCGGCGGCAGGCATGGCGAGCAGGGCCGCGCCCTCTGCCGCACCGGGAGCATGTTCAATGTGCTGGACAGGCAATTCCAGCGCGCCGCTGACCATGCCCAGCCACAGGTCACTGCGTGCGCCGCCGCCCGTGGAGAGCAGCGTGGTCAGACTGGAAAGGGGCTGCATCACCCTGTACGTGTCAGACAGGGCGCAGACCGTGCCTTCCAGCAGCGCGCGAACCAAGTGTGGGCGGCGGTGCGCCAGACTCAGGCCAGACCATGAGCCGCGCAAGTCGGGATTCATCAGCGGGCTGCGTTCCCCGGCAAGGTAAGGGAGGAAGGTCACGCCCTCCGCACCGTCCGGGACCGTTCCAGCCTCGGCCAGCAGGTCCGCAAAATCCGTTTCGGGAGCCAGCGCATCATGGAACCATTGCAGCGCCCCGGCGCAGGCCAGCGTGACGCCCAGCAGGTTGTAGCCGCCGTCGGCGTGGGCGAACAGGTGGACGCGGCCCTGCGGATCGGGGGTAGGCGTGTCCAGCGGGGCGAACAGCACGCCGCTGGTGCCCAGGCTGACGCTGCCCACGCCGGGGCGGTGTGCGCCCAGGCCCAGGCCAATCCCCGCCGCCGCATTGTCGCCGCCACCCGCCACAATTTTCAGGTCAACAGGCAGTCCGGTTTGCGCCGCCATCTCAGGCAGAATCTGCCCCACCACCGCCCAGGAATCCACCACCTCTGGGAATAGGTCCACGTTCAGAGAAAGGGCGTTCAAGACTTCCGTATCCCACGTCTTATTCGTCAGATTCAGCGCCCCGATGCCCGAAGCATCCGATGGCTCGGTGAAGAAATTCCCGGTCAGCACGTAGCCCAGGTAATCCTTGGGCAGCAGCACTTTGTGCAGGCGGGCGAAGTTCTCCGGCTCGGCCTGACGGAGCCACAGCACCTTGGGCAACTGAAATCCAGTCACGGCGCGGTTGCCCGTGCGGGCGATCAGCTCCTCACGCGGAATCTTAGCCTCAATCTCATCCACCGCCGCCCCGGTACGCTGATCGTTCCAGAGGGGCGCGGGGCGAATCACCTCGCCGTCCGCGTCCAGAAAGACCGCGCCATGCATCTGCCCGCTGAGGCCCAGGGCCAGCGGCGTGCGGCCATCTGCTTTCAACGTCCCAGCCAGTTCTTTAAGCGCGTCCAGAGTGGCTGACGCCCAGTCCTGCGGGCGCTGCTCAGTCCAGCCGGGCTGAGGCGTCAGCAGGGGATAGGTGCGCGTGGTGCTGGCGACAACTGCCCCGCCCGCGTCCAGCGCCACAGCCTTGACGCCGCTGGTGCCGATGTCAATGCCCAGCGTGACTGGCTGGGTTTTGACGGGCTGGCTCACCCGCGCACGCCCATCAGCAGCTCAATGGTCATCTGGTCCAGGGCTTCCAGACCCAGCCCACGCACGCCCAGCGCCTCACGGTCAAATTCGCGGTTCTTGAGGGCCTCGGCATTCTCGGGCGAGAACTTGCTCAGGGTGGCCAGCTCCGTGTCCTCCACGCGGTACGCCTCCAGCGCCGCCGTGATCTCGGGATCGGCATGGAACTGCGCCACCTTGTCCTTGAGAATCAGGTAGGTCCGCATACAGCCGCGCGCAAAGGCCCACACGCCCGCCTCGTCCTCGGTCCGCAGGGCGTGGGCGTCAAAGTGCAGCGGGCCGCTGTAACCCGTGTCTTCCAACAGCATGACCGTAAAGAACGCGCCCTTGATGTTCTCCGCGCCGAAACGCAGATCCTGGTCAAAGCGGCCCATCTTCTGATCGTTCAGGTCAATGTGGAACAGCTTACCCGCATCCAGCGCCTGAGCAATGGCATGCGGAAAGCTGAGGCCCGCCATCGTCTCGTGGGCAAATTCGGGGTTGACGCCGAACAATTCCGGTTTGTCCAGCGTGGGAATGAAGCCCAGAGCGCTGCCCACGGTGGGCAGGAAGATGTCAGCGCGCGGCTCGTTGGGCTTGGGTTCCAGCGCGAAGCGGTAGCCGTAGCCCTGCGATTCGCTGTATTCGGCCAGAAAGTTGAGGCTCTCGCGGAACCACGCCAGCGCGTCCAGCAGCTTGCCGCCCGCGTCCACCTCGGTTCCCTCGCGGCCCCCCCAGAACACGTAGGTTTTTGCGCCCAACTCGGCCCCCAGGTCCATAGAGCGCATGGTCTTTTGCAGGGCGTAGGCGCGAACTCGGCGGTCCGCACTGGTGAACGCGCCGTCCTTGAACGCCGGGTCGCCAAACAGGTTGGTAGTCGCCATCGGCACCTTCAGCCCGGTTTCAGCCAGCGCAGCTTTCAGGTCTGAAACAATCCTGTCGCGCTCGGCAGCCGTGGCGTCAATCGGCACCAGATCGTTGTCGTGCAGGTTAATGCCCGATGCGCCCAGTTCGGCCAGCTTCCGCACGATGTACGGTGCGCTGATCGGCTGCCGGGTGGGTTCCCCGAATGGATCGCGTCCGACGTTGCCGACGGTCCAGAGGCCAAAGGTAAAACGGTCTGCGGCGGTGGGGGTAAAGTTGGTCATGGTTCTCCTAGGGTACAACGAAAACGATTTCAGTTTGATTTGAGCAGAGTGGCAGTGGGCAGAACGTCTAGAGCGTCAGCACATCCCGCCCCGGCAACTTGCCCGCGATGATCATCTCCAGCACCTCGTCCTGCGTGATCTGTGAGGTCAGGGCGCTGCCCACCACTTTCCCGTTTTTCATAACGGTCACGCGGTCTGCCAGATCGAACACGTCATGCATGTCGTGGCTGATCAGGAAGATGCCCACGCCCTCGGTCTTCAGCGATTTGATCAGCTCGTTGACCTGATGCGTTTCCTGCGGCCCCAGGGCGGCGGTGGGTTCGTCCATGATCAGCACTCTGGCCTTGAAATAAATGGCCCGGCTGATGGCGATACACTGGCGCTGCCCGCCCGACAGGTTAAAAACGGGTTTCTTGAGGTCCGGCAGATTGACCTTCAGGCGGTCCAGCACCTTGCGGGCCTCCAGCTCCATCGTGTCCTCGTCCAGCGTGCCACCACGCAGCAACTCGCGCCCCAGGAAAATGTTGGCCGCCACATCCAGGTTGTCGGCCAGCGCCAGATTCTGGTAAATGGTTTCAATCCCCAGCTTCTGCGCGGCGCGGGGGCTGGTCAGTTTCACCTCCTGCCCGTTCATCAGTATCTGCCCGGCGTCGGCGGTGTACGCCCCGGAAAGCATCTTGATCAGGGTGGACTTGCCCGCGCCGTTGTGGCCCAGCAATCCCAGCACCTCACCGGGGGCCAGGCTGATGTTCACGTCCTCCAGCGCGTGGATCCCGCCGAAACTCTTGGAGATGCCACGCGCCTCCACCAGCGGAGTGACGCTGTTAGGGGAAAAGGCTGCGCTCATTTGGCCCGCCTGCGCTGGAAGATGCCGTCCAGCGTGACCGCCAGCATCAGCACCAATCCCTGCACCACGTTCTGCCACGCGCTGGGCAGATCCAGCAGCAACATGCCGTTGATCAGGCTCGCCATCAGAATCGCTCCCAGAAATGCGCCGGGAATGCTGCCCGTGCCGCCCGCCAGCGATGTTCCGCCAATAACGGCCGCCGCGATCACGCTCAGTTCGGCCAGGGTGCCGGTGGAGTTGGTCCCGGCGTTCAGACGGGCCGTTTGAATCGCCCCGGCCAGGGCGGCCAGCATGCCCATGATGCCGAAGACCAGAATGGTCAGGCGGGTGGTGTTGATCCCGGCCAGCCGCGCGGCTTCCGGGTTACCGCCGTAGGCGAACACATAGCGGCCAAAACGGGTGGCGCGGACCACCCACATCATGATTGCCGTGACCGCCAGCATGATCAGCACCGGCACCGGCATCCCGCGTGGCAGGCCGCTGCGGGGATCGGGGTAGCTATTCATCACCAGCACGAAGGCCAGCACCAGCGCCAGCGTGACGCCCGTGAAGGCGAATTGCAGGGTGGCGGAGCGGTTGGGCAGCCCGCGTCTGGCCCGCTGCTGATAGTTCCGCAGGTCCGTCCACACGATGGCCGCCGCGATCAGCACGCCCACGCCCCAGCTTGCCGGGCCGCCAATCGAGCCGTTCAGGCCGCCGCCCAGAATCTGGAAGGTCTCGGTCAGGGGCGCAACCGTCTGGCCGCTGGTCAGCAGCCACGCGCCGCCCCGGAAGATCAGCAGGCCGCCCAGGGTGACGATAAAGGACGGCACGCCCAGCAGCGCCACCCACGTTCCCTGCAACATGCCGATGCCCAGCCCCAGCAGCAGCCCCAGCGCCAGCGTGAGCAGCGCGCCCCACCACGTATCCTCCGTGAACACCCGGATGTTCAGGACCGCCATCGCCATCCCCGTGAAGCCCAGGATGGACCCGATGGACAGGTCAATGTTGCGCATCACGATGACCAGCACCATGCCGCTGACCATCACGCCCACCGACGCGGTCTGCACCGACAGGTTCCACAAATTGCGCGAGGTGATGAAGACCCCGCCGGTCAGCAGGTTAAAAGCGATCCAGATTCCGGCAATCGCCAGCACCATGAACAGCAGGCGGCCATCAATCCCCAGTTGCGCCAGTAATCGCTTAGGCGGCGTGGTTGGAACGGTCTTGACACTTTGCATAGTCCTCCAGGCCGCAGTAGGAGCGGCATGCGAAAGGGGAAATGACGGGCGACAGACTGGCCCTGTTCATTTCCCCCTGAAACGGTCTAGGGGTTTAGCGGCAGGCTGCCGGGGCCGCAGCGCCCGTCACGCCGTTGCAGATTTCGGCCTTGGTGGCCCACTTGGCGGTGATCAGCGTGCCGAGGTTGGCCTTGGTGACCACCACCGGCTTCAGGAGAATGCTGGACACGGCCACCTTCCTAGGGCCACCGTTAAAGGTGCTGCTGCCCTTGACGGCATTGACCTTGGTGCCGCCCGCCAGTTGCACGGCGATCTTGGCCGCTTCCGTTCCCAGCGTGCGCGAGTCCTTCCAGACGGTGCCCGTTTGCAGTCCTCTGGCAATCCGGTTCAGGGCGGCCTTGTCGGCGTCCTGACCCGAGACGGGAATCTTACCCGCCAGCCCCACGCCCGCCAGTGCCGAGACCGCGCCCCCTGCCGTGCCGTCATTGGAGGCCACCACCGCGTCAATCTTGTTCTGGTTGGCGGTCAGCATCTGCTCCATGTTGCGCTGGGCGATCTCGGGCTGCCAGCCTTCAGTGAACTGGCTGCCCACGTTCTTGATCGCGCCGGACTTGATCGCCTTGTCCAGCACTTCCAGTTGCCCAGCGTACAGCAGCGCCGCGTTGGGATCGCTGGGACTGCCCTTGATAAAGGCGTAATTGCCCTTGGGCTTGGCGTTCAGGATCATCCTGGCCTGCAAGCGCCCGACTTCCTTGTTGTCAAAGGAGATGTAAAAAGCCCAGGGGTCTTCAATCAGGCGGTCATACGAAACGACGGGGATGCCGTCGGCCTTGGCCTTGGCAATGGCGGGCAGCACGGCCTCGGTGTCCTGGGCCAGCACCAGCAGCACGGTTGCGCCGCGCGTCACCAGACTTTCAATGTCCGAGAGCTGTTTTTCGTTGGAACTCTGGGCATCGGCGCTGATGTACTTGGCCCCCAGCTTGTCCAGTTGGGCCTTGATCGCCGCTTCATCGGTCTTCCAGCGCTCCTCCTGAAAATTGGACCAACTGACGCCCACCACCACTTGCTTCTGTGCCAGTGCGGGCGAGGCGAGAAGGCTCAGGCCAAGAACTGCGGTTAAAATGCCCATTCGTTTCATAGAACTCCTTGATAGGGCGCTTTGCGCCAGTAGACAGAGAAATAAAATTAGACAACCCCATAGGGCTGAATCAAGGCGAAGAGGGCAACTTTCAGGGGAAGTCTCAACAGTTTGAGTTAAGGAAAACGATTTCGGTGACTGAAGTATACCCCTTTCGCTCAAAAGGTCAAGAGGTCATATACCGGAGAACTGACTATGAAACGGTCAGGCTCCTCTTGTAGGTCACTCAGGGTCAGTCAACGGAGCGGTGCTGCGGCGCACCAGCAGGTGCGTGGGAAGCAGCGTGTGGGACACGGGCGCACCTCCGAGACGGGCCAGCAGCACCCGTACACCCTCTGCCGCCATTTCCGCTGCGGGCTGGTACACCGTGGTCAGGCCGCCCGCGATGTATTCCGCGCCCAGGATGTCGTCAAAGCCCACCAGCGAAAGGTCAGCGGGAACGCTCAGCCCAGCCCTGGCCAGCGCCTGCACCACCGCCGCTGCCCCCAGATCGGTTTCGGCAAAGACCGCAGTGACCTCGCCCCGTCTGACAGCCTGCACCAGCAGATCACCGTCATGCACGGCGGCCATAGGGGAGAGTCCGGCGGCGGTCATCGCCTCCCGGTAGCCCTGTTCCCGGCGCTGGAAGTGTTCCACTCCGCTGGCCTCACCACCACCGTAAAAGGCGATGCGGGTGTGCCCCAGCTCCAGCAGATGCCCGATAGCCTGCCGCGCGCCCGCCTGATGGTCCACGTCCACGCTGCTGATGCCCGGCGGCACCCGCTGGGTCCACAGCGCCACCACGGGCAGCGGCAGTTGGGCCAGGTCCTGAAGCAACTGGTGTCCGCGCAAGGGATCGCACCCCACCAGCAACCCGTCCACCCGTCCGTCCAGATAGGTGTGGTGCAGGCCGCTGCTGCCCGGATAGACCACCAGCGCGGGCACGTTCAGGCTACGCGCCGCGTCGCTGAGGCCCGCCATGATCGCACCGTCAAAGGTCCGGCGGACCGCGTTGCTGGTGGTCATGGCCCCCAGCAGACTGTCGGGTTCCGAAGCGCCCACCGCCTCCAGCACCACGCCCAGTTGCCCGGTCTGCCGGGTCCGCAGGTTGCGGGCGGCCACGTCCGGCACGTAACCCAGTTCAAGGGCCACCAGTTTGACCCGCTCGGCGGTCTCGGCACGCACCGGATAATCGGCGCGGCCCGATAGCACCTTGGAGACCGTGGCCGTGCTGACGCCCGACGCGGCGGCCACCTCGCGGATGCTGACGCGCCCGGTTTCGAGCTTGCTCGACTTAGCCACTGCCTTTCAGGCTAACCCAGTTTCCGTTCGCCGCCGCACTTTCCAGCACGCCCGTCATGAATTTCACGCCCTGCACGCCGTCCTTGATCGTCGGATAGTCAGGATTGATCGCCTCGCCGCGTTCCTGCGCCGCCAGATCGTCGGCCACCGCGCTGTAAATGTTGGCAAACGCCTCAATAAACGCTTCCGGGTGTCCGGCGGGCAGGCGGGTCACGGCGTTGGCCGCTCCGCCCGTTCCCGGCCCGCCGCGCGTCAGAATCTGCCGGGGCCTATCCAGTTGGTCGAAAAGGAGGTGGTTGGGGTCTTCCTGCCGCCAGCTCAGGCTGCCCTTCGTGCCAAAAATAGACAGGCGCAGATCGTTTTCACGGCCAATCTCGATCTGGGAGACGGTCAGTACGCCCCTTGCGCCCCCTTCAAAACGCAGCAACATGCTGGCGTCGTCGTCCAAACGACGGCCCGGCACGAAGGCAGTCAGCTCGGCAGCCACCTCTTCCAGCGTCAGCCCACTGACAAACGTCGCCAGTTGCTCGGCGTGGGTGCCGATGTCGCCCAACGCCCCGGCAGGACCGCTGCGGGCCGGATCGGTGCGCCACTCGGCCTGCTTGCCCGTCTGCTCGGTGGCCAGCCAGCCTTGGTGATATTCCACGATCACCTTGCGAATCTGGCCCAGTTCACCCTTCCGCACCATCTCGCGGGCCTGACGGATCAGGGGATAGCCGCTGTAGTTGTAGGTCACGGCGAAGGCGGTTCCAGCCTGTTTGACCGCTGCCTCCAACTCCTGCGCCTCTTTTAGCGTGGGCACCAGGGGTTTGTCGCAGATGACATGAAAACCCGCCTGAACCGCTGCCAGCGCCACTGGGAAATGCAGGTGGTTGGGCGTGACGATGCTGATCACTTCCGCGCCATCTTCCCTGTTTTTCTCGCCCTCTAACAGTTCCTGCCAGATGCCGTAACTGCGCTCCGGCGGGAGGCCCAACGCCGCCCCCGATTCTCTGGACCTTTCCGGCGTGCTGGACAGCGCCCCAGCCACCAGCACATAGCGCCCGTCCAGCGCCGCCGCGTGCCGGTGAACAGCGCCGATAAAGGCGTCCTGACCGCCGCCTACCATCGCCAGCCGCAGGGGACGCCGATAGTCGCTCACGCCTCTTCCTTGGCAAACGCCGCGTCGAACACCACGTCCGACGGCGGGAAATCCAGGCGGCGCGTGTAGGCCGCACTCTCGGTTGCGCCTGCCACCCGGTCCATGCGGGCGTCCTCCCACTCGATGCTTAATGGCCCGCTGTAGCCGATGTCGTGCAGCGCCACGATGATGTCCTCGAATTTCACGTCCCCGCGCCCCACTGAGCGGAAATCCCAGAAGCGCCGCCTGTCGCCAAAGGTGGTATGGCCGCCGAACACGCCCACCTCGCCGCTGCCGTGACCCCACCACACGTCCTTGATGTGGACGTGGAAAATGCGTTCTGGAAAGCGGCGAATGAAGCCCACGTAATCCACGCCCTGATACGCCAGATGGCTGGGATCATAGTTGAAGCCGAAGCGCGGGTGGTGGCCCACAGCCTCCAGGGCACGGGCAGCGCTGGCAGTGTCGAAGGCGATCTCGGTGGGATGAACCTCCAGCGCAAAGTTCACGTCTACCTCGGCGAAGGCGTCCAGAATGGGAGTGAAGCGCCGGGCAAAGTCCGCAAATCCACGTTCCCAGTACGCCTGATCGGTGGGTGGAAAGGCGTACAGGCTGTGCCAGATGCTCGATCCGGTAAATCCGGTGACCACGTTCACACCCAGTTTGCGGGCCGCCTTGCCGGTGTCGATGATTTCCTGGGCGGCCCGCACGCGTACACCCTCGGGATCGCCGTCGCCCCAGACGTGAGCGGGAACGATGGATTTGTGCCGCTCGTCGATGGGATCACACACTGCCTGCCCCACCAGATGGTTGCCGATGGCGTGAACTTGCAGACCGTGTTGGGCGAGCAACTCGCGCACGCTATCGGCGTAACCATCCTCCTTCAGCGCCCGCTGCACATCGAAATGATCGCCCCAGCAGGCCAGTTCCAGACCATCGAAGCCCATCTGTCTGGCCAGCGGTGCGAGTTCAGCCAGTGGCAGGTCGGCCCACTGGCCGGTAAATAAAGTGACAGGTCTTGGCATGGGTCTAAGGTGCCTCCAGGGCAGGGGTTGGGTCGAGTTGGACGCTGGTGTGACGGGGTGGCTCCCACGATTAACCCCTCTGCTTTGCAGCTCTGTGAGTCCGCCCCTCCGGGGCACCTCCCCTTGGAAGGGAGGCGAGAGTCTCAGAATTGCCTGACCAGCCGCTTTTCTTGGCTCCCTTTAAGGGGAGCTGGCTGCGAAGCAGACTGAGGGGTTAAACCGCAAGGGGCCTCCCATTCACACGGAGAAAAAAATCTCCCTCGTTCTCAGAACGGGGAATTCGGGAAATAGAACTTGGCGGCGTTGTCTTTCGTCACCAACACGCTGGGAATGATCGTGGTTTTGGGCATGGCCGTCTTGGTCATCCGCGACTTGGCGGTCAGCAGCATGGCCTCGCGGATCATGTTGGGCGGGTAGGTCACGTCGGCAGTGATCAGGGGATCGCCGTCCTGCACCTTCTTGATCATTTCCTTCATGCCCGCGCCGCCCAGCACGAATTTGATGTCCTTGCGCCCCGCCTGCTCAATGGCCTTCAGCACGCCCACGGCAATATCGTCGTCCTGCGCCCACACGGCGTCAATCTTGGGAAAACGGGTCAGGTAGTCCTGCATGACCTTGAAGCCGTCGTCGCGGTTCCAGTTGGCGTACTGCCGGTCCAGAATCTTGACGTTCGGGTACTTCTCCTTCATCACCTTGTCGAAGGCGTCCACGCGCTGGTTGTCGATCACGGTGGCAATGCCGCGCAGCACCACCACATTGCCCTTGCCGCCCAGCGTTTTGCCCACGTATTCGCCACTCACGCGGCCCAGGCCCGGATTGTCCCCGGCCACGTAGGCGTCCTGCGCCTTGGGATCGGTCAGCGCGCGGTCCACCACCACCGTGAACACGCCCTTGTTCTTGAGGTTGGCGACGGGTCGGGTCAGCGGCGCACTCTCCTGCGGCAGGATCACCAGCGCGTTGATCTTGTTGACCGTGTACATGTCCTGAATCTGGTTGGCCTGCTCGTTGGCGTCCTTGGCCGTCTTGACGATCACGGTCAGGCCCGGATACATCTTTTGCAGCTCTGTTTTGGTCTGGTTGGCCCAGTACACCACGCCGCCCGTCCAGCCGTGGTCCGCTGACGGGATGGAGACACCGATGACCTGCTTCGTTTGCGCCAGCGCGGCAGAGGCCAGCAGCGAGATGGATAGGACGGCGAGTTTTTTCAGGGTTTGAGACATGGTTGGCTCCTTGGTTTTCTATGCGGAGATGGGCGGAAGAACGCGGCGCGGAATATCTTTTCTCCGGGTGAGGCTCACGTGACCACACAGGCATCTGCTAGGGAGGCAGCCGAGAAACACAGACCGGTTCCACGGCCTTCATGACCGTTTTCCACGTTGCAGGAAGGCCACCACAATGATCACGACGCCCTGCACGGCGGCGTTCAGGTACACGCTGATGATCGAGGTCAGGTTCAACACGTTCTCGATGCTCAGCAGCAAGATCGCGCCCACCACCGTTCCCCAGATGCGCCCGGAGCCGCCTTTGAGGGCCGTGCCACCGATGATGACGGCGGCAATCGCCTCCAGTTCCCAGAGGATGCCGGTGCTGGGGCTGGCGCTGCCCAGACGGGGCACGTACAGCAGGGTAGCCAGCGCCACGCAAATGCCCTGGATCATGTAGGTGATGACCTTGACGCGGTTCACATCCACAGCGGCGTAGCGCGCCACCTGCTCATTGCTGCCGATGGCCTGCACGTAGCGGCCATAACGGGTGCGGTTCAGAATCAGCCCGCCGAGCAGCGCCACCACCGCGAACACGATGATGGGAAACGGCACGCCCAGAATCTTGCCGTAATACACCGGGCTGTAGGCGTCGCTGAGAGTGTTGTTGAGCGAGATGCTGCCACCCTCCGACAGGTAGGTCAGGACGGCGCGGTAGATGCCCAGCGTTCCCAGCGTCACGATAAACGGCTCGATACGCCCACGCGCGATAAAAGTGCCTTGCAGCAGCCCCGCCCCAGCCCCGATGAGCAGCGCACACAGCATCCCGATGGCAATCACGCCAGCCCCGCCGCCACCAGCTCCCAGCGCGTTCATGATCAGGATCATCGAACCGGCGATCAGGGCGGCCATCGAACCCACCGACAGATCAATCCCACCGGAGATGATCACGAACGTCGCCCCCACCGCGATGATGCCGATAAATGAGGCGCGCGTCGCCACGTTAGACAGGTTAGAGACGGTCAGGAAGTCGCTATTGAGTGCCGTCGCCACGATCATCAGGGCGATCAGCCCCAGCAGCGGCCCCAGGCTGCCCAGCCGGGACAGCAGCGGCGGGCGGGCGGGCTTGGATGTTTCGGCGGAATGTTCGGTCATCTGGGGGCAGCCTCCAGGGCAGGGGAATTGGCTTTTAATCCGGTGGCATACTGAATCACTTCCTGTTCGGTCAATTCGCCCCCTGTCAGGTTGCCGACGACGCGGCCCTCACGCACCACCAGCAGGCGCTGGCACAGGCCCAGCAACTCGGTCAGCTCGCTGGAAATGACGATGATGCCCTTGCCCGCCGCCGCCAGCGCCTGAATCAGCAGGTAGATCTCGCGCTTGGCCCCCACGTCCACGCCGCGCGTCGGCTCGTCCAGCACGATCACGTCGGGATCGACTTCCAGAATGCGGGCCAGCGCCAGCTTCTGCTGATTGCCGCCGGACAGCGCGCTGGCGGGCACGTCCAGCCGCCCGGTGCGGATGCCGTAAGTTTTGACCGCCCCCTCCAGCGCCCGCGTCTCCGCGCCGATGTTCAGCAGGGGCCGCGCGTACTCCTCCAGTGTCATTAACGTGAGATTGGGTCGAAGATGGAAGTCCACAAGCAAACCCTTGCCCTTGCGGTCCTCGCTGAGATAGACGATGCCCGCGTTTGCCGCTCTGCCAGGACTGTTGATACGGGTGGGGCGGCCCGCCACTCGCACCTGACTAACGGTGTGGCGGCGCAGGCCCAGCAGCCCCTCGAACAGCTCTGTGCGCCCCGAACCCACGAGGCCCGCGAAGCCCAGCACCTCGCCCGCACGCAGCGTGAAATTGATGTCGTGCGCCCAGCCGGGAACCTCCAGGCCCTCAACATGCAGCGCCTCTTTCTCGGCGGGCCGCCCCTTGTCCGGGAACATTTCCTCCAGCTCCCGGCCCACCATCAAATTCGCCAGATCGTGCGGGGTTTTGCCCGCCGCCGGGCCGCTGAACACCACCGCGCCGTCGCGCAAGACGGTCACCGAGTCGGCCAGAGCCTGCACCTCGTCCAGCTTGTGGCTGATGTAGAGGATGGTCACGCCATCGTCCCGCAGGCGGCGAATCAGCGCGAACAGCACGTCGGTTTCGCGGTTGGTCAGGGTGGCCGTCGGCTCGTCCATGACCAGCACACGGGCATTTCTGGCTAGGGCCTTGGCAATCTCGACAAGTTGCTTTTGCGGCACGCTCAGGTCTTTGACCTTGACTCTGGGATCAAGCCCCACATCTAACCGCTTCAAGGCTTCCGCCGCCTGCCGGTTCATCTCTGCGTCGTTCAGCAGCGTGCCGCCCAGTTCCCGCCCCAGAAAGATGTTCTGTGCCACACTCAGGTCATCGGCCAGGTTGAATTCCTGATGGATCAGCACCACGCCCCGGCCCTCGGCGTCGCGGCTGCTGCGAAAGGTCACAGGCTGTCCTTTCAATACGATCTCGCCAGAGGTCTGGGACTGATAGCCGCCCAGAATCTTCATCAGCGTACTCTTGCCCGCGCCGTTCTCGCCGATTAAAGCGTGAATCTCGGCGGCGCTAATTTCGAAACTGACGCCGTGCAGGACCTCCACCGGCCCAAATGATTTTGTGATCCCCCGGAACTGCACGGCAGGCGTGGTTGTCACGCGTGCCCCACGTTACGGGACTGGACGGAAACGCAAACAGAATCGGCGTGGCTCCAGATCGGCACAGGGTTCTCCAGAGAGCAAGAGGTGGGGCACGACAATACGCGAACGAGAGGAGGTGATTGATTTTGAGTAAGCCCACCATAGCACGTCATTTCGGAGAATCGAAATCGATTTCGGTTGCCGCGTTGCTTCCAGTAATCTCCGCGTTTTGGCGGCGACAAACGAGGGGGCCACATTCAGATTTTTGCCGTTCTTCTAAACTTTTCAGACACACACATGATGCGGGAACTCCGCTTGCATCTCGAACACGCAAGAATGTACTTTGCGTCGGAAGTATCCTTGAGGTCATTGGTCCGTACAGTTCCCGATTCCCAAAATTGACTTTTTCTTTATTTTCGCCCTAGCATGCGCCCACGCGGTTAATCGTCTCCGGTGAGGGTCTGGACCGCTGCCCGGTGGCCTTCAGGCTGCCAGGGCGGTGGCAATTTTCCATGTCTTCGACTCAGGATGGACGCACAACCGGAGGATGCCTTGACGGACCACGCGCTGGTAGACGACGCCCAGACTCCTCACGCTGGCTTTCCCTTTGACCCCAGATTCGCGCCCACCTACCCGCCCCTGAGCGCGCACGAGGCGGCAGTGGAGGCCCACCGCTGCCTGTACTGCTACGACGCGCCGTGCATTCAGGCATGTCCGACGCATATCGACATCCCCACGTTCATTCGTAAAATTGCCACCGACAACCTGCGTGGCAGCGCCCGCGTCATTCTGGAATCCAACTTTCTGGGTGGTACCTGTGCCCGTGTGTGCCCCGTCGAGGAACTGTGCGAGGGCGCGTGCGTGCTGAACGCGGAAGAAAAGCCCATTGCGATTGGGCGGCTGCAACGACATGCGGTAGACCATGTGCAGGAGCGCGGTTTGCAGATGTTCACGGCAGGAACGCCCACGGGCCGCAAGGTGGCCGTCGTCGGCAGTGGTCCCGCAGGACTCAGCGTCAGCGCCGAACTCGCCAAGCTGGGCCACGCAGTCACGCTGCTGGAAAAGCGCGAGCTGGGCGGCGGCCTCAGCACCTACGGAATTATCGTCCTGCGCGAACCCGTGGAGGTGTCGTTGCAGGAAGTGGAGGCGGTCCGGGCACTGGGCGTGACGGTGGAGACTGAGCGCGAGTTGACGGATCAAGCCGGGCTAACTGCACTTTTGGATGAATACGACGCTGTATTTCTGGGATTGGGATTGGGCGCAGTTCCGGCAATGGGCATTCCTGGCGAGGAACACCTGATTGACGGCCTTCAGTACATTGAGGACAGCAAGATTACCCCTGACAGCCTGCCAGACGCTGAAAACGTCGTGGTCATCGGCGCAGGCAACACGGCCATTGACGCCGCCACCATTGCCCGGCGGCGCGGCGCGGACGTGACCCTGCTGTATCGCCGCACCGAAGCCGAGATGACCGCCTACCGCCACGAATACGAATTCGCCCTGTCAGAGGGCATCCAGTACCGCTTCCTGACCCAGCCCGTGCGGGTGATCTCGGAAGGCGGCAGGGTGACGGGCGTGGAGTGCGTGAAGATGGTGCTGGGCGTGCCAGACACCGGCGGACGGCCCAGCCCGCATCCTCTGCCCGGCAGCGAATTCGTGGTTCCCTGCGACGCCGTCATCAAGGCGATTGGACAGGAGAAACCTGCGCTGGCAACCGAGCTGGGGCTAGAGGTTTCCGGCGGTTATATGGTCGTCAACCACGACATGCAGACCAGCCTGCCGCGCGTGTATGCCGGGGGCGATTGCGTGCGCCTGCGCGGCACCGCCAGCACCGTGATGGCCGTACAGGACGGCAAATACGCCGCCGTTGCCATTCATCAAGCTCTTTTATCTGCCCAGGAGGCTCCACATGGCTGACCTCTCCGTCAATTTCGCGGGTATCCGCGCGCCCAATCCGTTCTGGCTGGCCTCCGCGCCGCCCACCAACAGCGGGGCGCAGATTCACCGCGCCTTTGAACACGGCTGGGGCGGGGCCGTCTGGAAGACCATCGGTGCGCCCGTCCTGAACATCAGCAACCGCTACGGCGGCCTGAGTATCGGCGGGCAGCGCCTGCTGGCGATCAACAACGTGGAACTGATCAGTGACCGCCCGCTAGACGTGAACCTGCGCGAAATCGCCGAGATCAAGCGGCTGTGGCCGGACCGCGCCGTGATCGTGAGCGCGATGGTGGATGCCTCGCCCGAAGCTTGGCGCGAAATCGTCATGATGATTGAGGACACTGGAGCAGACGGCATAGAACTCAATTACGGCTGCCCCCAGGGCATGAGCGAACGCGGCATGGGCGCAGCCGTCGGTCAGGTGCCGGAAATGTGCGAGCTGAACACGCACTGGGTCACCTCTATTACCAAACTCCCGGTGATCGTCAAGCTGACCCCGAACGTCACACACATCACCGAACCTGCGCACGCGGCGATTGCGGGCGGGGCCAACGCGCTGAGCCTGATCAACACCATCAATTCAGTGATGAGCGTTGATCTGGACACCCTGCAAATCACGCCCAACATTGGCGGGCGCGGCACCCACGGCGGTTACGCGGGGCCAGCCGTCAAACCAATCGCGTTAAATATGCTCACGGAGTTGCTGACCGACCAGGGCGTGCTGAAAAGCGGCGTTCCGGTGTGCGGCATGGGCGGCATCGTGACTTGGAAGGACGCCGCCGAATTCCTGCTGCTGGGCGCGGGGGCCGTTCAGGTCTGCACCGCCGCCATGCACTACGGCTACCGGATCGTGGAGGACATGATTGACGGCCTGGGCAACTGGATGGATGACAAGGGTTTTGCCACCATTGCCGACGTTTCGGGCCGGGCCCTGCCGCAGATGAGCAGTTTTGGGCAACTGGATCTGGGGTATCAGGCGGTGGCGCGGATTGACCCGGACAAGTGCATTCAGTGCAACCTGTGTTACGTGGCCTGCAACGACACCGCGCACCAGTGCATTGACTTGGTGGCTGGAAACGGCGTGCGGGTAGACCCCGGCTACGACGTGCGCGTCAACGGCAGGGCGGTGGCCGACACCCGCCCGACTCCGGTGGTCCGCGAACCCGAGTGCGTGGGCTGCGCGCTGTGCGCCAACGTCTGCCCGGTGGACGGCTGCATCACGATGGTCAGTGTTTCCAGCACGCAGGAAAACATCAGTTGGGACGCCCTGACCGCCCAGCGCCCTGAAATTGCCAGCAGTTGGGACGCCATGATGGCTTACCGCAAGGAGCAGGGCATTGACATTCACTGAATCTGAAATGGAAAGCAGCTACTTACAAACAGTTAAGCAACGCTTTTCTGCTGTGGCCGAGAGAGCCGATCAACTCCGATTGAACTGTCCCTATCGTTTCTACAAAATGAGTCCAGAAGCTGTGGAGTCCTGGCTTGATAAACACTTCGTACCAACCGAACTGGGATGGACAGAAGAAAAAATTTTAGAGCTGGAAGGAGTATTATCCAGAATCATTCCCAACGATTACCGAATCTTCCTGAGTTTTCTAGGAAATCTCCATCATCAGCTCTTCGGCTACGACTATGACTTCAGTACCGGACAACTTGCGTTTAAGTGGCGCTGGGTGCGGAGAAAGGTTGATTTAAGAGGCCGAAGTATATTTCGGCCTGTGGGTGATCCCATCTCAGCGCTCTCGCCAGATATTGCCAGCCATACTGGACCACGCTGACTGCGCGACGACCATGCGCTTTGACTGGAATTGGTTTGGACGCATTCATCCAGACGCCCACCCGCAGACAGCACACCCAGGCCAGCGTGACCAGTCCAAACAACCGCTCTAATCGGTCAGCGTGGGTCACCGCTGACCGTTCCAGGTCAAAGCCACGCGACTTCATGCTGCTGAACGTACACTCGATG
>NZ_JNIV01000021.1 GCF_000701405.1 Deinococcus marmoris DSM 12784
AGGCCGCCGGGGAAAACCCAGGCAAACTCCGGGCCGGAATTTGGCCTTGCGGTGTCAGAAGCACCGAGATGCGGTGCTTCTGTTTCTCGAACGGGACGACGTTCCCTTCGACAACAACCAGGCGGAACGGGATATTCGGATGTTCTGTATCAAGCGCAAAGTGTCAGGTGGGTTTCGGTCTCTGACTGGTGGAGCGGCGTTCTGCCGGATTCGCAGCTATATCTCCACACTTCGCAAGCAGGGCATACATGTCTGGCAGGGCCTCGTGAGTGTATTTCGCGGTGACATCCTCATGCCCGACTTCTCGCGCTGAGTAGTTACCAACTAAGAGCCTATTCGGAAAGTGGAGCGTTTGTTTTGATTAAGGTGCGCTGGGAGGGCGTCTGCGGTTCACCCCCTCCCCAACCCTCCCCCATAAAGAGGGAGGGAGCAGAAACACTGTCTGAGTCACATTAAATCTGATACTCACCTTCGGCTTCCGGAATAGGCTCTAAAACTGACCTGCGTAGACTGGCCGTATAAACGGCACGGTCTATAGCGTCAGCGCCAGCCCACAGCATGGGTTCAGCAAGACCCGCCAGCCTCAGATTCGTCTGTTGGCGGGTCTTGGCGTGGAGGGTGATTCACACGCGGGCGTGACCGTCCAGCACCTGTCGCGCGTGCGGCAAAACCCGGACCAACCCAACTTGCGGCAGGTTCACCTGATTCATGCCGAACTGCTGGACGAACTGGCAGGCCAGGGCTTCACGGTGCGCCCCGGCGATCTGGGGGAGAATGTGCTGACGCGTGGCCTGGAATTGCTGGTCCTGCCGCGTGGCACCCGCCTGCACATCGGTGCAGACGCAGTCGTCGAGATCACGGGGCTGCGAAATCCCTGTGGCCAGATCGACAACTTTCAACCGGGTCTGCTGAAAGCCGTGCTGGACGAGGATGAAGACGGCAAATTGATCCGCAAGGCCGGAATCATGGGTGTGGTGCTGGTGGGCGGAACAGTCAGCTCAGGGGATGAAATCCGGGTGGAGTTGCCGCCGCCGCCGCATAGACCGTTGGAACGCGTCTAACCCTCTGCCGGACGCTTCTGGAAGCCCAGTTGAATCTCGGTGGGGCGAAAGCCGACGCGCTCGTAAAGGTGCTGGGCGTGGTATTCGGGATCGGCCACGATGACCAGCGTTCGCGTGCCCAAGACCGTGTGCGCCCACTGACCCGCCGCATGGACCAGCGTTCCTGCCAGCCCGCGTGACCTCGCGTCTGGACGTGTTTCCACGCTCTGATAACGTGCCACGCCCTGCCCGGCGTCGAAAATCCCCAGGCCCGACAGCATCTGCCCTGAACCGTCGAATGCGCCCCACATCGCGCCTGCTCCGGCGTCCTGTACGGCGCGGTAGTCGGCCAGCTTGCGGGTGGCAAAGGTCTGGTAATCTTCTGACTTCATCGGTTCGGGAGAGGCCTGGTTGACGGCCAGACGCAGGTCCAGGGCCGCCCGCCAGTCGGCGTCCCCCGCCAGTGGGCGGAAAAGAGCGTCGTTGTTCATTCTGGGCGGCGCAACCGTTTGCCCGGCGGTCAGTACGGTGTCGCGGTAGATCTCAAAACCTGCCGCCCTGAACTCGTCCACTGCGCCCGCCTTGCCGTCTGCTGTGTCCACGCCGAATGCGCGGTGGGCTGCCTGCGGAAAGTGTTCCTCGAATGCCCTCAGCCAGCGCTGTAGCTCCCCTGTTGCGGGCGGGCGCGGCATCAGCAAAAAATTGCCCCACCAGAACGTCGGATTGCCCGGCGAGCGGACCACTCTCAGGTCAGCCGTGCGCGTGACCGCCGCGCCCTCCTGACGGCGCAGGGCCAGATCGGTGTGGTAGGCCAGGGAAGGGGACATACGCCGAGGCTAGCGCCTGGTCTGAGGGCCACGCATCGGCTCGTTGGCCTACGGCAAGCTTATTCCCGGCAGTCCCGCCCGGTGATGCCGCAGGTCTCGCGCGGTGTCCAGGGTGCTTCCAGGACACGGTTCGCCAGCTTCAGGGCAAAGTCGGCAGTGTCCCTGACCAGATCCGGGTCCAGTACTTTGTCGCCGGGACCGTGGTAATTGGCGTCCTCGCCCCGGTACAGGTAGCCCGTGCGGACGCCCCAGCGGATGAACGAGACGTGATCGCTGCTGCCCCTGATGTTGCTGGTGCGCCCGAACGTGATGCGCCTGGGTTGGTCGTCATCCCGGAACACCCGCAGGTCTGGGCGGAGCTGCCGGGCCAGCGCCAGCACTTCAGCGTTGCCGGCGAAGCCCAGCGGTTCGGCGGCCACGCCCACCATGTCCATGTTGAGCATGGCGCGGGTCTCGCGGACCGGGTAAGAGGGATCGCGGGCAAAGGCAGAGCTGCCGTGCAGCCCGTCCTCCTCGGCGTCGAACAGCACGAACCATGCGCGGTCTGCCAGCGGGGTTCCGGCGGCCTGACGCGCCATGTCCAGCACGGCCAGCACGCCGCTGGCGTTGTCGTTCGCGCCGGGGCTGGCGTTCACGCTGTCCAGGTGTGCCCCGAAAACGATCTCGGGTGCGGCTTCCACGCGGGCGGCGATCAGGTTGTGGCCGGTGACCTTGCGAACTTCAACGCTGGAGGTGACGGTGGCGGTCTGCCCCGCCAGTTTCAGCACCTTCTGCCCGTCCGCCGCATTCACCCGGACCAGCGGAAGCGGCATGGTGGTCACCCGACTGGATTGCTGGCGCGGGCAACCGTCCACCACCACCAGCCCAAAGGCCCCGGCAGAGGTGGCCCGGTCCGCCAGATCGCGCCATGACACCGCGCCGCAACTGGCCGCGTCCAGCGCCACCAGGGCGATCTGCCCGCGCAGGTCCGCCGCCTCCATCTGCTGGCGGGAATCGGTGGGGGAGACGCGCACCAGCCGCCCCGACTGCTCGCCGCCCCCCGCCCCGTACAGGGCGGCGGCAGGCACGCTCAGTTCCCCCACTCTGACCGTGCCGCCCCCGTCGAAGGGGCGCTCCAGGGTGACGGGTTGCCGGGTCACGCGGTAGCCCAGCGCCGTGAACTGCGTTTCCAGCCACGCCACTGCCCCGCCGTGGCCGGGCGTTTCGACGGGGCGCGGGCCAAAGCCTTTTAAGGTGGCCCAGTCCTGCTCCACGGTGCGCGCCGTGGCCGCTGGCTGAGCTGCCGGGTTGCGCGGCGAACCAGCGGCCAGCCAGCCTCCTCCCATCAGCAGCACGACCGACAGCACGGCCACGCCCCATTTCCAGGCGGGCGCGGCGGGTTTGGTGGGCAGACGGCGGCGTCGGGCGTACATGGAGTGAATTACGGTTCTCAGCGCGCGAAGGTTTCCGTAAGCCCCGGTCCATGCCCGCCCCTGTGCCCCCCACCGCTGTCATTCGCGCCGCGCCCGGCTACACTGCGGGATAATGAGCGTCAAGCCCCTCCCCTCCCTGCCCACCACAGCCACAAGGAATTTTTCGATCATCGCCCATGTGGACCACGGCAAATCCACGCTGGCGGACCGCATTCTGGAGCGCCTGGGCGCGATGGGCGAGCGTGACAGGCGCAACCAGACCCTGGACACGCTGGAGCTGGAGCGCGAGCGCGGCATCACCATCAAGTCCACCCCGATCCGGCTGGAATACACCCGCCCCATGTTCGAGGACGGTAGCGGCGGCGAGACTTACGTATTGAACCTGATCGACACCCCCGGCCACGTGGATTTCAATTACGAGGTCAGCCGCTCACTGGCCGCCTGCGAGGGCGTGCTGCTGCTGGTGGACGCCTCGCAGGGTGTGGAGGCGCAGACGATTGTCAACGCGTACCTTGCCATCGACAACAATCTGGAAATCGTGCCGGTGATCAACAAGATCGATCTGCCCGCCGCCGACCCGGAAGGTGCGGCCAGGGAGCTGGAAGAGGTGATCGGCATTCCCGCCGAGGACGCCGTGTTCGCCTCGGCCAAGGCGGGGATCGGCATCGACGAGATTCTGGAAGCGGTGGTGGCCCGCATTCCACCGCCCCCTGGCGATCCCGAGGCCCCCCTGAAGGCTCTGGTTTTCGACTCGTTCTACGACGCCTACCAGGGCGTGATCCTGTTCGTGCGCGTGCTGGAAGGCCGGATCAGCGCCAAGGACCAGATCACGCTGATGAACGCGGACAGGTCCTTCGAGGTGGATAAGGTGGGGACCTTCACCCCCGGTCTGGTGGTGGGCGACGAGCTTCAGGCCGGAGCCGTGGGCTGGGTGGCGGCGGGGATCAAGGACATTGCCGACGCGCAGGTGGGCGATACCCTGACGGGCCGGGAGCGCAAGACCCCCGAGGCGTTCCCCGGCTTCAAGCCCGCGCAGCCCGTGGTGTTCTCGGGCCTGTACCCCACCGACACCGAGGACTACCGCAAGCTGCGTGACGCGCTGGAAAAGCTCAAGCTCAACGACGCGGCCTTCTCCTTCGATCCCGAAACGTCCGAGGCGCTGGGCTTCGGCTTCCGCTGCGGCTTCCTGGGTCTGCTGCACGCCGAGATCATTCAGGAACGTCTGGAACGCGAATACGATCTGGACCTGATCGCCACTGCGCCCGCCGTGGTGTACCGCATCAGCCTGACCAACGGCGACGTGTTTGAAACCCAGAACCCGGCGCAGTTCCCCACGCGTGACCGGATCGAAAACGTCGAGGAGCCGTACATCAAGCTCTCGGTGATGCTGCCCGAGGATTACGTGGGGCCAGTCATGGGCCTGCTTCAGGAGCGGCGCGGCTCGATGGTCACCATGAACTACGTGGGCAAGCGCGTGGAGCTGGTCTACGAAGTGCCCTTCGCGGAGATCCTCTACGACTTCCATGACCGCCTCAAGAGCATCTCTCGCGGCTATGCCAGCATGGACTACGAACAACTGGGCTACCGCGACGGAGATCTCCGCAAGGTGGACATCATGGTTAACAACGAGATCGTCGACGCACTGGCCGTGATCGTCCATGAGAGCCGGGCCTACGCGCTGGGCCGCAAGATCGTGGACAAGATGGCCGAGGTCATTCCGCGCCAGATGTTCCCGGTGCCCGTTCAGGCCACCATCGGCGCGAAGATCATCGCCCGCGCCACCGTCAAGGCGTACCGCAAGGACGTGCTGGCCAAGTGTTACGGCGGCGATATTTCGCGCAAGAAGAAGCTGCTGAACAAGCAGAAGAAGGGCCGCGCCCGCATGAAACAGATCGGCACGGTGGAAGTGCCGCAGGAAGCCTTCCTGGCGGTGTTGAGTACCGACGAGTAGTGCGGCTTCGCCGTCCAATCAACGCTGGTGAATTGGTAGGGTCTGCGTTCTGGA
The DNA here is from genome assembly GCF_000701405.1 of Deinococcus marmoris DSM 12784. Classification (GTDB taxonomy): domain Bacteria; phylum Deinococcota; class Deinococci; order Deinococcales; family Deinococcaceae; genus Deinococcus; species Deinococcus marmoris. The sequence continues at coordinate 5,285 of NZ_JNIV01000021.1, forward strand.
CGGTCAATTGGACGGTTGAAAGGGTGCGGTGAGAAGAAGACGGGTAGGCTCTGAGCCGGGATTCATCCTGCCGGGGCCTGTTCACTTTCTCTCGAAGGACTGTCAATCAATACCGTCACACAGAGGAGGGAAATCTTGGTAAGATATATTACACAATCTCTCTCATGTTCCTCTCTGTGGCCCATTCGAGTGGGGCTGCCGTCCCTGACCAGATATGCCTATGCCAAAGCCTGATCCCCATCCACTTTCTCTGGACCAGATCCGGGCGCTGCTGGACGCGGCCTGGGACTGCTGGCAAAGCGATCCACAGGAATGCGTGCGTCTCTCGCGTCTGGTGCTGGAGCAGCCGCTGGAAGAAGCTGAGCTGGCCCGCGCGACCCATTACCTGGGACTCGGACTGATGAGGCAAGGAGAGTTCATCGCGGCGGAACCGGAACTTCGCCGCGCACTGCACCTTTACGGCGAGCTGGCCGATCAGGAGGGCCAACGCCTCAGCCTGAATGCGCTGGCTGGCGTGCAGAGTCGGCAGGCCCGACACGTTGAAGCCCTGGAACTCTTCTTGCAGGTTAGGCAGTTGAGTGTGACGCTGGGCCATGTTCAGGGCGAGATCAATGCGCTGCTCAACCTGGGCGTGGTCTACGGCACCATGGGTGATCATCCCAATGCACTCAAGCACCATCTGCTGGTTCTGGGCCTCAGCCGGGAGCATGATCTGCCGTTCGTAGAACGGGTCGCACTGAATAATCTCAGCACGACCTATTACGAGATGCAGCTCTATGAAGACGCGCTGGAGGCGGCCCTGGCCTGTTTGAATGTGCCGTCAGTGGATGACCCCATGCAGAACATTATTGCCCTCCAGACCGTGGGCCAGGCCTATTTTGGTCTGAAGCAGTTCACGCAGGCCAGGGCCATGTATATGGAAGCCAGTGAACTGATCGAGCGCGTTGGAGATCAGTCCGAAAGTGCCAGTCTCGATCTGCTTCTGGGGCAGGTGGCGCAGCAGCAGGGAAACCTAGACGAGGCGCGGCACCTCTTTGAACAGAGCATGGAAACCTTTCAGAAAATTGGAGATGAGATTGGACAGGTCGAGAGTCTACGGCATCTGGGCGAGTTACTGGGCATGACAGGTCATGTAGAGGACGCCTTAAGCGCCCTGCACCGTGCGCGGTCCCTGGCGGAAGCCGGGCAAATTCGCAACGAGCTGTGCAAGGTTGATCTGGCACTGTCGAAACTGTACCGGGATTCGGGCCGCCCCCAGGAGGCGCTAACCCATCTGGAACAGCATCTTCAGCTCAACGGAGAATTGTTCAACGCCGCGTCCGATCAACGGCTCCAGAGTCTGAGGGTACAGTTCGAGTTAGAGCAGGCCGAACGTGAGCGGCTGGCCGCCCAGCGACAGAATGCAGAGCTGACAGAGCTGAACGCCCGCCTGGAAGCCAGCAACCGTGACCTGACGGCGGCCCAGACCCGGACTGCCGACCTGATGGCCCGCCTGGAACAGCACGCCAACGAGGACGCGCTGACCGGGCTGCCCAATCGGCGGGCCTTTGATGCGGCGCTGGAGAGGGTGTCGCCGTCACAGCAGATCAGTGTCGTGCTGTGCGACATCGATCACTTCAAGATCGTGAATGACCGGTTCTCGCATCTGGTTGGGGATGAGGTGCTGCGACATGTGGCCGCGCTCCTGCGGGGGCAGTTGCACCGGGGCGATCTGCTGGCCCGCTACGGCGGTGAGGAATTCGTGCTGCTGCTGACCGGGGCCAGCGAGGCGGCCACGCTGGAACTGTGCGAGAACCTGCGCCGGGCCACCGAGAACCACGACTGGTCCACGGTGCGCCCCGGCCTGAGCCTGACCATCAGTCTGGGGGCCGCCGTCGCGCAGTTGAACCCTGGCACGCTGGCGGTACAAGACGTGGTGCAGGCCGCAGACGACGCCCTGTATGCCGCCAAGAATGCGGGCCGCAACCGGGTAGAGGTCCGGCAGGTGAAGGCGTCAGCCGGGTAACGGGGCGTCCAGCTTAAGCGGGGGGGCTGTCCCAGCCTCAACTTTCCAGACCGTCCGCAGAGGGTTCAAGGCGGCTAGACCCCGCAGCCTGTTTCCAGCGGCGTGTCTGTCAGCCCGCGTGCGGGCGTCCATTCCTGCACGTTGTAGGACGATCCCTCGTAATAGGCCCCGAAAAGAACCAGCTCCATCTGGCCGTCGCCGTTCAGGTCCGCGACCCCGGCCAGCCGGATCACCGTCGCCAGCGGACGGGTCTCGAAGGTGTCGCCGGGTTTCAGGGGCGTTTGCGGCGCGATGTCCGCGCCCAGCGTGAGGGTCAGGACCTGCCCGCGCACCACATGGCGCAGCAGCACGATGGAGTAATCGCCCGGCTGCCCGATGGACGGCGGAAAAATGCCGGAGCGTTCGCTGTAATGCGTCGCCTCGATGATCACTTCCTGCGTGCCGTCGCCGTCCAGATCGGTCCGGGTCAGGCCCACGAGCTGCACATTCGGATTCCTGATGCCACGTTTGATCAGCTCTGCGCGCACGATCTGGCGGTAGGTCTCGTTGGCGGTGGGCAGCGCCGTGACGGGCCGGGGCCAGGCATTCAGGGCGCTGGCGGTGAACAGTTGAAACTGGTCAGAGGTCCGGCCAGGGTTGACCGGTACAGCATAGGCGTCCGGGCACGGCTCACCGAAGGATTCGGGCTTGCCGCCCACGACGGGTACGGACGGGCCGCCCAGACTGCGGCGCAGATATTTTTCCTGCCCTTTCAGGCGCGGCACGGTGTCTTTCACGGTCAGCCAGCGCCCACCCGCCACTGCGCCCAGCAACTCTGTGGGGCTTTCGCTGCCGGGAGCCTGAACCAGCACTGGAAAGAACCCGTCAGGCGCAGCGCCCTGGCCCCTGGCCCCGGTGGTCAGAAGTGCGCCGAGCAGCAGCGTTCGCCACAAAATACGGTTCATGCTCCAGCGTACCTGTTCAGACCGTCTGCCGCACCATGATGCGGTTGCCCCACGGATCGCGCAGACTCAGGCAGTCGCCGCCGTCCTGTACATCCGTGTGGCCTGCCAGATGCGCCCGCAGCCCTGCCAGATCGGGAGCCAGGAACTCGACTTCAGCTAGCCCCAGCGCGGGCGTTTGCGGGGCCGCCTGCCCGCGCGTGTGCCACTCGTTCAGGCCGATGTGGTGGTGGTAACCGCCCCACGACATGAACATGGCGCTGCCCAGGTCCGCCATCAGGTCCAGCCCCAGCGTGTCGCGGTAGAACCGGGCAGCCTGTTCGGCGCTGCCGACTTTCAGGTGGACGTGGCCCAGCACGGTTCCAGCGGGCGCTCCAGCGTAGGCAGGCGCGTCGGCCAGGGTGTCTGCATTTAATCCGGCGCTGCCAAGCACGGCTCCTGAATCCACCGCCACGGTGTCCATCTGCACCTGCCCGTTCTGGAAAGTCCAGGTGTCGCGCGGGCGGTCCGCGTAGACCTCAATGCCATTGCCGTCGGGATCGTTCAGGTAGAACGCCTCGCTGACCAGATGATCGCCGCTGCCGATGCGGAGGCCCATCTGTGCCCCCATCTGTGCGGCATGCGCCAGCCAGCGCCCCAGATCGGCCCGCGTGGGCAGCAGGAACGCCGTGTGGTACAGCCCCGGACGCGATACGGAGGCGGGCGGAAATTCGGCGGCCCGCAGCCGCAGCAGCGGCGTCCCGTGCGCGCCCAGCGTGACTTCCTCAGCCGTTTCGGCCAGGAGACCCAGACCCAGCAGGCCCTTATAGAACGCTTGCAGGCGTGGCAGATCGGCGGTCAGCAGCGTGACTGTGCCGACACTGGTGGTGGCAGGCAGGATCTGGGGAGGTGTAATCATGGCCTCATCCTCTTGCAAATGCTTTAAAAAGTCAACTGGTTTATAAATCAAGAATCGTCTTCAATGCGGCGCGGGTGCGGCCCAGATAGCCGCTGCCAAACATATTGACGTGGCACAAAAGGGGATACAGATTCCACAGATCAGTACGCTCCTGCCAGCCGGGTGCGGGTGGAAAGGCTTCGGCATAGGCGTCAAAGACCCGCTCAGCCACCCCGCCGAACAGCCGCATCGCCGCCAGATCGACCTCGCGGTGGCTGTGGGTGGCGGCTGGATCGATCAGGGCTGGCCCCGCCGCCGTGTACAGCAGGTTGCCGTGCCACAGATCGCCGTGGACGAGGCTGGGCGGCCCGGTGGGAATCAGCCGGGGCAGCCGCTGGTGCAGGGCCTCAAAATTGTCCGTGTCGTCTTCCGATAGATGCTCCTGGGCCAGCCGCAACTGGGGCCGCAGGCGGGCATTCCAGAAGAAGTCGGCGGCGTTCTGGAAGGGTGGATTGAACTGTGGCAGCGCCCCGAAATAGTTGTCTGCCGTGTCGCCGAAACCGGGAACAGGAACGCTGTGCAGCGCGGCTAGCCCCCGTCCCAGCGCCTCCTGTGCCTGCGGCGTCTCGTCGCCGGGGGGCAGGTAACCCTGGAGCAGGTACTGCCAGCCGCCCGGCGCGTCGCCGTGGGCCAGCACCTCTGGCATCAGCAGTCCGGCTGGGCGGCGCGACGTGGCCCTGCGCAGCAGCCCCAGCCCCTGAGCCTCCGCAAAAAAGACGTGTGGCAGGGCGCGGCGCTTGGCCTTCAGCACGAAATCTCCACGCCCGGTCCTGAGCCGGTACACGTGGTTGATGTCCCCGCCGCTCAGGGGTGTGGATTCCAGAATCGGGCCTCCCAGATGTTGTTCCAGCAGTGGCAGCAGCGACGGCGCGATGGAGCGGGACATGGCCGCAGTGTGCCACGCGCGTGAGGGACGGGGACAAGGCCTGTCCTGACCCAGCCTGCATCCATTCGCGCTGCCGCCGATCCTGACATTGTTGCTGCGGCCTGAGCTGGAGCCGGAAACGGACTGGCTCCTGAACCTGCGTCTCCCACTCTTCCGGCGGCTGGCGTAGGCTGGGGCGATGTCTGTCACGCAGTTGGATCATGTCGCCGTCGCCACCCCCGATCTGGACACCGCGAGTGTCCCGTATCTGGCGCTGGGCCTGCACCCCGAGGGGCCGGACGAGGAAGTGGAAACCCAGGGTGTGCGTGTGCGTGCCTTTCAGGTGGGCGAAACCCTGATCGAGTTGCTGATGCCCACCCGCCCCGACAGCCCGATTGCCGCCTACCTGGAGAAACGCGGACCGGGCCTGCACCACACCGCCTACCGCGTGGCCGATCTGGACGCCGAAATGGCCCGCCTGCGCGGCGAGGGCGCACGTTTCCTGAGCGACGCGCCCACGCCGGGCCGGGCCGGAACGCGGGTGGCCTTCCTGCATCCCAAATGGGGCGCGGGAACGCTGATCGAACTGGTGGAACACCCCCGCGACCCGGACTGGGCTTGACGCCGCCCGCAACCTCTTCCCGCTTCCGGGCCGTGTGGTGGCTGATCTCTCTGGGCATCATGGCCGCGATCTGGTGGCTGAGTAGTTCTCCCGATACGCCGGGGCCGCCGCTGGTGCATCCTCTGGACTGGATCGCCCATTTCACCGCGTATTTTGCGCTGGCCTACGCGCTGGGCCGGGCGACGGGGCGGCGGGACATTGCCCTGTTGATCGCGGTGTGGTGGGGCGCGCTGGACGAGGTGCATCAGGCGTTCGTGCCGGGCCGCGACGCGGGCGTCACCGACTGGCTGTTCGATCTGGCCGGGGCGTGGATCGGCTCGCGCTGGGCGACACGGCGCAGGGGCGCGCGGGAAGAGGGAGAAGCGGAGACGGTTCGCAATCAGAGCTGGTAGAGACCCGGAGAACAGAGTGTGGGCTGGCTGAGCTGGGTTGTCGAGATCAGGAGGTCCCCTGGCTCCCCCGTCAGCCCCGTCGCAGTTCTGTCAGACCCCGCCCGCTAGGCTGAGACCCAGATGATGCGCGCCGTGACCTCCGCCCCCCAGTCCCTCTCGCACGCAGAGACCTTAAGGGCCGCGCTGGCGCAGCTCGACGGCGTGATTCTGGGCAAGCCGGGGCAGATCCGGCTGGCGGTGGCCTGCCTGCTGGCGCGTGGGCATCTGCTGATCGAGGACCAGCCGGGGGTGGGCAAGACCACGCTGGCCGGGGCGCTGGCCCGCACCTTCGGCCTGGACTTCCGGCGCGTGCAGTTCACCGCCGATCTGCTGCCCGCCGATCTGACCGGCATCAGCGTGTGGGACGCTCCCAATTCGGCCTTCCGTTTCCATCCGGGACCAGTCTTCAGCGAGGTCCTGCTGGCCGACGAGATCAACCGCGCCACCCCCCGCACACAGGGCGCACTGCTGGAGGCGATGGAGGAGCGGCAGGTCAGCGAGGGCGGCGTGACCCGGCCCCTGCCCGATCCCTTTTTCGTGATCGCCACGCAGAACCCGGCGGCCTTTGTGGGCACCTCGCCGCTGCCCGAGGCGCAACTGGACCGCTTTCTGATGACCATCACGCTGGGTTACCCGGACCCACGCGCCGAGCGCACCCTGCTGGAAACCGGGGGCCGCAGCCAGAGCGTTCGTGATCTGGGGGCCGTGCTGGACGCCCCCACCCTGCTCCAGATGCAGCGCGAGGTGGACGGCATTCACGCGGCAGGCCCGCTGCTGGATTACCTGCAACTGCTGGCCCGCGCCACCCGTGAGCATCCGGGGCTGTCGGTGGGCCTCAGCCCGCGCGCCCTGCTGGCGCTGCTGTCTGCCGCCCGTGCCTGGGCCTATCTGGCAGGCCGCCCGATGGCCCTGCCCGAAGATGTGCAGGCCGTTTTTCCCGCGCTGGCCGCCCACCGCCTACCCGTGCGCGGTCCGGGTGTAGATGTGGCGGGGTTGATCTCCCGGATGCTGGCGGACACGCCGATCCCGTGAGGCGCACCGTGCAGACAGTGCAAGGAGCCTCGCGCCAGTCGGCTTTCTCCGCCCCATGACCACCAATCAGGCCCGGAAAGCAGAGCGCCCGGCACCACCTCTTGCCACTCCACGCAACTCAGGCCCGGCTCTTTCCCTGCGGCCCACCCGTTTTGGCCTCGCGTTTCTGCTGCTGGTCACGCTGACCCTGGTGGGCTGCATCAACTACGGCCTGAGCCTGGGCTATGGCCTGACTTTTCTGCTGGGCGGCGTGTGGGTCATGGCGTCTACCGGGGTGGCCCGCGCCGCGCGGCAGGTGCGCCTGAGCCTGAGCGCGCCCATTGAAGCCAGTGCTGGTGGTGAAGCGCTGTTCACCCTGTCGGTCACTTCAACGGTGGCGGGTGCGGTCACGGTCAATCTGAAAAGCAGCGCGGGCGACACCCGGACCGCCACCCTGCGCGTGGCGGCGGGCGAGGTCCGCACCCTGATCGTGCCGGTTCCCGCCCGCACACGCGGCCCGCTGACGCTGACGGCCTCTGCTCCCGCCGCGCTAGATTTTCTGGGGCTGTGGGCGGCGGGTCTGGCTGCGCCCTCGCCAGTCACGGTCAACGTCGCCCCGGTCCCGGAGACGAACGCGCCCCCCGCGCCCCCGCGCACGGTACCGGGTCTGGAGGGTGGCCACAGCCGCACGCGCGGCGACGAGGAATTCGCTGGCCTGCGCCCGTACACCCCCGGCGACTCGCCCCGGCAGATTTCCTGGCGGCATGTGGCCCGCACCGGCAACCTGCTGACCCGCGAGACCGACGCCGCGCAGGGACAGGTGCGTCTGCTGGATTGGGAGGATACGGCGGGAGATCCCGAGGCCCGCCTCTCCCGGCTGGCTACCTGGGTGGGGGAGATGGATCACGCTGGCCTGCCCTTCGCGCTCAAGTTGCCCGGTGCGGCGCTGGCGGCAGGCAGTGGCGAGACGCAACGGCTGGCTGCCCTGACGCTGCTGGCGGGTGTTGCTCCCTTTCCCCCGGCCACGCCCCCGGCCCGTCTCAAGCTGCTGGCCGCCACCGACACCGACGCCTTGCGGGTCACGCTGCTGGCGCTGGCGTTCACCCTCGTGCCGGGGGTGCTGCGGCAGCCGCTGTGGGATTCGGCGCTGGTGGCGGGGCTGCTGGTCTATGGAGCGCTCCGCACCCGCCGTCCGCTTCCTGCCATTCCCACCTGGGCGCTGGGCGTGGTGGCCGGGCTGGCCGCCGTGGGCCTGAACGCCACGTATGGCACGCTGCTGGGCAGTGCCGCCGGGACCGCGCTGCTGGGGCTGCTGGTGGCCCTCAAAACTGCCGAGAGCCACGGCAGGCGCGACGGCCACCTGCTGGTACTGCTGGGGCTGTTCGTCGCCAGCACGCACTTCTTTCATGGGCAGGGACCGCTGACCGCCCTGCACGCCATTCTCAGCGCGGCACTGCTGCTGGCGGCGGCCTCGCGCTGGACCGCTCCTACACGCACTGATCTCAAGGAAAGCAGCCGGGAGAATGAGGCGGATCTGCCAGCCAATCTGATCCGCAGCGGCGGGTTGCTGGCTCTGGCCGCGCCGCTGGCGCTGACGCTGTTCGTGCTGTTTCCCCGTCCGGAAAGCCCGCTGTGGCAACTGCCGATTCAGGGCGGGGCCACCACGGGTCTGTCCAATGAGATTCGCGCCGGGGAGTACAGCAATCTGGCGCAGAACCGCGCGGTGGCCTTTCGCGCCGACTTCACGGGAGAAATGCCCTCCCCGGATCAGCGCTACTGGCGCGGCCCGGTCTACGAGGCGTATGACGGCCAGTCCTGGAAGCAGGTGCGGATCGGTGGCCCGTCCCCCAGCACCGAGCCTCTCTCCTCGGCCCCGGCCTGGAACTACACCCTGACGCTGGAGCCGTCCGGCAATCCCTGGCTGCTGGCGCTGGACGCCCCCCTGGAACTGCCGCAGGGGGCGGTCCTGACCACCGCGTTTCAGGCCGTGACCTTTCGCCCCGTCAATGCCCGCCGCCGCGTGACCCTGGAAAGCCGTCCGGCCCGCCTGGGCGTCAGCGAGAACCCGGAACGGCTGCAATTTGATCTGTTGCTCCCCGCCGGACAGAGTCCACGCGCCGCCGCGCTGGGCGAAAGCTGGCGGGGCCTGTTGCCGCAGGAGCGCATCGAGGCGGGACTGGATTACCTGCGCCGGGGTAGCTTCTCGTACACCCTCTCGCCGCCGCTGCTGCCCGCGCAGGACCGGGTGGACGCCTTTCTGTTCGGCACGAAACAGGGTTTTTGCGAACACTACGCGCAGTCCTTCGTGTTCCTGATGCGCGCCGCCGGACTGCCCGCCCGCATCGTCGGCGGCTACCTGGGCGGAGAGGTCAACCCCGACGGCGGCTACCTGATCGTGCGCCAGCAGGACGCCCACGCCTGGGCCGAGGTCTGGGTGGCGGGCCAGGGCTGGCAGCGCGTGGACCCCACCGCCGTGGTAGCCCCCGCCCGCGTGAGTGCCGGGCTGTCCACCGCATTGAGCCGCCCGCAGGCCGCTGCCGCCGCCGCACCTACCTCGCTGGGTCGCCTGGGCCTGCGGCTGGACGCCCTGCAAAACCGCTGGAACGATCTGGTGGTGGGCTATGACGGCTCCCAGCAGCAGGCGCTGCTGTCGCGGGTGGGGCTGGGCGGCGTCGGTTCGGCGGGGTATCTGGCGGTGCTGCCCCTGCTGCTGGCGCTGGCGCTGCTGCCTGCGCTGTGGTGGCTGCGGCAGGGGGCACGCCCGCGTGATCCTGCCGCCCGCGCGCTGCATGACCTGACCGTGCGCCTGCGCCTGCCCCGCGCCCCCGGCGAAACCCCCAGCGCCTATGCCGCCCGCGCCACCGCCGCCCGCCCCCATCTGGCCCCCGCGCTGAACGAGGTGGTCCGCGCTTACCACGCTGCACGTTATGCGCCGGGCGACCCGGCAGAGGCTCTAAAGACGCTGGCACTGGCGCTGCGAAAGGTCAAACGGTAGAAACGCACTCGCGCGCGCATCCAGGCCGGAATGAAGAGTCGTTTGCTGGCGTGCAGCGCGGCGTCATTGCCACTCAGGGTGAAGACTCTGAGGCTCTGGAAGTTGCGCTGAACAGCGTCCCAGGCGCGTCTTGATCCGAACGGGCCGGCATCCGGCTTGCATACATTGACAGCCCCTGCATTCCGGGCTATATTGAAGAAATCAAGGCGGCCTTCGGGCCGCTTTTTCCGTTGCCGGGTATTGGTCAGCGGCGTTCAATCCAGGGCCATCATTCAGTGCCGTGACTGAGCGCCGCGCGGCACCATGGGTCTGAAGGAGGACGCTGTGAAGACCGTGTCCGATACGCATTCATCACCTCCCGGACAGCGCTCCAGCGGGTTCGCCTATGCAGGCAGAGGGTCGTTCCCGACTGTGGCGACATAGACTGGGCCATACTCTTCCATCTGTCCATTCACGTCGTTCAACGCTGACAGTCGCCCACAGAAGGCGCTCTGCACCGCAGGAGACGGCCATGACCCGTACTGATCCTGTTTCCCAACCCGCCGAATCCGAGATGGCCGCCCTGATCCGCGACTTCGACTGGGCCGCCACACCGCTGGGTCCCCGCGCCAACTGGCCAGTCAGCCTGCGCGTGCTGACCGACATGCTGCTCTGCCATCCCCTGGCCATGACCCTGCTGTGGGGCAGCGAGCTGATCCAGCTTTACAACGATCCCTGCCGCGTCCTCATGGGCGACAAACACCCCGGCGGGCTGGGACAGCCCAACCGCACGAGCTGGTCAGAAGACTGGCCCGTCACCGCGCCGATCTACGACGGCGTCCTGGCGCGCGGCGAGACCTTCAAGTTCATGGACCAGCCCCTGACCCTGCGCCGACACGGCCACGACGAACGGGTGTTTCTCAACCTGACATACAGCCCGGTCTGCGGTGACGACGGCGCGGTGGGCGGCGTGCTGGTGACTGTCATCGAGACCACCCGGCGGGTGCAGGCCGAACAGGCTGCACAAACGCACCGCCGCGAGATGGAGCGGGTCAATGCGGCGCTGGAGGTCTTTGCCGTGTTGACCCGTGACCTGGCGCTGGACACCGATCCGCTGACGCTAATCCACCACGCCCAGCAGGCGGTTCTCCCGCTGCTGGACACCCACTTCTCGCAGTATTACGAGCCGGTGGCCGGACGCTGGTATGTCCGCTCCCAGGTGGGGCATGTCCAGACGCCCGCCTTGCAGGCCGCTCTGGACGCTGGCGTCCCCTTCGAGAAAGCTCCCACTTTGCAGAATGTCTGGCACCGTGGCGCGGCGGACTATCAGGATGTCTATGCGCCGCCGGCAGATGGGCTGCCCCACAGCGAGGCCATCCCCTTCGCCACTGTGGCGCTGCCGGTCCGGGTCAGTGGACAGATGCAGGGCGTGCTGGTCTTCGCGCTGCCCAGCGCGCGGACGTGGACCCCGGCAGACCACGCGGTCCTCGCCACCGTGGAGCGCAGCCTGAGTCTGGCCCTGGAACGCGCCGCGAAGATCCAGCAGGTCGAGCAGCAGCAGGCGGCCTTGCAGGAGGCCAACGAGGAACTCGAAGCCTTCAGTTACAGCGTCTCGCACGATCTGCGGACCCCGGTGCGGCACATCAAGGGCTTCAGCGAGCTGCTCCGCAGAGACGTGGGCACGGGTCTGGGTCTCAAGGCCACGCACTACCTGACGGTGATCGATGAGGCGGCGGGGCGGATGAACGTGCTGATCGACGCGATGCTGGAGCTGTCCCGCGCCGCGCGGCTGCCGCTGCGCTCCGGGCCGGTGGACTTGGAAGCGCTGGTGATCCGGGGGCGGCAGGAGCTGGAAGTGGACGCGTATGACCGTAACGTGCAGTGGCAGGTTTCCCCGCTGCCGCTGGTGACTGGAGATCACGACACCCTGCAACAGGTGATCACCAACCTGCTGAGCAACGCCGTGAAGTACACCCGGCCACGGCAGACGGCGGTGATTGAGGTCTGGGCCGAGGAGCGCGCAGGAGAGTGGGCGGTGTTCGTGCGCGACAACGGGGTGGGCTTTGATCCCCGCTATCAGGACCGGCTGTTCGGCGTGTTCCAGCGGCTGCATCTGGAACGCGAGTTCGAGGGAACCGGGGTGGGGCTGGCGAATGTGCGGCGCATCGTCACGCGGCATGGGGGAACCGTCAGCGCCTCCAGCGTGACGGGTGAGGGAGCCACCTTCGGCTTCACGCTGCCGCGCTGATACGGGCTCCGGTGGAAAGGTGTTGAAAACATCTGCAATCCGAGGAGAGCGAGAAAGAGAAAATGAGTTCCGGGCATGGAGTGCAGAGATCGGCGCTGTTCCGATTCCTGCCGCGTTACGAACGGAAGCCGTATGACCAGTGGTTCGGACAGTTTCCGGATTTGAGGCATGTCCAGCGATTTACACGAGGTTTTCCGCTTCTCCACCGCGAGAGGTGGGAACGGGAACGGCGTCCCAGAGCCACTTTTCGGATATTTTCCAAACTCCTGGTCAAAAAATGTCCGAACTATTGATGACAGACGGAATTCGCATGAGGGCCTGCTCCGAGGCGGTTCATCACCGTCCGCACGTTCTCGGTGGGTGAGCTGCACTTGACTCAGCGAGCGGCCCCGGCCCACGGCCCCAGACTTGCCGGTGCCCTTGATCAGGGAGACGCTTTGGGCAGGACGAAGCCGAAAGTGGCCCCCACCCCAGGTTGCCCTTCCGCCGTCATCGTTCCGCCGTGCCGGGCCACGATGCGCCGCGCGTTGGCCAGACTGACTGCCGGCCCCTCGAAGTCCTCCTGACGGTGCAGCCGCTGGAACATCGTGAACAGCCTGTCGCCGTACTGCGGATTGAAGCCCACGCCGTTGTCGCGCACCAGCACCGCCCAGCTCTGCCCCCGGTCCTCGGCCCAGACCTCGATTACGGCCCTGTCCCGGCCACGGGTGTACTTCACCGCGTTGTCCACCAGGGCCGTGACCACCCGGCGCAGCAACCCCGCGTCCCCGGTGACGGTGGGCAGCGCGCCCACCTGCCAGTCGATCTGACGTTGCGGCAGGGCCACGCCCACCTCATGGCGCACGGCACCGAACACCCGGTCCAGTTCCACCTGCTCGGCTTTCAGCAACTGGCGTGAAGCGCGCGAGACGTCCAGCATGCCGTCGATCAGGGTGTTCAGGGTATCGGCGGCAGTCCTGATGATCCCGAGGTACCGCTCGGCCTTGTCATCCAGCGGCTCTGGCAGAGAGCGGCGCAGCAGGTCACCAAAGCTGACGATGTGCCGCACCGGGGTCCGCAGGTCATGCGAGACCGAGTACGTGAAGGCTTCGAGTTCCTCGTTCGACGCCTGGAGCAGATCGCGCTGTGCGGTGACCTGACGGGCCTGCTCGGCGCGTTCCAGGGCCAGGCCGAGGCTGTGAACCGTCGTCTTCAGGACGGCCTGATCGGCGGCGCTCCACGGACGCAGCCCGAACAGAGGCGCGTTGAAGATCCCCATCACCTCACCGTTGACCAGCACGGGCAGGGTGGCCACCGTCGAGACATGTTCGACAAGTTCTGGGGCGACGTCACGGGCGGGATCGTAATGGTCCTGGAACAGCGGCTCGCGGGTCTGGTACGGCAGGTCCAGGCTGGGAACTTGACCCACGGGGAAGCCCGCGTCGATGGCCGCCTGCAACTCGGGGTTGCCCACGTCACCCCGCTGCGCCGTGGCCCGCCACTGCCCACCCTGGACCTGCCAGAAGATGACGTAGCCCGGCGGCAGCAGGGAGCGCACCAGGGCGACGGCCTGCCCGATCAGAACGCCAGGATCGCTGGTCAGCCCCAGTTCGTGGGTCAGCGCCGCGAAACCCTCCAGCGCCTGGGTGCGGGCCAGCAGTTCGGCGTTCTGGGCGGCGAGTTGCCGGGCCGTCTCGGTGCGTTCCAGGGCCAGCCGGAGGCTGCGTCCCACCGAACGGAACACCGCCTGATGGTGCCCGGACCAGCGCGGGATGTCCTTGATCCCCAGCGCGAACATCGCCTGGATGGTGCCGCCCACCATCAGGGGGAAGGTGGCGACACTCTGGTAGCTCTCGGTGTGGGCGAAGTGTTCTTTCTGGGGGTCCCAGCCGTCGACGAAGACGGGCTGACCCGTCTGCATGGGCTGGGCGAAGACCGGGGTGTCCAGCGGCATACCGGCCTTGATGCTGGCCAGGAGGTCCGGCTGGGCTTCCAGATCGCTGGTGTAGACCTTGACGCGCCACTGGCCGTCTTCCAGATCGTAGTAGGCGCTGGTGCAGCCGGGGAACAGCAGGGTCAGGACGTCCATCGCCCGCCGGGCCAGCGCCAGCACGTTGGTCTCGCCGTCCGCAGCTTCCGCGAAACGCACGAAGGCTTCGAGTTCGGCGGTGCGGTCCTGCACCTGCTTTTCCAGGTTGCTGGCGAGCTGGGCGCGGTCCAGGGCCAGGGCGCAGTGAACGGCCAATGTCTGTAAAAAGTGCCGTTCGTCCGGCGTGAAGTGGTGCGGTTCACGGAAGTCCAGCACGATCACGCCCAGTGGGCGGCCACCTTCCACCAGGGGCAGCACCGCGCTGGCCACGGCGGCCACACCGCCTGTGCGGCTTTCGAGGTCCGGGTAGGCGGCCCCAGCGTACCTGCGTGTTCAAAGTACAGCGGTGTGTTGGTGCGCAGCGCGTCGACGCTGGGACCCGGCCCCTCCAGACTCCGGTCCTGCCAGACGCTGTCGTCGGTCTGGCCCCGTCTGGCGGCGACGGTCAGGTGGTCACCCTGGACCAGCAGGACCGTCCCGCCGAGACCGCCGAGGGCCTCCAGCACGTCGCGCAGGACGATCCCGGAGACCGCATCCGGCTGGCGAAGTGCCGCCAGATCCTGCGTCACGCGCTGGAGGTGGACGAGAAGTCGCGTCGCCTGCATCGCCGCTGAGGGGGACAGACTCGGTGAAGGGACGTCGGTCATGGATACCGGGCAGTGTAGACGCTCAGGCGGCCCGGTGCGGCTGATACGGACTGTGGCTGACCCGTGATGCAACCACCGCAAAACCCGGCCAACGGGACCCGCAGAACGGCGAGGTGGAGAAACCAGAGCAGGGCAAAGGATGGATTCCAGAATGGCCTTCGCTTTCGGCGCTTTCCCGGAAGCTCACAGGTTGGCTGGAGTGCGTCTCAATGCAGTCCTGGCGCAACACTCGCCTGGCGCGCGGCCAGCCGCCGACACTTCACGGCGTACAGGCGCTCTTCGGCCAGGCCCAGCAGCGTTTCGCCCACGCCCTCGCTGCTGCGGGCGGTTCCCACGCTGGCCCCGCGAAGTGCGCCCACCTGGCGCGCGGCCAGCACTGCCACGTCCACCGCGTCATGGACCGCTTCCTCGTCGGTGTCGGCCAGCACCACGAACGCGTCGCCGCCTGTCCGGTAGACCTCTCCCTCCCGGCCCAGTTCCACCTTCAACGTGCGGGCAAACACCTGAAGCAGCTTGTCGCCCTGGGCGCGGCCTTCCTGGGCATTGAGGGCCTTTAGACCGTCCAGATCCAGCTCTGCCAGCAAAAAGGGCTGCCCGTTCAGGTGGCGCTGGATCAGGTCCTGGTACATTGCCCGGCGGTTGAGGATGCCGGTCAGCGCGTCGTGCCTTGCGTGCTGGTGGGCCAGTTCGGCTTCCAGTTGCCGGTCCAGGGAGCTGCGGACACTGCGCCCCGCCGCTGTCAGCAGCCCCTGGTCACTGCCCCGCCAGCGCATGACCGGGTTGTCCCGGAGCCGCATGGCCACCAGCATCGCGGTCACGCCGTTGCGGGTGCCCAGGGGCAGCCACGCGGCCTGCTGGACCCCGGCGGCCACCAGCGCACCCATCGCGCCGGGGATCAGCGGGTAGTCGTCGAGATACAGCGGCTGGTGCAGGTCTTTCAGGGTTCTGGTGACCGAGCTGGACCATTCGGGCAGTGGGGTGGGCAGGGCGGCCATCGCCGGGGCCAACTGGGGGGTCTGGTACGCGGCCTCCTCCCTCAGTTCCTCGCCTTCAAAGAGCAGCAGACCGATGTAGTCGGCGTTCAGGGCGTTGCCCAGCAGCGCCGCAGCTTTCAGGGTCATGTCTTCCGGGGACAGCTCCAGGTTCATCAGGCCCGTGAGACCGTCCAGCACCCAGGTCTGGTCCGGTCCGCGTTGCACCTCGCCGTTGCGGCGGTGCTGGGTGTGCGGTCTGCGTCCCGTTTCCAGGTGGTGGGCACGCAGCTCCAGCTCGTCTACCACCAGCGCGGCCAGATCACGCAGATCTTGCAGGTCAGCCGCAGTCAGGGCGTGCGGCCCGGAGTCCGCGACGCACAGTGTCCCGATGCAGTGACCAGTCGGGGTGATCAGCGGTGCCCCGGCATACATCCGCAGGTGCGGCTCCCCCGTGACTGCCGGGTGCTGGGCGAAGCGTGGATCGGCGCGGGTGTTCTCGATGACCACCGGGTCTGTCCCCAGGATCGTCCAGGCGCAGAACGAATCATGGCGCGGCGCGCTGCCAGGGCCGGGGCCGTAGACCGCCTTGCTCCACTGGCGGGACCCGTCGATGAAGTTGATGCAGGCCAGCGGGGTGCGCAGCAGGTGGGCAGCCAGCCGGGCGATCCGGTCAAAGACGTCCTCGGCGGGCGTATCCAGGATCTCGTAGTGCGCCAGGTCCAGCAGGCGGGCGTATTCATCGGGAGGTGAAGGCGCACCGATCATGGTCATGGGGGGCAGGTTGTCAGTACCGCTCTTGCGGGCTTCTGACAGAGCGTGACATGTAGGCGAGTGGCGTCCAGGTCAAGGAATACATGAGCTGCTGCCTGTGAAGAAACGAACCGGATGCTGCTGGCGAAGACAGAGTCTCACCTTTTCATGGGCCAACCCCGGTAACCCAGAGGCGGCGCATGTGGCGTTCTCAGAGTCGGTTGAGGTGCGGGTCTGGCTCTTTCGGCAGGAAACCCCCTGCCGGTCCGTTCTGCGAATCGCGCTCCACAAGTCGATGCTGGACAGCCCACAGTCCATCATTTTTTATCTCACCCAAGTCTCTGGCACAAAACAAAAAAGCCCCGTACTGGACGGGGTTTATTGTCTTTGGTGGCGATGCGCGGACTTGAACCGCGGACCTAACGATTATGAGTCGTTCGCTCTAACCAACTGAGCTACATCGCCTTATGTTTTTGCTGGAAACCTAGGAAAAAAGCAGCCCCGCACGGTGGCGGGGGCTTCTTGGTGGAGCTGAGCGGGTTCGAACCGCTGACCTTCTGAATGCCATTCAGACGCGCTCCCAACTGCGCCACAGCCCCTCTTGTTGAATCTTTGTTGGAACTTTCCTGCTCGCCTCTTTCAAGGCTCAGCAATCTTAACAGCGCCTTTCCAGCTTGTCAACGGTCAGGGCCGCCAACCGGCCAGACGCCCTAGCCGGACGCCGTTTGCTGGGATGCCAGATTCACGTAACCCTCGATCAGATGGATGATGACCGGGTTGTGGGTGTGGACGCCGTGCGCCTGCCCCACGCCGCCTTCCTCGATGAAATGGGCGATCAACGCGGCCTCGCCGTCGCGGGCGAGCAGAAAGGCGCGCTGGCCCTCGGCGGCGACGCCGGGCAGGCCCGTCAGGTGGGTGCGGCGCAGTTCCACGCCGCGTGGGGTCAGGCGTTCCAGGTCCTGCGCGAAGCTGGTTTCACCGGCCATGAACAGGCTGCGCCGGGCGTTCAGGGTCAGGTCCTCGCACAGGCTGCGGATGGCCGCCTCGCCGTACAGGTGATACACCGCTTCCGGGGCTGGATCGGGGGCCAGGCGCGACAGGTCCCGGTCCAGTGCGCCCAGACGGTCATCGAAGCTGCGGCGGGCGCGGGCCAGATACTCGCGGGCGCTGAGGGGGGCGTATTCCAGCGGGTTCTGGCCCATCTTGGCGGCCAGCCCCCGGCCCTCCAGCCGCTCCAGCGTCTCGTAGATCTTGGGCCTGGGAATGCCGGCCTGCCGCGCCACACGGGCGGGGACGGCGCGGCCCAGCGCCAGCAATGCGGTATACGCGCGGGCCTCGTATTCGGTCAGGCCCAGCGCTTGCAGATGAATCACGGCGCTCATGTACGGATCAGCATACGGGAAAAGGGCCGCTCACGCTTGCTTTCTCAGCAGAATGCTCTTGAGGTACAGACTCTCGGGCACGCTCAGCAGGTGCGGGTGATCGGCGGGCTGGTACGTCACGGCCACCACCTCGGCGTCGCAGTCGGCCTCGGCGGCGGCCACGCGGGCGGCGTCCAGCAGGTCATCCACCCGGATGTAATGGGCGCAGGCGCTGATCATCAGGTGGCCGCCGTTTTCCAGCATTCGCAGGGCGTGGGCCGCGCCATCGGTGAAAATGCGCTTGGCGCGTGGCACGTCGTCGCGCCGCTTGGCGAGGGTGGGCGGGTCCAGCACGGCGGCCCCGAAGGTGCGTTTCTCGCGTTCCAGCGCCGCCAGAATTTCCAGCGCGTCGCCCCAGCGCACGCCCACATTGCCGTTCACGCCGTTGTCCCGCGCGGCCCCTTCCAGCGCGGCCAGCGCCACCTGATCCTTGTCCACCGCCACGCTCTTTGCCCCTGCCTTGGCCGCGTGCAGGCTGAAGCCCCCGGTATATGAATACACGTCCAGAAAGCCCGCGCCGGGCCGCACCAGCGAGCGCATCAGGCGGCGGTTGTCGCGCTGGTCCAGAAAAAAGCCGGTCTTCTGTGCGTCCATCGGGGCGAAGTGCAGGGTCAGATCGTCCTCGTGGAATTCCACGCGCTCCGGCACCTCGCCCCACAGCGGCCCGGCCACCATGCCCAGCCCCTCGCGGCGGCGTTCGCCCGTGTCGCTGCGCTCGTAGGCGCTGCTGGCCCCGATGACCTCCTTGAGTGCTTTGAGGATGAGGTCACGGTGACGCTCGGCCCCGGCGTTGCGAAGCTGCACGGCCAGCACGTCGCCAAACCTGTCGGCCACCACTCCCGGCAGGTCATCGGCCTCGGCGTAGACGGCCCGCATGGCGTTGGTGTTCAGAATCCGGCCCTCTCGGCGCTTGAGGGCGGCTCTCACGCGGGCGCGGTAGAACTTGAGATCTATTTCCTCCCGTTCCCAGGTCAGCAGGCGCAGCGGCGTCGCGCCGTCCGGGTTGAAATAGCCGCGTGCGATGATCTTGCCGCCGGGGCCTTTCACGTCCACCACCTCGCCGGGCGTAATTCCAGCGTCGGCGTCGGCAATATCGCCGGAATGTCCAAAGGGGTAGCGGCCCGCGATGCGCCGGACGGCGGCAGGTTCAAGGGTGACAGAGGCGGACTTCTTCATGGGCGACAGGCTAGCGCGGGGAGGTCTGGGAGGCTCGATTTCCCCTTGCGGTAAGGGGCGCGGCGGAGGCACCGGGGAGGGGGCCGCCTCACGCACCACGGAAATCATCAAGACACCCAGACCGTCCATTCCAACCGCCCCGCGCTACCCTTTCTCCATGTCTGATCCCGCCGCCGTTACTTTCCCCGCCCCCCGCCGCATTCCCTACCCTGGCGGCTGCGTGCTGGAACCCGGTCCCTACGCGCTGGATTACCTGCTGAAGTGGCCCGCCGAACTGAGCGTGAAAGGCAAGGTCTACCCCGAGCAGCCCCTTTACCCACTGATCCGCGAGTTGCTGGCCGATCCGGCGGTCCACGGTCTGACCCTGATAGAGGCGCAAGCCGCGCGGGACCGTTTTCTGGAACTGGCCGGGCAGGCGCTGGAGGCCGAGGGTGGGGACCAGCGCTGGCTGGAGCGGGAGTTCTCGCGCTGAAGGTGAAGGCGCTGAATATAAAGGCGTTGGGCGGGCGGGAAGCGGCTGAGGTGGGGGGCGAACTGACGCTGTCCCCTCCGCTGCCCGGCGAGGCGCTGCATGTCCGCGTGGCCCGCACCCTGCGCGACGCCATAACAGGCGGCCTGCTGCCAGGGGGAACCCGCCTGCCCGGTCACCGCCGTCTGGCCGGGGCGCTGGGCGTGTCGCGCAACACGCTGGTAGACGCGCTGGCGGGTCTGGAGGCCGAGGGTTATCTGCGCGTGCAGGGCCGCAGCGGCACGGTGGTCTGCCTGCCCGCACCCCTGAGTGCCGCCGAACCGGACCTGAATGACCTGCCCCTGAGCGCCTGGGCCACCCGCGCGCTGTCGGGCGGCGTGGACGACGCGGGGGGTGAATACACCGTGGATTTCCGCGTGGGCCAGCCGGTGCCGGAACTGTACCCGGAGGCGGCCTGGACGGCGGCGCTGGCCCGGCAGGCGGGGCGACTGGGCAGGCGGACGCAGGAGGGACGGCTCTCTGATCCGCTGGGACCGCTGGAGACCCGCCGCGCCCTGTCCGCCTACCTGAATGCGGCGCGTGGCGCGCGGGTCACGCCTGAGATGGTGATGCTCACGGGCGGCACGCAGTCCGCGCTGGACGCCCTGGCCCGCGTGTTTCTGGAACTGGGGCGGGTGGCGGCGGTGGAAGACCCCACCTATCCCGGCGCGCGTGCGGCGCTGGCGGCCACCGGGGCGGCGGTGGTCCCGGTGGCCGTGGACGCGGGGGGACTCCAGCCTCAGCTTCTGCCCCATGACGCCACCCTGCTGTACCTGACCCCCGGCTGCCAGTACCCCACCGGCGTGACCCTGGGGGCCGCCCGCCGCGCCGAACTGATCGTGTGGGCGCGGCGCGGCAACGCCTTTATCCTGGAAGACGACTACGCCGCCGACCTGCACCACACGGGCCGCCCGCTGCCCGTCATGCAGGGTCTGGCCCCGGACCGCGTGATCCTGCTGGGCAGCTTCAGCAAGAGCCTGGCCCCCGCCACCCGCAGCGGTTTTCTGGTGGCCCCGCCCCCGGTCCTGCGCGTGCTGGCCCGCACCCGCCCGCTGACGGACCGCGCCCCCGGTACGCTGGACGCCTTGGCGCTGGCCGATGTGCTGGCCAGTGGTGCCTACGCGCGGCATCTGCGCCGGGCGCGGCAACTGATCGCCCACCGGCACGAGGTGCTGCTCGCTGCCCTGGCCGAGTGGCTGCCCGACTGGGAGGTCCGGGGCGTGGCCTCCGGGCTGCATGTTCATGTCCGCCTGCCCGCTGGCCTGGGCGAAACGCAGGCCGTGGGGGCGGCGGCGCGGCGCGGCGTTGCGCTGTCAGCCGTCGCGCCCCTCTCGGCAGTCGGGGGAGAGCCTGCCGTGCTGCTGGCCTTCGCGCACCTGCCGCCCGACGACATCCGGCGCGGCGTGCGCCTGCTGGCCGCCGCCACCTGAGCGCCCCCCCCAGCAGGCTCCCCCGGCAGAGTGTGACCTCCCTTTCAAAGGCGTGGGCTTTCGCGTTAGACTGGGCCGATGCGTCTGCTCGTCGTGGTGTTGCTGCTGGTCCTGGCCGCGTTGTCTTTCACCTTTGGTCTGCGGCTGGGTTACGTGACGCTGACCCCCACATACATGTTCAACGCGACGGGAGAGAACAAATATAACTTCCGGGTCTATGACCAGAACCAGGAGATCGGCGTGCGCGGCTCGTGCAAGGTCAGCAGCGGCAAGGCCACCTTCCGTCTGACCGATCCCAAAGGAACGCAGATCGCTGGACAGGTGTGTCCCCAGGGCCAGTGGGGCCTGAACGTGATGGGCACTGGGGACGCTGGCAACTACGAATTGACCATCGATCTGGAGAAGTTCAGCGGCACCATCGACGTCAAGGAAGCGCGCAAGTAGAGCCGCCGGAACATAAAAAAGATCGGTAGGCCGCCCAACTGGCCTACCGATCTTCTGTTGTGGGGCTTAGCTCTGCGCTGCGCCTTCCTGGGCGGCTTTGGCCTTGTTGATGGCCTTGGCCAGACGGCTCTTCTTGCGCGCGGCGGTGTTCTTGTGCATGGTGCTGCCCTTGGCGGCCTTGTCGATCAGGCTCTCGGCCTTGCTCTGGGCGGCGTTCAGGTCCTCACCGTTGGTGATGGCGGCCAGCGCCTTCTTGGTAAAGGTCTTGATGGTGCTCTTGCGGCTGCGGTTGATCATGCGGCGCTTGAGGCTCTGGCGGTGGCGCTTCTGGGCAGATTTGTGACGTAAAGCCATGTTGGTTCTCCTTGTTCTCCCGCTCTGCGGGGCGGTCCCCCCACTGGGGAACTCGTGGCGTCCAGAGGGCTTGACCCTGCTACACGCACCGGGGTGGGGTCACGCTGGACCGCTGCCGCCGGGCTGCCTCTTTGCAAAGACAACCTCGTGACTATACGCGCTCTGGGGGTGCTGGGCAAGCCTTAAAATGGATGGATGCGAAGTCGCCGCCCCCACCCGCCCGAAGGCGATGCGCCCGCGCGTCCGGTGCGCCCCAAAACCCCGGAGGAACTGCGCGATGCCCTGCTGGCTTACGCTTTCCGGGCGCTGGGGGGCCGCGCGCTGACCGAGGCCGAGTTGCGCAGCAAGCTGGAACGCCGCAGCGACAGCCCCGAACTGATCGAGGAGGTTCTGAAGCGCGTGCAGGAGCTGGGCTATCAGGACGATGAACAGGTGGCCCGCGTCGAGGGAACCCGGCGAGGCGTGGGCGGCTTTCGCGTACGCCAGACCCTCAAACGCCGGGGCGTGGCCGAGGACCTGATTCAGGACACCCTGGAGGCCCGTGATCCCGACGACGAGCGTGCCGGGGCGCTGGAACTCCTGGAGCGCCGCTGGCCTGCGCTTTCCCGCAAGAAAGACCCGAGGGCCAGTGCATACGCCTTCCTGGCCCGCCGGGGCTTCGGCGGTGACGCCATCTGGCCGGCCATCCGCGAACTGAGCGAGCAGGCGGCACAGCAGGAACTGGATGACGGGGAGGAGTGAAGCAGCCTCCGACGTTTTGCCTTGACACCCCACAGGGCGGCGGATAAACTGCCGGACGCACTTGAAATGCTGTGCGGTCCCCCGTGGCCTCAGCAGGACAGGAGCCGTGGCGGGGCGTAGCGCAGCCTGGTAGCGCACGTCGTTCGGGACGACGGGGTCGAAGGTTCGAATCCTTTCGCCCCGACCACGCGAGAAGGTGACCTCCCCACTGCGGGAGGTCTTCTTTTTGCCCTGCCACCTCGCCCCTTCTTCTGGAGCCATCCATGCGCGTCTTTGCCATCGCCGATCTGCATCTGGCCTACGTGACCCCCAAACCCATGACGGTCTTCGGTCCCCAGTGGGCCGGGCATCCCGAGGCCATTTACGAGCGCTGGCACGAGACGGTGCGCCCCGGTGATCTGGTTTTGCTGCCCGGTGACCTGTCGTGGGCCATGCGATTGCCCGACGCGATGACCGATCTGGGAAAAGTGGCCGAGTTGCCCGGCACGAAAATCCTGCTGCGCGGCAACCACGACTACTGGTGGCCCACGCCTTCAAAGCTGCGTGCGGCGCTGCCCCCTGGTATGCTGGCCGTCCACAACGACGCCGTGCGGGTCGGGAACGTGGTGGTGTGCGGCACGCGCGGCTGGACCACGCCGGGCTATCAGGCCCTGAACGACGAGGACACGCGCCTGCTCAGCCGCGAGGCCCAGCGCCTGACCCTCAGCGTGGAGGCGGCGGGCAGGTTGCGGCAGCCGGGCGACCACTTTCTGATGATGCTGCACTACCCGCCCGCCTCCGCGCCCTATCCGCCCAATCCCCTGACCGACGTGATCGAGGCGGCGCGGCCCGAGCTGATCGCCTACGGCCACCTGCACGGCGTTCCCGTCGAGAAATCCATGCGCCATGTGGGCGGCATTCCCGCGCACCTGGTGGCGGCGGACGGCCTGAAATTCACGCCGAAGCTGTTGCTAGAGACCGGGGATTAGCCCATTACCCATTCCTCGGCCAGCCACCCCGCATGGGGTATCCCAGAAGCGAGGATGCCCGCTTTGAGTGCGGCCAGATCATAGGAAACGCGGCGGAAAGTGGGTATCCATCCACCTGAAATGCTGTCCAGCAGCAGGTATTCGGCGTAGGCTAGATTGACATATTTCCCACCACGTTTCTGGAAAGGCAGACCCACACTACCAGGGTTGAGCAGTCGCCAGCCGTCCAGTGTCCGCAGCAGAGGTTGGTGCGTGTGGCCGCCGATCCAGACGGCTTGCTGACCGTGGGTTGCGCGGAGTTCCTCCAGCCGTTCGGACGGTGTTCCGGCGTCCAGCACCTCATTGTCTCTTGCCGGGCTGCCGTGGAAACACAGCAGATCGTCCAGCGCCACTGTCGGGGCAAAGCTGCGGAGGATGTCGCGCTCGGTTCCGGTCAACTGGGCCGCGCCCCACTGGCCGATGTCGTGGATTTCCTGCTCATCGGGCAGGCCGCGCACTTTGAGGGGCTGGGGCGCTTCAAACGCTTCCCGGTCCGCGTTGCCACACACCACCGGGCAGCCCAGCGCGGCCACCACCTGAAGGCACTCGCGCGGCCACGCGCCGCCCGCCGTCACGTCTCCCAGGCAGATGCGCGCGTCGGGGGACTGCATGTCCATGTCGGTCAGCGCCGCCTCCAGCGCGGGGAGGTTGTCGTGGATGTCGCCAAAGAGGGCCAGCCGCATGGGGGCAGCATACGCAGAGGAGAGAAGGGAGCTGGACTAGAGTGAAGCCATGCCGCCCTCCACTGACCTTCCCGCCCGCAAACTCCGTGACCTGAGCGTGTCCGCCCTGGGCCTGGGCTGCATGGGCATGAGCGAGTTCTACGGCGATGCCGACGAGGCCGAGAACATCCGCACGCTGGACCGTGCGCTGGATCTGGGCGTCACTTTTTTCGACACCGCCGACATCTACGGCCCGTACACCAACGAGGAACTGCTGGGGCGCTGGCTGAAGATCAAGGGCAAGCGGGACCGCGTGGTGCTGGCCACCAAGTTCGGCATCGTGCGCGAGCCGGGTTATCCGATGCAGCGCACCCTGTCCGGGCGGCCCGAATATGTCCGCAAGTCCATCGAGGCCAGCCTCAAACGCCTGAAGACTGATCATGTGGACCTGTACTACCTGCACCGCCTCGATCCGGGGACGCCCATCGAGGACACCGTGGGCGCGATGGGTGAACTGGTGGAACGCGGCATGGTGCGCTACCTGGGCCTTTCGGAAGTGGACGCCGAAACGCTGCGCCGCGCCGACGCCACCCACCCGATCACTGCCCTGCAAAGCGAGTATTCGCTGTGGACGCGTGATCCGGAAGACAGCGAATCTGGCGAGAGCGTGCTGGCCGCCTGCCGTGACCTGAATGTCGGGCTGGTGCCCTACAGCCCACTGGGACGTGGTTTCCTGACCGGGCAGCTCAAGTCCCCCGACGACTTCGGCCCCGACGACTTCCGCAGTACCAGCCCACGCTTTCAGGGCGAGAACTTCCAGAAAAACCTCGATCTGGTGGCCGAGGTTCAGGAGATGGCGCGCGACAAGGGCTGCACGCCCGCGCAACTGGCGCTGGCCTGGGTGCTGGCGCGGGGGCGCAATATCGTGCCCATCCCCGGTACCAAGCGCGTGAAATACCTGGAGGAGAATCTGGGCGCGCTGGAGGTGACGCTGACCTCCGATGATCTGGCCCGCATCGACGCCACATTTCCCGCTGGTGTGGCGACGGGCGGACGGTACGCGCAGCCTCGAAGCTAGAAGATTGCAGAATGCAGATGACAGAAAGTCCTCCGCCCTCTGCATTCTTTACACGCTGACCAGACCCAGCCCGATGCCCCGAGCCACTGCCCCGGCGCGGCTCTGGACGCCCAGTTTGGAATACAGCGAGGCGACGTGAAACTTGACCGTGCTTTCGGACACGCCCAGATCACGCGCGGCCCGCTTGTTGCTCAGGCCCAGGGCCAGCAGGTTCAGCACGTCCAGTTCGCGCGGCGTCAGGGCGATGTCCGGGGGCTGCGGTTCCCCGGCATCATCGGGGTTTTCGAGAACGCCCACCTGACCCGGTGGCAACACCGCCAGCCCCGCCGCCGCGCCCAGCACGCCCGCCAGCAGCTCGGCGGGTGTGGCATCTGCGGTCAACGCCGCCCAGCCTCCGGCCACGAGTTCCGGCAGCAGCGCGGCCCAGTCTGGCGATCCCAGCGCCACCACGGCGGGCGCATCGGTCAGTGCCTCGGGATCGGCCAGCCAGGAGTCGTCCACGAGCAGCACGTCTTCCTCTGGCTCAGGCGTGACCGGGAAGCCTGCGGAAGTCAGCAGGGCCGCCAGTCCTGCGGCCATTACCGCGTTTGCCACCGCGATCCGCACGCTGGGCAGCAGGGTCAGGGGCGCGGTCATTCCCCATGCTAAGGGTGACCGGCGCTTGTCCATGATCAGCGCTCGCCGACCACCAGCGTCACGTCCTGTTCCTGGCCGCCGCGCAGGATGCGGGCGCTGACGCTCTGCCCGGCCCGTTCGCGGACGCGCCACAGCAGTTCCGGTGGACGGCGCACGGTTTCCCCGTCCAGCGACAGCAGCACGTCGCCCACCAGCAGTCCGGCCTGTGCGGCGGGACTCCCGGCTTCAACGCTTACGATGGTCAGACCGACTTTTCCCCCCTGACCCCAGCGGCCCTGTCCGCCCGGTCCCCAGCCGCCGCGCCCACGTCCACCGCCCCAGCCTTCGCGGCCCCGGCCTCCGCGTGGGCCACGGGTGGGGGTCTCGTTCTCGGACTCTGATCCCTCTGCCTGCGGGAACATCACGGGCTGGGTGGCAATGCCCAGATACCCGCGTGGCACGCGCCCGGTGCTGCCCAGCAGGCCAGCCACTTTCAGGGCAAGCCCTACAGGCACGGCCAGCAACTCGCCGCGCGATACGCCCGCGTTCAGCACGCCCACCAGACTGCCACGCGCGTCCACCAGCGCCCCGCCGCTGACGCCCCGGAAGGGGGCCGCGCCGCTGGGCAGCCACCCCCTGGAGCGGCCATCCTCCGTGGGTTGACGTTCCATCATCCCCAGGGTGGCCTGGACGCCGTGCTGTGGCCTGCCCACCGCCAGCAGCAGTTCGCCCACGCGTACGCCGCTACTGGCGCTCAGGGCAGGTAAATCCAGCTCCTCCACCTTCAGCAATGCCAGATCACTGGAAGGGTCACGGCCCGCCACCGCCGCGCTCAGTTCGCGCCCGTCGGGGGTGACCACTGTGACCTCCTCGCCGTGCAGCACATGGGCCACGGTCAGGATGAGGCCGTCACCGATCACCGTGCCGCTGATGGGCCGCCCGGCACGGACAGAAATGATGCTTGTGGAAACGGCCTCAACCGCGTCCGCCATAGTGTTTGATAAATCAGTGAAGTTCGTCATGCCCATATGGTGCGCTCCGGGCTAAAAATGCGCGCCGGGTGAATGGCGGGGGCCTGACCCTGGCCGAATGGGGGAGGGGTTCGTCTTCCAGCTCCGCCCCGCTAGCATCTCCCCATGTCTCTGACCCTCTCTGTCCTGAGTGGCGAATACGCCGTGTGCCAGCTTCCATCCGACGCTGCGCCGCCTGCCTGGGCTTTTGAAGGCGAGTTCTGGAGCGTGACCCGCGCGCCGGGTGAACTGTCGGTGGTGTGCGCGGCGGCGAACGTGCCAGACGGCGTGAAGGTCGAGAAGGGCTGGGCGACGTTACGGCTGCACGGTCCCTTCGAGTTCACGTTGACCGGCATTCTGGCCCGCGTGCTGAACCCGCTGCGGGACGCGGGCGTGGGCATCTTTGCCCTGTCTACCTTTGATACCGATTACGTGCTGGTGTCCGGGGCGCGGCTGGGCGACGCGGTGAGCGCTTTACGGGTGGCGGGGCACACGGTCAGGGAGTAGCGTTCTCCTTCCACACGCGCACGTAATCCACTTTCATCACGCCGGGAAAGACCGTGCTGGCGTTTGGTGGGCCAGGCCACTGACCGCCCACCGCCAGATTCAGCAGCAGATAAAACGGCTGTTCAAAGACCCAGGCGCGGCCCGCTGGCAGGTCATCCGGGGTGACGCGGTGATACGGCACGCCGTCCAGCAACCACACGATTTCCCGTGGCCGTTTGATGACGGCGAAGGTGTGATAGCCGTCCGAGGCGGCCCTACCCAGCGTTTTGCTCTGGCTGAGGCCCTGCGCACCGGAATAGCCGGGACCGTGCAGGGTGCCGTAGACCGTGTTCGGCTCGCGGCCCAGCCATTCCATGATGTCGATCTCGCCGCCGTCCGGCCACTTTCCACTCTGGCCCAGGCTCCAGAAGGCAGGCCAGTACCCGGCTCCGGGCGGCACCTGAATGCGCGCCTCGATCCTGCCGTTCGTGAACGTCACCTTGTTTCTGGTGGTCAGCCGCGCCGAGGTGTAAGCGCACGGATCGCCGTGCCAGCACGCGAGGTCTGCCGTGTTCTTCAGCGCCCGGATTTCCAGATGCCCCTGCCCGTCCAGACGCACGTTGGCCGCGTCTCGCGTGTAGAACTGAAGTTCCTGGTTGCCCCAGCCGTTCGCGTCGGCGTTGCCGTAGTCGTAATTCCAGGTGCGTTCGTCCGGCTGCGTGCCCGCTGCGCCGCTGAATTCATCCTGCCAGATCAGCGTCCAGCGGGGGTCGGGTGGCGTGGCCGGAATGGGCAGGGCCGCGCTGGAAAGCGGCTGGGTGGCCCACGCCGCACAGGACACCGAGAGGGCGCAGATCAGGCCCAATGTCAGCGCGGTCCTGTTCGTTTTGGGGTTGTTCATGTCTTCACTTTCTCAGAAATCCTGTCCCGGAAACAGATAGGCCGTGTTTAACCCCCAAAGTTCTCGCGTTCCAGCACGAAGCGCACCACGGGGACCAGCTCGCCCCTGTATTCCTCCAGACCGCCGAGACCCGTTTGGGTGAAGCCCAGCCGTCCCATCAGCGCCCGCGAACGCGAGTTCGGCGCGTGGGCCTCGGCGGTCATGGTCTGGACTCCCAGTTCGGTGAAGGCGTGCGTCAGTGTCAGCCGTCCAGCCTGTAAGCCTAGGCCGTGGCCCCACAGCGCCCGTTCACCTATGGCGATCCCGAACTCGGCGCTGTCGGCGGTGATCTGCGCCAGATCGGTGTAGCCCACCAGCAGGTCATCCAACGTGATTCCCAGACGCAGAAAATCTGGTTCGGATGCGTTGATGATGCCCTGCCAGTGCTGGCGGATGCGCTGGGGTGGCAGGTTGACCTCCCAATCGATGGCGAGACAGAATTCCTCGTCCGCGCCCCAGCGCACGGCGCTTTCCTCGTCGCCGGGACGCAGCGGACGCAGCTTCATAAGGACTCCGATTGAATCGTTTGCAAGACGACGAACATCCGAGCAGACGCGAGAATGAGAAGAACGGGTTCCGGGCGTGGAGTTGAAAGACTGGCGCTTTCCCAGTTTGAGAGCGTTACAGACGGAATCCGTATCAGTTGCACAACGAGTCCAGAATCTCTGCCGCCGAACCTGCCCGCCCGCGCGCCACGCCCTCCCCGGCCCACAGGCTCAGCACGTCCGCGCGGCCCGCTCTGGCTCCCGCCGCCCGCATGGAACGGGTCAGGGCGTTCTGGAACGGGTAGGGAAGAGGCTGCTGCACGCTTTCCGTCACGGCGTTTCTCAGCCCCCGTGCAGTTCGTCCGCTGAAGGCGCGGGTCAGCACGGTGTCGCCCGTTTTCGCTGATGCCAGCGCGGCCCGGTACGGCGCGGAAGTCCCGGCCTCTGCTGCCCGCAGAAACGCCGTTCCACACTGCGCGAGACTGGCTCCGGCGGCTAGCACGGCCCGCACATCTGCCGCGCTCATCAGGCCGCCCGCTGCAATCACGGGAATGCGAATGCTCTGCGCCGCTGCACAGGTCAGCGTCAGCGTGTCGGCCAGTTCATCTTCTGACCAGCCGCCCCGGTGGCCGCCCGCCGCGCCGCCCTGCATCACGATGGCGTCCACGCCGTCCCCTTCGAGCTGCCGCGCTTCCTCCAGCCCTGTCGCGGTGCCTACCGTCAGAATCCCACGTGAGCGCAACTCGTCCAGATGATGCCTGTCCAGCCGCCCAAAGGTAAAGGAGAGGACGGCGGGACAGACCTCCAGCACGGCCTCTAGCTGCAAGCCGAAGTCTGGGTTCGCCTGCGCCGTCAGTTCAGGTGGTGGCAGGCCCAGGGAAGCGTGGAAGGGGGCAAGTTCGGCGGCGGCCCGCTCCACCTCTGATCCTGTTGTTGCCACGGTGGGGTGCGGCGCGAACAGATTCACGGCGAAAGCCGCTTGCGTCAGCCGCCGCACTGCCGCACCCGCCTCCCTGATCTGCGCGGGCGTCAGATACGCTGCGCCCAGGCTGCCCAGCCCGCCCGCGTTGCTGACGGCGGCCACCAGTTCTGGCGTGCTGATCCCGCCCGCCATCGGTGCGAGGACGATGGGCAGGCGCAGGCCGAGGCGCTGTGTGAGCGTGGACATGCCCAGACTGTAGCCTGTCAGCACCTTGGCCGCCTTTGCCCATCCGTTCCGCGCCTTTACCGCCTACCGCCGCGCTGCCTACGCCGGGCAGCCCGCGCCCCGGCGGCAGTTCATGGCGCGCGAATCCATGCTGGAACTGCTGGCCAGGGTGGGCGAACTGCTGCCACTGGTGGAGGCCCCAGACCTGCCCTGGGCGCTGGCCGAGCGGGTGCATGACCCGGCGTATCTGGAAAGGTGGCGAAACGGAGAGGTCACCCGCACCGAGGAACGCGCGCTGGGCTTTCCCTGGACTCCGGCGGTGGTGGAGCGCGGCCTGGGCAGCAGCGGCGCAACCCTGGCCGCCACACAGGACGCCCTGAAAAGGGGTCTGGGCATCAATTTCGGCGGCGGCACCCACCACGCCTACGCCGATCACGCCGAGGGCTTTTCCTTCCTCAACGATGTGGTCATTAGCGCCCAGTGGCTGCTGGACGCCGGACATGCCCGCCGAATTCTGATCCTCGATCTGGACGTCCATCAGGGCAACGGCACGGCGGCCATGCTGGAACGCGAGGCGCGGGCGCTGACCGTCAGCCTGCACGGCGCGAACAATTACCCCTTTACCAAGGAGACGGCGGGCCTGAATATCGCCCTGCCCGACGGCACCGGGGACGCGGCGTATCTGGCCGTGCTGGACTCTCAGGTGGCCCCCGCCGTCGCTGCCTTTCGCCCGGATTTCGTCTTCTATCTGGCGGGGGCGGACGTGCTAGCGGGCGATCAGTTGGGCAAACTGGCCCTCAGCGTCGGCGGGGTGCGCCAGCGGGACGAACGGGTGCTGAACTGGGCCGCCCGCGCCCGGATTCCCCTGGTGACGGTCATGGCCGGAGGCTACAACCGCGATCCGGGGCAATTGATCGCCGCGCGGCTGGGAACGCTGGAGGCGGCTCTGGGGGCGTTCGGGGCAGGGTAAACCTGCTGTCAGATGGCTGCCCTGTCGCTCAGAAGCGCAGTTCCAGCCCCACGCCCCCGCCAAAGCCAGAAGCCGTGCCCGTCCGCACGAAGGCCCGCCATCCGGCTGGCCCCAGCAGCGGCCCGCGCAGCCCACCCTCGGCGTAGACACCGAAGCGGTTCACGTATTCCGCGCCCGCCGTGGCGAAGGCGTCTACCCGCGTGATCGGCACGTTGATGTCCCGCAGGGTTGCGCCCACCGCGTAACGGTTGGCGTTGGTGTTGCGCCAGGCTTTTTCTGCCGCCGATTCCACCCCCAGCGTCCCCACAATGGGCACCTGGAACACCGAAAGACCTGCGTGCAGGCCGTAGCCCTTCGTAGTGGCGTCCACCCCGGCCCAGGCGGTGGCTGCCGAAGCGCTGGCGGTCAGGGCGAGGGCGGCGAGGGTCAGCAGGGGGCGCAGGGTCATGGTTGCAGAGTAACGGGTGGGCATGAGGGGGGTGGATGCGGCGTTCTCACCGCGCTACTCCCTCCCCGGCTCTACCCGTTCAGCCGCACGCCCGCCACCGTCGCCAGCATCCTGAAGGTCTGAAACAGGTGATAGGCATTCTCGCTGCTCCAGCCCACCGTCACCCCGTCCACCCGCGTCACGCCGGGAACGCGGGCGCAGGCGTCGGCGCGGGCCTGATGGTCGAAAGAGATCTGGCACGGCGCGGGCCAGCGGGTGGTGTAGGGCTGGGCATTTTTGGCCGCCCGCACGGCCTGTTCGGCCCCCTCACGGATCCGCTTCTGTGCTTCGGCGGGGTGCAGGTGGATGGCCGCGTAGGTACTCAGCCCCTCCTTGACCGCCACCGTGACCACCCCCTCGCCCAGTTCGGCGCTGATCTCGGCCATCGCCACGTCGTCGCCGCTGGCAAAGACCACCGGAACGTCGTAGTGCCCGGCCAGCAGTGCATTGATTCCGTATTCCCCGGTGTCGATGCCGCCCACCCGCACGTTGCGGATAAAGCCGTTCCAGGTGTGGGCCAGCGGCCCCAGCGGGCTTCCGGCGCGGGCGTGGTAGCCCACGAACAGCAGCGCGCCCACGCCCTCTTCCTGCACGCCCTGCACCATGCTCAGCGGTTTGTCGTTGCCGCTGGTGAAGCGCACCTCATGGGGCAGCAGTTCGGGGATCAGGTTCCGCATGGTGTCGTGGCTGTCGTTGATCAGCACGCCCGTTGCGCCGCCCATGATCGCGCCCTCGGCGGCGGCGGCGGCCTCACGGGTCATGCGCTCGCGGGCGGCCTGATACTCCGTGCCGCTGACCAGTCCCCCGAATTCCGGCGGGCTGACCTGCACCCACGACGCCACCCCGCACACGCCCTCCATGTCCACGCTGATGACCACTTTCACAGGGTTTGCCTCATGTGGCGCAGTGTAGGGGAGGCGGGGCCAGCAGATGAACCCATGCGGACCCGCAGGCCACCGCACAGGCCGGAGGGGCGATCAAATCGCTCAGGCTTTCCACCGTGATTCCTCGCCCCAAAGCCCCCGCCTACCCCGTGCTAGCCTCTTTCGCTATGAGCCGCGTTGCCCTGAAATCCGCCCGCGAGATCGAGACCATGCGCCGCGCGGGGGCGCTGGTGGCCGAGACCTTCCGGGTTCTTGACCCCTTCGTGAAACCCGGCGTGACCCTGGCCGAACTGGACCGCATTGCCGAGGAACACATTCGCAAGGCAGGGGCCGTTCCCGCCTACCTGGGCTACGGACCGCGCACCAATCCCTTTCCAGGCACCATCTGCGCCAGCGTCAACGAGGTGATCTGCCACGGCATCCCCGACGGGCGCGTGCTGGAGGACGGCGACATCATCGGTGTGGACATCGGCGTGCTGTTGGGAGGCATGTACGGCGACGCCTGCTACACCTACACGGTGGGCGCGGTCAGCCCGGAGGTTCAGGGTCTGGTGGACACCACCCGCGAGGCGCTGGCGGCGGGCCTGGAAGTGGTGTGCCCCAACGCCCGCGTCGGCGACATCGGCCACGCCATCCAGACCCTGGCGGAAGGCCGGGGCTACGGCGTGGTGCGCGAATACACCGGCCACGGCATCGGCAAACGGCTGCACGAGGAACCCACCATCTACCACACCGGGGCGCGCTACACCGGCCTCAAGTTGCAGGCGGGCATGGTCTTTACCATCGAGCCGATGGTCAACCTGGGCCGCCCCGAGACCCGCTTGCTGGCCGACGGCTGGACCGTGATCACCGAGGACAGGAAACCCAGCGCCCAGTTTGAACATACGCTGGTGGTCACGGCGAGGGGCCATGAAATCCTGACCCTCTAGGATCTGATTCTGTGACCGGGCAGCCGTTAAAAATCAAGCCTCCCAGCCCACCCAGGTTTCCGCGTGGCGGGCTGCGAACCCTGGTGCCGTCCGATTTAGAGGATGAATCGGTGTACCGGGGCGGCGTCATGGAGGGTGTTTCGCTGGACGCGGGGACGCTGCAAACCGTCTCCTTCGAGGGCGTCGTGTTCCGCGAGGTCAATCTGAGCGGCGTGGAATGGAACCTGATTCGGCTCAAGGACGTGCGTTTCGAGGGCTGTGACCTCAGCGGCGCGAAATGGACCGAAGCGGCGCTGGAACGCGTACAGTTCACCGATTGCCGCCTGACGGGCCTGCAACTGCCGGGCGCGGTGCTGCGTCACGTCCGCCTGACCCGCGCGCTGGCCCCGCTGTCCCTGTGGCCGGATGTCGAAGCAAAGCATCTGTGGCTGGAGGACTGTGACCTGACCGAGGCCGTGTTCATGGACGCCAAATTGCCCGGCGCAATCTTCCGGGGCTGCACGCTGGGCAAGACCGAGTTTCACGGCGCAGAGATGGACGGGGCAGACCTGCGGGCCTCGGCGCTGGCGGGCATTCGGTTGGGCTTGCGTGAGTTGGCAGGGGTGACCGTCGAACTGGTGCAGCTTCTCGATCTGGCGCACCTGCTGGGCGTGCGGGTGGAAGAGCTGGATGCGGGAGCCTAAGCCCGGACTCGGTCCGCAACTTTCTCGAAGCGCTCTCCCAGAAAATGCCCCTGCGTCAGCATCCGGTCTGCGGGGGCGTGGTGCTGGGCCAGTGCCCCGGCCACGCCGCTGCTGATCAGTTCCAACTGTTCGCGCAGCAGTTCCTCGGCGTCCTGGCCCCGCCCGTTCAGTTGGGTGCGGGCAGCGGGGGTCAGGTTCAGGTAGGCGCGCAGGGTGGCGGGCAGGTACTCGTTGCGGGCCTGCCGGATCAGGTAGGCGCTGTGGGCGTCCAGTGGTTGCTGCTCTGGAGCATGGGCCGGGGCGTCCTGAAGGCGGCACAGCAACGCCAGCGCGTACAGGCGGTGCGGTTCGGGCAGGCGCAGGGCCAGTTCGGCGGCGCTGTCGGGAGCCGTGGCTGAAGTGTCGGGCGCAGTGGTCTCCAGGACATCCAGACGCAGAAGCTCCAGTCGGTGGCGGTGGATCATCTGGCGGCGCAGCAGGGGAAAGGCGAACAGGCTGCCAAAGAAAAATAGAGGGACCAGAACTTCTTCCACGGGTTTAACCTCCTGTCGGTTGGGGTTCACGCTACCTGCCCGCCCCCTGCTCCAGCGTCCCTCCAAAGGCGGAGGCTGGCGGCGAATGCAGCAGGCACCCACCGGGGGAATTGCCCCGCAGGACACCTTCGCCTAGACTCGGGGCGATTCAGTTCCTGGAGGAACCCCAGCCTTGGAAACCCTGCGCGTCTCTGCCACTTCCCGCCCCAACGCCATCGCCGGAGCCATTGCTGCCCTGCTGCGGTCCCAGGGCAGCGTGGAAATTCAGGCCATCGGTCCCGCCGCCGTCAACCAGACAGTCAAGGCGCTGGCGATCGCGCGCGGCTATCTGGTGAACGACGGTCTGGACCTGTGCGCCCAGCCAGAATTCGTCAAGCTGGACGTTCAGCACGAGGAGCGCACCGCACTGAAGTTCAGTGTGATGGCGCAACCTCTGGCGGTTCCACTGCCCGTCCCCGGCGCAAAGTAGGCCCAGGGCCACATCAATTCAGCGCCCCTCTCCTCTCATGAAACCTGAGTGGGGGACGCTAAGATATGGGAGGCGAAACCTCCGATTGGAGTGGACGCCCACGCCGTTACCGACGGACTGGCCGGACCCGTTTCAGGGCCGCGCCCCACTTCCCGGAGGAAGTTCCCTATGTTTCTTGGCCCCTACACCATTCCGATCATTATCGTGTTCGTGGCGTCCCTGCTGATCCAGGGCTACCTGGGCCGCACCTATAAAAAGTGGGGTCAGGTCCGCAACGCCCGTGGCCTGACCGGCGCGGAAGTGGCCCGCATGATGCTCGACGAGAACGGCTTGCAGGGCGTGCCAGTGCAGGCTGTCCCCGGCAACCTGACCGATCACTACGATCCCGGCAAGAAGACCGTCAACCTCAGCGAGAGCGTGTTTGGCGTCGCCAGCGTCGGCGCGATGGCGGTGGCGGCCCATGAAGTCGGCCACGCCATGCAGGACAAGGTGCGGATGCCCGCACTGGTGCTGCGCGGCAAGATGGCCGTGCCGCTGAGCCTGGGCATGAATATTGCCCCCTGGCTGCTGCTGGCAGGCATCTTATTGAAGCTGTCCGGCCTGCTGTGGCTGGGCGTCATCCTGTTCGGTGCGGCGCTGATCTTTCATGTGGTCACGCTGCCCGTGGAATTCGATGCCAGCCGCCGCGCGCTGGTGTATCTGGACAGCCGGGGCCTGAACGGCACGGTGGAAGGCCAGAACGGTGCAAAGAACGTGCTGACCGCCGCCGCCCTGACCTACGTGGCCGGATTCGCGATGGCCCTGGTGCAGTTTCTGAACATCCTGGGGATTGCCCGCCGGTAGTCGGCTCGGCCAGGGAGCGAGACAAAGACGAGGCGGCCTTTAGATGGGGCCGCCTCTTTTCAATCCGAGTCGCTAGACGTTGAAGCCGAACATCCGCATCTGGCGCTTGCCGTCCTCGGTCATCTTGTCCGGTCCCCACGGCGGCGTCCACACGAATTCCACGTTCACGTCGGTCACGCCGTCCAGACGGCTGACGGCCATCTCGGCGTCGGCGCGGATCAGGTCCTGCACCGGGCAGCCCACGCTGGTCAGGGTCATGGTGATGTCCACCAGACCGCCTTCCTGCACGTCCACGCCGTAGATCAGGCCCAGGTCCACCACGTTGACGGGGATCTCGGGGTCCTTGACGATCTTCAGGGCCTCGCGGACCTGCTCCTCGGTGGGCAGGCCGCCCACCGGGGCGGGGGTGGCAGAGATATTCTGTTCAGTGTCCATTAACTCGACTCTCCTTCGGTGGGCAGGCCCGCTTCGGCCCAGGCCATCGTGCCGCCGCTCAGATTGACCACCTTGCTGTAGCCGTTTTGCATCAGGTACTCGCCCGCCTGCTTGCTGCGTGCGCCGCTGCGGCAGATCATGACCAGTTCCCTGTCTTTCGGCAGTTCCGAGAAACGGCTTTCCAGCTCGCTGAGGGGCAACAGCGCCGCGCCCTCGGCATGAATCTGATCGTACTCGCCCTGCTCACGTACATCCACCAGCACCGCGCCCTGTTGCACGCGACTCTGTCCTTCCTGTGGGGTCACTTCTTCCATAAAGAGCAGCATAACCGAGTCCTCCGGGCGGAATGTGCCCCTTGCCAGAAGCTGTGGCCTATCCTGCGCCCATGCCCCTGCCCGAAGGCGTGACCGTCATCGACCTGCGCCCCCCCGAACTGCGCTTTGCCCAGCCGCTGGACAGGCTGACGGTGTTGCCCGTTCTGGCCGTCTCATTGCAGCAGATCGAGGACGGCGCGCATGGCCTGACCCCGCAGACGGGGCCGCTGCTGGTGATCTGCGAACGCGGGGTGCGTTCCGGCCTGGCGGCGAAGTATCTGCGCGCCGATGGGCTGGAGGCCGTTGCCTATCCGGGCGGGGTTCCGGCGCTGCTGCGAGAAGTGGGAAGCGGTTAAGTCCAGCGTCCACCCACCGTCTACACTGACTCCCATGTCTGCGCCTTCTTCAAACCAGCCTCAAAAATTGCCCCCTGGCTTCATCTCCGCCGACGATGTCCTGCACGAACGCCTGAGCGCCCCGGACACCCGCCGTCTGGAGCTGGAATACGGGAATGCCGAGTTGCTGTACGGGCTGGGCATCCTGGGCGTGGCCGGGCCGTTCGCGCGCGTGACCCCCTGGGAACTGGAAGACGAGGACGGCGTGCGCCGCATCAACGCCAGCGGGTACGCGGCCACCCCGTTTGGCGAGATGCCCCCGGTGCTGACCGAATTTTTGCATCAATTTCTGGACCTGAACCGCTCGATGGGCCTGCCCCAGCAGTCCAGCGCCCCGTGGCGCGCGGCGCTGGAGGCCAACCTGATCCGTCTGCTGGCCCGCGAACTGCCCAGCCACGCCGATTCTCAGGTCTTCTTCTGCTCCAGTGGCACCGAGGCGGTGGAGGGCGCGCTCAAGTTTGCCAAGGCGTTCCGCCCCAGCTCGCAGTTTCAGATTTCGTTTGGCAGCGCCTACCACGGCAAGACCCTGGGCAGCCTGAGCCTGACGCCCAACCCGGAATATCAGGACATCTTCCGCCCGCTGGTGCCGGGGGCGCTGACCGTGCCCTACGGCGATCTGGACGCTTTCAAGGTGCTGATCCGGCGTGTCGGCCCCGATAAAATTACCTGCGTGATCGTGGAACCCATTCAGGGCGAGGGCGGCGTGAACATTCCCCCACCCGGCTTCCTCAGCGGGCTGGGCGAATACTGCCGCAAACACGGCATCATCGTTATTGCCGACGAGATTCAGACCGGGCTGGGGCGCACGGGCCACTGGTTCGAGTCGGCGGCGCAGGGCCTGGACCCCGATATCATCACCCTGGCCAAGCCGCTGGGCGGCGGGATGACGGCGGTGGGCGCGACGATTGCCCGGCACGACATCTATAAAAAGATGCTGGGCGGCCTGAGCAGCAAACGCCACAGCAACACCTTTGGCGGCGGCGCGCTGTCGATGGCGGTGGGTCTGAAATCGCTGGAATACCTGATCGAGAATGATCTGCCCGCCCGCAGCCTGGAACTGGGGCGCGTGGGCCTGGAGCGTTTGCGGGCCACCCAGCTCAAATATCCCCGCCTGCTGGAAAACGTGCGCGGTCAGGGTCTGTTGCTGGCGATGCAGTTCCAGCCGATGCTGGGCGTACCGCTGCCCGGCGTGTTGAAGGAACTGGTCTTCGAGGCCACCGCCCTGCTGGCCCTGCGCGAACTGCACGAATCCGGCGTGATGGCCAACCTGAGCCTGAGCAGCAAGCGCACCGTGCGCCTGACCCCGGCGCTGGACATGCCCCGTGACCTGTTTGACACCATGTTTGACCGGGTGGACAGCTTTGCAAAGCGCCGTCCCATCTCGCGTGACCTGCTCACCGGAACGCCGCCCGTATTGATTGCCAAGCTGGCGAAATTTGCCGCCAGCAAGCCCAAGAAGCGCACGCCCAGTGATGGCTGAGGGGCGGGGCAACTCACCTGAACCTGACGCAGCCACGTCCTGAGCGTTCCTTTACTAACGTAGATTTTTTCACGGTCAGACTGTGGCTTGCGCTAATCTTTCTGGCATGTGGCCATTCGGAAAAAGCACAGCAGACAGAGTCAACGACGCCCTCAACGAGCAGCCCCGTCTGAAGGATCTGGGCTTGCAGGTGCAGGAGAAGGGCGGCAACGTGACCGTCAGCGGCATGGTGCCCAATGACCGCTACGGCAGTCTGGTCAAGGTGGTGGCCGAGGGCATCAACGGCGTCAAGTCGGTGGACACCAGCGGCCTGATCGCCCAGGAAGCTCCCCAGCAGGCCCAGGCGGCAGCGCCCCAGGATGCAGGCCCCAGTGCCTCCGACAACACGGTCACTTCTGGCCCGGCCAGCAGCAGCGACGAGCCTGAGCGTGTGACCGCTGCCCCCGCCACCTCCAGCATGGACGCGGAGATCAAGGAGATGGAGGACCGCAGCAAGATCGCCAAGGCGGTCCATCAGGCCATCCGCAACAACGGCGAGCTGAAGGACGATCCCATCGACGTGCTGCAAAGCGGCAACAGCGTGATCCTGCGCGGCGTGGTGGACAACGATCACGAGCAGCGGCTGGCCGAGAAGCTGGCCCGCGCCGTGGAAGGCGTGTCGGGCGTGGACATCAGCGGTCTGCGCGTGGCCGAGGGTGCCAAGGAACTGACCAAGGAAAAGGATCAGGACACCGGCGACACCGTGTACACCGTTCAGGCGGGCGACACGCTGGGCGCGATTGCCCAGAAGTACTACGGCGACGTGGGCGAGTACAAGAAGATCGCCCACTACAACAACATCAGCAACCCGGACCTGATCAAGGTGGGCCAGCAAATCAAGATTCCCGGCTGAGTCAAGTCAGGTGAAGTGGGCCGCCTCCGAAATGAGGCGGCTTGTTCTTTCCCCACCATTATCGTATCCTGATATCAGAGACTGATATTGTGAGTGGAGGACAAAAATATGGACGTGAATCTTTTCAAAGGCAATCTTGATTTGATTTTGCTGAGCGTGTTGGAGCGGGAGGGCGGCTACGGGCAGGACATCGCCAAGCGAGTGGACGCGCTGACAGAAGGGCAGATCAGATTGAATGCCGGGAGCCTATACCCGGCCCTGCACCGCCTGGAACGCGCTGGATTTCTGAGTGCGGTTCAGACTCAGCCTGCGCGTGGTGGGCCGCCAGTCAAGACTTACCTGCTAACCGACGCGGGCTGCGAGGAGTTGCTGCGCCGCCGCGAGGGTTACGCCGCCTTTGACCGTGCGTTGCGGCGGTTGTGGTGAAGTCACCCGCCCCGCTTGAGGTGTATCTGAACCATGCCGTCTGCCTGTTGCCGCTCCAGATCCGTCGGGATGTACGGGCCGAACTTCACGCCAACCTGCACCAATCCATGCTGGACGCCCGATTGAAGGATCTGGATGAAGTTGATGCCTGGGCAATCGCCCTGCGTGATTCTGGCTCGCCGTGGTGGCTGGCCCTGAATCTGGCGCGGGTGTACACGCTGGGACTGGGTTTGCGCGTGTTGTTCGTGGGACTGGCGCTGGGTGGGGCAGCCTACGCGGTTCGTGCAGAGGTTCACGCTGCCCCCACGGCGCAGGAGGCCCGGCCATGAGCAACCGGCTGCTGGGGTTGTGGCGTGAGTGGGCCGCGCCTGTGGTCTTTGCGCTGCTGTTCACGCAGTTCGGCGCGAGTTCGGTGGGCGTGGACGGGGCCAGCATGATGCCTGCGCTGCGTCACGGCGAACGCCTGCTGCTGCCCACTGCCGAGGGCTGGGCGCACCGGCTGGGTCTGGGTGAATATCACCGGGGCGACATCGTGGTGTTCAAGCCGCCGCGCGCAGCGGCCTACGAATGGAAGAGTGACTACCGGGGGCTGCCGCTGCCCTGGCGTTACCGCCCGTATCTGGTCAAGCGTGTGGTGGGCGTGCCGGGCGACACGGTCAGCATTCGTGCCGGGCAGGTCAGCGTGAACGGTCAGCCGTTGCCAGAGGCGAAAACACATGCGTACTGGAATATGTTATGCCCCGACACGGGTAGCTCTCTCGCCAACAGTGTCGCGGCCTCGCCCACACGGGCGGACTTGCCCAATGTGAAAGTGCCTCCTAACCACTACTTCGTGATGGGCGACAACCGCAGCTCTGGCGGAAGTCTGGACAGCCGCGTTTTTGGCCCTGTGGGCGTGCAGGACATCTCGGCCCGCGCAGTGGTCAGTGTGTGGCCGCTGGTCCGCAAGACGGCGGCCACTCCGCCCTGCGACGGTGGCCCGCAGCCCCAGCAGCGCGTGAAGTTTAGCGGCCCGCAGGAGTGGAACCCGCGGCTGCTGCTGCCCTGAAGCACCCGGCAATCTGGCTATACTCCAGCCTGAAGCCATGTTTATCCCTGCTGATGGCACACTTGTGTGTCTAACGCATATGCCCGAGTTGGGGCAGGCGCTACAGCACTCCCTGCGGTCCTGACTGCCCTTCCCCCTTTCGGCGGACGCCTTTCTTTGCTGCCCGCCGTACCTTCGTCGCATGATGGTGCGGATGAGGCCAGTGGCAGGTGACGGTGGGCAGATTCAGGGACGGCGGCGCGAGCGCGTGCTGTCTGATCTGCTGGACCCCCACACCTACCGCGCGGCGCTGTACATCTTTCTGGCGCTGCCGATGGGCACGTTCACAGCGGGCCTGATCACCGGCGGCGTGGTGGGCGGCCTGCTGACCCTGGCCTTTCTGGTGGGGGCGGCCTTTCTGCTGGGTTCGCTGTGGCTGGTGGGCGGTCTGGGCGACGTGCAGCGGGCGCTGGCCGGGGTGCTGGGTGTCACCTTTGCGCCGCCGCCCCTGCCGCCCGCGTACCGGGGAATGCTGGCGTGGCTGCGCGGCACGCTGGCGGACCCGCTGACCTACCGCACGCTGCTGTTCCATGTGGTGCAGTTGCCACTGGCGGCGGTGTGCTGGGTGGTGCTGGCCATGCTGGTTGCCGCAACGCTGCTGGGCCTGCTGTCGCCGCTGTGGGCGCTGTATCCCGACCTGTTCCCGGTGGTCTGGGGCGAACAGACGCTGCTGCCCAGTCCGCTGGCCGTTGCCGGGTTGGTGGCGCTGGGGCTGGGCGGCCTGCTGGTCTTGGCCGGGGTGCTGAACCTGATGGGCCGGATGTGGACCCGGCTGGCGGTGGCCCTGCTGTCGCGCGATCCCGGCTACGAGGCCGCCCGCCGCGAGGTGGTGGCCCTGCGCCGCGCTGCCGGGCGGGTGGCGCTGGGCGACGATCTGGACGCCACCCTGGCCGATCTGACCGAACAGGCGCGGGCCGCCAGCACGGCGCTCTCGGTGGCCCTGACTGCCCCGGACGGCACGTTGCGTGCCCTGAGTGGTCCGCAGGGGCGAGGGCTGTCTGGCCCGCTGGACCGCCTGCCGTCCCAGGGTGAAGCGGATGTGCGGCTGGTTCAGGGCGGCGGCGCGCTGGCAACACTGCCGGTCACGCTGCCCGTTTCGGCGGGAGCGTTGGAGGGAGGTACCCTGCGCGCCCTGTATCCGGCGGGCGTGCGCCCCGGCGCGGACGAACTGGCTTTCCTTCTAAGCATCGCCGATCACGCCGGGACCGCGCAGCACGCCGCGCAACTGATCGAACGGGCCGGGGCGCGGGCCGGGGAGCAGGAACGCGCCCGGCTGGCCCGCGAACTGCACGACAGCGTGGCCCAGGCGCTGTACGGCATCTCGCTGGGCGCAAAAACGGCCCGCGCCACCCTGGACCGTGACCCGGAGCGCACCCGTGCCAGCCTGGATTACACCATCCGGCTGGCCGACGGCGGCGTCTCGGAGATGAAGGCCCTGCTGTTCAGCCTGCGCCCGGACGCGCTGGAGGAAGGCGGGCTGGTGGCCGCCCTGTCGCAGCACGCCCACGCGCTGGAAGCCCGCCACGGTCTGACGGTTCACGCCGGGCTGGATTTTGAACCGTCCCTGACTCCTGACGCCCAGGCCGCCGCCTACCGCGTGGCCCAGGAGGCGCTGCACAACGTGGTCAAGCACGCCCGCGCGCAGAATGTCTGGCTGGCTGTCTCTCAGGCCGATGCAGGGCAGGACGGCCCAGCCGTGACCATCAGCATTCGCGACGACGGGCGCGGGTTTGACCCCACGGCTGCCGGGCGCGGCACGCTGGGCCAGCGCAGCATGCGTGAGCGGGCGGCGGGGGCGGGCGGCACGCTGGAGGTCAGGAGTGCGGCAGGCGAGGGCACCACCGTCACCCTGCGCCTGCCCGCCCAACCGGTCCTCTCCAGACCCGCAGAGGTGGGGGCGTGACCCTCAGCCCCGGCACCCGGCCCCTGCCCCCGGTGCTGTCGCGGATGGCGCTGGGACTGCTGATCGCCGGCGCGGGGGCGCTGCTGGCCTGGCAGGGCGTGACGGTCAAGCCGACGCCAGGCATGGGGGCCGAGACCACCCCGGTCAGCGTGGCGCTGGACGGCCCCCTCCAGGGCGATCTGGCGCGCACGGCCACCCTGAAAATCGACGGGGACCGC
The DNA here is from genome assembly GCF_000701405.1 of Deinococcus marmoris DSM 12784. Lineage (GTDB taxonomy): Bacteria > Deinococcota > Deinococci > Deinococcales > Deinococcaceae > Deinococcus > Deinococcus marmoris. The sequence continues at coordinate 48,210 of NZ_JNIV01000021.1, forward strand.
ACCAGCCTGAATCTGGGACCGCTGCCCGCCGGAAGTGCCCTGGTGGTGGGCGGACAGGTCACCCACCGCGCCCGCAATCCGGTGCAGCTCAGCGCCAGCCGGGAGGGGGGAGAATTGACCTTCGGGCTGATCCTGCGCGTGCAGTCGCTGGACCGCCCCGGCGTCACCGTGGCCTATCCCGAACCCGTTCAGCACGTCATTGACTTGAAGGCCAGCCGCAGCATTCCGCTGACCCTGAGGACCCGCACCCTGGGCGGGGATCAGGCGCTGGACCTCTCGTTCCTGCGTCTGCGGGCGCTGAATGTCCGCAGCGTCAGCGGCGATCAGATGGTCACGCTTCCGGCGCAGGCAGGCGGGCCGTTCGCGCTGGTCAGCACGTCGGGGACCATCGCCGTCACGGCTCCTGGCGGCGCGTCTCCCGAGGCTGTGCGCGTCAACACGGTCAGCGGCGACCTGAAACTGGCGCTGGCGGGGGTCAGAACGGGCACGCTGGGGGCCGGAACGGGCAGCGGCGACGTGAAGCTGACCCTGCCCGCCGCCTTCTCGCGCGGCACGGTCACCACCGCCAGCGGCGACGTCACGGTGACTGCCCCGGCTGGCACGCGCGGCAATCTGGACATCCGCACTCAGAGCGGCGATGTGGTGCTGCGCGCCGCCCCCGGCCTGAAGGTGCGCGTGCGCTTCACGGACCGCGAAACCCTGAGTCTGCCTGCCGGTCAGCCGCCTGCCAGTGCCCCCGATCTGGACGTGTTTATCGACGCGCCAGGCGACAATTTCACCCTCGAATCCCTCTCAGAATGACGCCTCACAAGGAGATCACCATGTCCACATCTGATCCAGTCACGCCCACTGTCCGCGTTCTGCTCGTTGATGACCACGCCGTCGTGCGCCAGGGCCTGCGCCTGTTTCTGGGCCTGGACCCCGACATTGAAGTGGTGGGCGAGGCGGGCAACGGCGAGGAAGCCCTGGCCGAGGCGCAACGCCTGAACCCCGACGTGGTGGTCATGGACCTGATGATGCCTGTGATGGACGGTATTACGGCCACCAAGGCCCTGCGCCGCGCCCTGCCCGACACCGAGGTCATCGCCCTGACCAGCACGCTGGAGGAACACAAGGTCAACGGCGCAATCGAGGCTGGGGCGATTTCCTACATGCTCAAGGACGCTTCCAGCGACACGCTGGCCGACGCCATCCACGCCGCCGCGCGCGGGGAGGTCCGCCTGCACCCCGAGGCCGCCCGCCGTCTGGTCCGCGACTTCCGCAGCATTGATATGCGCGAAACCCTGACCCCCAAGGAAACCATCGTGCTGCAACTGATCGCGCGCGGCCACAGCAACCGCGACATCGCTGCCGATCAGGGGGTCAGCGAGGCCACGGTTAAAACGCATGTCAGCCGATTGTTGAGCAAGCTGGAACTGGACAGCCGGACGCAGGCGGCGCTGTACGCCTTGAAGCACGGGATTGCCAGTTTGGATGGGGCGGGGGGATGAAGTTGGCCCCGGACCTGCGTCTGCCGCTGCTGATGCTAGGCATTGCAGGGCTGGGGATACTGGCAGGTGTGGTCCGGGTTGCCATGATGGACGGGCTGGGATTGGGGCGTTCGCTGCTCTCTCTGAGCGTCGTGCTGCCTGTGCTGCTCGTACCTGTCGGAGTATTGGCCGCCTTCGCTGTCTGGTTGCGGAGGCGCAACCGAGTAGGGGCGGTCTGGGGTGGGCTGTCGGCGGCTGGCGGAGCTGCAATTTACAGTTTCATGCTGCTGCATCCCGAAATGAATCGGGACGCCAACATCGGCCTGAGTTTGTACTGGATGTTTGGCTGGTTCTATCCGCTAGGGCTGGTCTTTTCGCTCGGCGCGGCACTGGGAACATGGGTGGGGCGCCGGTAAGGCTTTGAACTACGCTCGCTAGAGGATTGGAGGCAGGCGGCGCTGTATGCGCTCAAGCAGGGGAGCGCAAGCCTGGATGGATCAGAGGGGTAAGCGGATATAGCTCAGGTCAACCGCTGAATGGCCGCGTGGATGGGGTCACTGCAACAGCGTCAACAGCTTTGCCAGCACATCATCCATCACGGCTTGTGGCACCCCCTCTACCCGTGTTGCGCCGCGTGCCGCCAGATCAAGGACACGCGGTTGATCGCAGCGAATGATTCCGGTGGTCTGCGTTCCTGCCCCGTCCAGCGAAACGGCGAAGCCCAGCGTGCGAACAAACTGGCCGCCCGTGGTGATGGGCAACACGACAGGGGTTCGCGTCAGCGTGTTGAAGGCGTCGGGTGAGACCAGCAGGACGGGGCGGGTGCCGCGCTGCTCGTGTCCAGCCGTCGGGTCGAGGCTCACCCGGTAGATGTCACCGCGCCGCATTACAGCAGTTCATTCCCGACGGGGGCAGCCTGAAGCCACTCGTCTTCCTCTGCCGTGCGCGGAGCCTGGGAGTCGCACTGGGCCAGCAGTTCGCTCAGGCTGTAGCGCGGCCCCCGCTGGGGAAGGATGACCAGATGATCGCCCTCCAGGGTCAGACCGACGGCCTCGCCTGCCCTGAGCTGAAGCAGTTCAAGCAGTGCCGGGGGGATGGTGAGCATGACCGAGCCGCCAACTTTGCGGAGATGGGTGGTGTGCATAAGTTATATTTTAAGATAACTTCCGGGCTGAGGCAAGGGGTTCACGCCAGATCCCCCAGAACCCCCGCCAAATCCTTTTTCACACACGTAAACATCGGCGTGTCCTGCAAGGTGTACATGCTGGCCTCGGTGTAGCGCAGGCGGTGAACGAGGTCCACGAATTCCTGCGGGTAGTCGCTGTCAAAGCTGACCACGAATTCCTGATCGTCAATGCCGTAGCTGTAAGAGGTGTTGATCCGCACGCCCTTGAACGGCACCGAAGCGTGGATATGCTCGTCCATCATGCCCTGACGGCTGTGCGGCGTCAGGTCGTACCACGCCCGCGTTTTCACGAAGGGGTAGATGAACAGGAACTGTCCCTGCCCCGGCAGCACTTCCAGCCCGTGCCCGCTGCCGTCCACGCGGTTCACGTACTGGCTGCGCTTGTTCATGGACACGAAGTTGTACGGCTGCGTCAGGTAGCCCATCAGGCGGGTGCGGTTGAGGCGGGCCTGCGCCTCGGTGAACTCGCGCACGTCGAAGGCGATGCGCCACAGCATGAAATCCACGTCGCCGCGCACGCCCACCAGCGAGTACGGGCGCAGGATCAGGCCCTTTTTGGCCGGGGCTTCACTGACCCAACCCTCGGCGGCGGCCAGGAACTCGGCCTTGATCTCGTCGCGCTCGGCCTGCGGCAATCGGCGGAAGGCGGGGTCCAGCTTGAAAAAGGCGTAGTTCATGAACTGGCGGTTGCTGCGGTCCGACTCGCGCCCCGTGACCTGCCCACTGGGATCGAGGTCCACCATCATCTTGGGGCGGCCACTGGCTGATCCGGTGCTGGCTGCGGGGCGTCCGGCGGGCGGGGTGGCGGGCGTTTGAGGCGTCTGAGTTTCGTCGCTCACCTTGCCACCTCCTGCCCACGTAAATCGTGCGTCAGGCCAAAGTTGTCGCGATACAGGCTTTGGATGGCGCTGTATTCATCATCAGTCAGCGGCTTGGCATCGAAAGCGGCGACGTACTCTTTCAGCCCCTTCTCGTCGTAGATATTGGGCAGGACGCTCGCCATTGCCTGCGAGTGCAGCGCGAACTGAATGGCGAGCTGGCCGATGGTACGCCCGCTAACGAAGGGTTGCAGGTCCTCCACCTTCTTCAGGCCGTCTTCCATCCACGCCTTCTTCTTCGCATTGGTGGTCATGCGCCAGTTGCGGTGATCGCCCGGCTCGAACTCCGTTTCCAGCGTCATGTACCCCTCCAGCAGCCCGGAGGCGTGTGGCACGCGGGCCACGATGCTCACACCCACTTCTTCGGCCACCGGGAGAATCTGTTCGCCCAGCACCTGCTCCAGCAGGTTGTAGATGATCTGGGTGGGGGCGTGGCGGTCCCGCACGGTGGCAATCCCTTCCTCGATCTGCCGCTCGTTCAGGGCCGGACCTAGGGCGGTGCCGTAGGCGCGGATCAGGCCCTCGGACTTCAGTTTGTCCAGTTCGGCCCACAGATCGTCCAGCGCAATGGCGTCCACGCGCGGGTTGTGAAGCTGATAAAAGTCGATGTAATCGGTGCCCAGCCGTTTCAGGCTCCCCTCCAGCGCCTTGCGGAGGTAGGCGGGCGTCCAGTCGTGCGGACGCTCCTGCTGCCCTGGACGGTCCGGGTTGTTGTAGATGTCGTAGCCGAACTTGGTGCCGATCACGATCTTCTCGCGCACGTCGCCCAGGGCCTCGCGCTGCATTTCCTCGGCGCGGCCCGAAGCGTAGGTGTCGGCGTTGTCGAAGTAGGTCACGCCCGCATCGAAGGCGTCGCGCAGCAGGCGTTTGCCCATGCCCTCGTCCTTCACACCCCACCAAGTTGTGCCCACCGTCCACACGCCGAAGCCCACGGCGCTCACGGTCAGGTCTGTTCCTTTTAACTCACGGTATTCCATATCCCGCACTCTGCCACTACCTCCGGGGGCGGGATGACCCCGAACGAGCGGTCAGGCCGCGACGGGGAAGTGGGCAGTTCTCATGAAATCGGACCCTGTTCTTAAACGTTCCACATGTAAGAAAACTGTCATACTGCGGCGTCCCTCCTACATCCCTGACCCAAAATCTGCGTATTGCCCGGCTGATCTGGAGACCCATGACTGGAAAGTTCATTCCCTTTGCCCTCGGTTGCACCGCCCTGTTGCTGGCCGCCTGTTCCCAGACGCACACACCCGTAACCGCTCCTGATGGCAGCCTGCCCGCTGGCAGTCCGTATGCGGGCGGCAAGCAGTACCCCTGGACAGACCGCCTGGACGCCCCAGGCACTGATCCCTACGCGAAGGGGCGCAAGTACGACTGGTCCTCGCCCGTTGCCGCGTCCAGCGTGAAGGGGCAGGTCCTGAGCGATGGCCAGAACTTCCTCTCAGAGCGCGTTTATAAAGGGTCAGACCCGGTGGCAAGCTTGAGGTGTGAAACGCAAGCCTTACTCGTCGGACCTGACCCAAGCCCAGTTTAAGCGGCTCGAACCACTCCTCCCCTCTGCCAAGCCAGGAGGGCGGCCACGCACGGTCGATCTCTACGAGGTGCTGTGCGCGATCATGTACGTCTTGCAGGGCGGCATTGCCTGGAGAAACCTGCCGCATGACTTTCCAGCGTGGCAGACGGTGTATTCGTACTTTCGCCGTTTTGAAGCTGACGGTTCATGGGAGGCGATCAATCGCGTCCTGGTGCGGGAAA